>JANNDW010000236.1:0-11489 GCA_031378125.1 Methylibium sp. | reverse complement strand
AACGTGCACGCCGCCGTCGCCCAGCGCGCCACCAAGGCCGGCCGCGACGCGATCGCCAAAGGCGCCCACCCCGCCTGGGCCGGCTGCGACAGCATCAGCGGCTACGAAGCGATCGACCGCGTGCTCGAAGTCGACCAAACCCCCATCGGCAAGACCCCCCGCTCCTGTCCCGCCACCTACATCGGCTTCTGGGACGTGATCCGCAAGCTTTTCGCCGACACGCTCGAAGCCCGTGCCCGCGGCTACGCGCCCGCGCGCTTCAGCTTCAACACCGGCGAAGGCCGCTGCCCCGGCTGCGAAGGGCAAGGCGTGCGCACCATCGCGATGAGCTTCTTGCCCGACGTGAAAGTGCCCTGCGAGGTCTGCCACGGCGCCCGCTTCAACGCCGAAACGCTGGCCGTCAGCTGGCGGGGAAGAAGCATCGGCGACGTGCTGAAGATGGAGATCGACGAGGCCGTCGAATTCTTCGCCGCCATGCCCAACATCTCGCACCCGCTGCAGTTGATGAAAGACGTGGGTCTGGGCTACCTGACCCTGGGCCAACCCTCACCCACGCTCAGCGGCGGCGAAGCCCAGCGCATCAAGCTCGTCACCGAACTCACCAAGGTGCGCGACGACATCACGCGCCGCGGCAACAAGGCGCCGCACACGCTGTACGTGCTGGACGAACCGACGGTCGGCCTGCACATGGCCGACGTGGAAAAGCTCATCCGCGTGCTGCACCGCCTGGTCGATGGCGGCCACAGCGTGGTGGTGATCGAACACGACCTGGACGTGATCGCCGAAGCCGACTGGGTCATCGACCTGGGGCCCGAAGGCGGTGTGAAGGGCGGGGCGCTGGTGGGGGAGAGTGCGCCGGAGGGGCTGGTGCTGAACAAGCGCAGCCATACGGGGGCGGCGTTGCGGGGGGTGTTGGCGCGGCGCTGAGGAGGCAGCCGGGGAGAAGCTTCGGCATTGCGGGTGAAAAGGGCCTCAGCCTCGCAGCCCGACAAGGGCGGTGATCGCCTGCCATTTCCCCAGATCGCCGCACCGCCGCCCTGAGCAGAATGTGGCCCATGCCCACTCCGGGCAGGCCCAGATTCGGCCAGCGTCCGGCCGCGAACAGATTCCATGAACATGTCCTGGCTCAGACACCGCTGGCGCGCTGCACCTGCCCTGCCGGCGGGCGTGTTCCTGCTCGGGCTTTGCTTCGCCGCGGCCGGCGGCCTGTGGCTGCAAGACGGTATCGAGGCCCATGCCCAGGCGGAGTTCCAGCGCAGCGTGGAACGGGTGTCGGACGAGGTCTCGCGGCGCTTTCGGCAGCCGATCTATGGCCTGAACGGGGTGAAGGCCATGTATGCCGCCAGCCCGCAGGTGCGGCGCGCGGAATTCCACGCGCATGTCAGAGCGCGCGACCTTGCGCGCGAGTTCCCAGGCGTGCGGGGGTTCGGTTTCATCCAGCATGTCTTGCGCAAGGATCTGGACGCTTTCGTCGCCGCCGAAAGGGCCGACGACGCGCCGCAGTTCGCAATCCGCCAGCTCGACGACCCGGGCCATGACGATCTTTACGTCATCAAATTCCTCGAGCCGGCGGCGCTCAATGCCGGTGCCCAGGGGCTCGATGTGGGCTCGGAGGCGCGCCGCCGCGACGCGGCGCAGCGTGCCGTCGACACCGGCCAGCCGACCCTGACCGCTGCCATCACGCTGGTGCAGGACGATCGCCGCACGCCCGGCGCGCTGCTGTACGTGCCGGTGTTCGCCAAAGGCGCCCGCCCTTCCACCGTTGCCGAGCGCCGGGCGTCGCTGGTCGGCCTGCTGTATGCGCCCATCGTCATCGCGGAACTGCTCGGCGGGGTGCCCGACGTGGCGGCCCGGCAGGTGGATTTCCAGCTCTTCGATGCCGCCCTCGGCACGCCTGAGGGCAGCCTGGTCTACGACGCCGGCAGACAACACGCCGGCCTGACGGAGGGTGGCGAACCCGTGTTGGAGCGCGGCTTTCACACCACCCGCGCGCTCTCGTTGCCGGGCCGGGACTTGACGCTGCGGGTCAGCGCCACGCCGCGGTTCGAGGCCGCCACCACCGACTCGACGCCGTGGGGGGTGTTCGGTGGCGGCACGCTGGTCAGCGCCTTGCTGGCGGCGCTGCTGTGGCAGCAAGGCTCCGGCCGCCGCCGCGCCGAAGCCATGGCGCGGCGCATGACGGCCGACCTGGACCGGCTGGCCATCGTCGCCCGGAGAACCTCCAACGCGGTGGTTATCACCGATGCCGCGCGCCGCATCACGTGGGTGAACGACGGGTTCGAGCGCATCACCGGATACGCGGCCGCCGAGGCGATCGGGCGCTCCGCGGGGCAGCTGCTGCAGTTCGACGCCACCGACCCGCGCACCGTGCAGCGCTTTCGCGTGGCGCTGGATGCCAGCCAGGCCTTCAGCGGCGAGCTGCTCAACCGAAGCAAGGACGGGCGGGCGTACTGGATCGAGCTTGAGGTCCAGCCGCTGCATGACGAGCGCGGCGCGCTGACCGGCTTCATGGCGATTCAGTCGGACATCACCGATCGCAAGCGCGCCGAGCGCGAACTGGCCCGCCAGCGGCGCGTGCTGGCCAACATCATCGAAGGCACCAACGTGGGCACCTGGGAGTGGAACGTCGCGACCGGCGAGACCCACTTCAACGAACGCTGGGCCCAGATCATCGGCTACACGCTGGACGAGCTGGGCCCGATGACGCTGGAGAGGTGGGATTTGCTGGCCCATCCGGGCGACCAGAGCCGTTCGACGGCGCTGCAGGCCCGGCATTTCCAGGGCGAGCTGCCCGCCTACGAATGCGAGATCCGCATGCGCCACAAGGACGGCCACTGGGTCTGGGTGCTCGACCGCGGCAAGCTCTTCAGCCGCGGCGACGACGGCAGTCCGCGCTGGATGGCGGGCACGCACATGGACATCACCGAGCGCAAGCTGGCCGAAGCCGCGCTGCGCGCCAGCCAGGCTTTTCTCGACCAGACCGGGCGCATCGCCGGCGTGGGCGGCTGGGCGCTGGATCTCGCGACGCGGGCCATCCTGTGGACCGACCAGACCTGCCGTATCCATGATCGTGAGCCCGGCCACCAGCCCACGATCGAGGAGGACCTGCACTATTACCCCGCCGAGGCGCGGCCCGCCGTCGACCAGGCGTTTCGGCATTGCGTCGCCACCGGCGAGGGCGTCGACATCGAGCTGCCGATGATCACCGCCAAGGGCCGCGCGATCTGGGTGCGCGCGGTCGGCGAGGTCGAGTGCGTGGACGGCAAGCCTGTGCGGATCGTCGGCGCGCTGCAAGACATCACGGCGCGGCGCGCGATGGAGGCGCAACTGCGCCGCACCAACGAGCTCGTGACCAGCGTGATCGAGAACCTGCCCTGCGGGCTGAGCGTGTTCGACGCCGACCTGCGACTCGTGACGGCCAACCGGGAGTTCAGGCGGCTGCTCGACCTGCCGAATTCCCTGTTCGACGGCCCCGGCACGCAATTCGAGGACATCATCCATTTCAACGCCGCACGCGGCGAGTACGGCCACGAGAACATCGACGCCACGGTGCAAGCCATCATCGCCCGGGTGCGGCTGGCGACGCTGCCGCATCAGTTTGAGCGGATGCGACCCGACGGAACACGCCTCGAGATCCGCGGTGGTCCGATGCCGGGCGGCGGCTTTGTGACGACCTACACCGACGCCAGCGCGCGCCACAACGCCGAGGCCGAAGTCCAACGCGCCGGCGCGCTGCTGCGCGGCTCGATCGACGCGCTGGACGACGCCTTCGCGCTGTTCGATGCGGACGACCGGTTGCTGCTGTGCAACCAGCGCTACCGCGACCTGTACCCGCTGTGCGCCGACATGATGGTGCCGGGCAACCGCTTTGAGCAGATCGTCCGCGCCGGCGCCGAGCGCGGCCAGTACGCCGAGGCAAGCGGGCGCGTTGACGACTGGGTGGCCGAGCGGCTGGTGATCCACCGCCAGCCGTCATCGCAGTTGCGCCAACGGCTCGGCGACGGGCGCACGTTGCGCATCGTCGAACGCCAGATGCCCAGCGGGCACACCGTCGGCTTCCGTGTCGACATCACCGAGCTGGTGCGCGCCACCGAGGCGGCCCAGGAAGCCTCGCTGGCGAAGAGCCAGTTCCTGGCCAACATGAGCCACGAGATCCGCACGCCGATGAATGCCATCGTCGGCATGCTCGCGCTGTTGCGCAAGACCAAGCTCACGCCGCGCCAGGCCGACTATGCGACCAAGTCCGAAGGCGCCGCGCGCTCGCTGCTGGGCCTGCTCAACGACATCCTGGATTTTTCCAAGGCCGAGGCCGGCAAGATGGCGCTCGACCCGCACCCGTTCCGCTTTGACCAGCTGCTGCACGACCTGTCGGTCATTCTCTCGGCCAGCGTGGGCCGCAAGAGCGTGGAGGTGCTGTTCGACATCGACCCGGCGCTGCCGCGCCACCTGGTGGGCGACGCCATGCGCCTGCAACAGGTGCTGATCAACCTGGGCGGCAACGCCATCAAGTTCACCTCCGAAGGCGAGGTGGTGGTGTCGGTGGCGGTGGTCGGGCGGGATGCCGCGGCCGTCACGCTGGAGATCGCGGTGCGCGACACCGGCATTGGCATCGCACCGGAAAACCAGGCGCGCATCTTCAGCGGCTTCACGCAGGCCGAGGCTTCCACCACTCGCCGCTTCGGGGGCACCGGCCTGGGCGTGGCCATCAGCCAGCGCATGGTGGCCTTGATGGGCGGCGAGCTCCAGCTCGACAGCGTGCTCGGGCAGGGCAGCCGATTCCACTTTCGCATCTCGTTGCCGCTGGCGCTGCCGTTGCCGCTGGCGGTCGAGGCCGGGGACGACGAGCCGGCCGCAGCCGCACCGCCCCTGCCCCTGCGCGCCTTGGTGGTGGACGACAACCCGACCGCGCGCGACGTGCTGCAACGCGCGGGCCAGTCGCTCGGCTGGGAGGTGGACGTGGCCGACACCGGCGAGGCCGCGCTGGCACTGCTTCAGGCCCGCGCGCAGCGGGGCGTGGCCTGCCAGGCGGTGTTCATCGACTGGCAGATGCCTGGGCTGGACGGCTGGCAAACGAGTCAGCGGATCCGCGACCTCGGCCTGGCCGGCGGTGCACCGGTGGTCGTGATGGTCACCGCCCATGGCCCGGACATGCTGGGGCAGCGCAGTGAGGCCGAACAGGCGCTGCTGGACGGCTTTCTGGTCAAGCCGATCACCGCGGCCATGCTGCTCGACGCCGTGGTCGACGCACGCAACGCGCGCGCCCACCCGCACCCTTCGGCGCAGCGCGCCTTGCCCCCTGTCCAGCGGCTGGCCGGCATGCGCCTGCTCGTCGCGGAAGACAATCTCAACAACCAGCAGGTGGCGCGCGAACTGCTGGAGCACGAAGGCGCGATCGTGCAGCTTGCCCATCACGGCCAGCAGGCGGTCGAGGCGGTGGCCGCTGCCGCGCCGCCTTTCGATGTCGTGCTGATGGACCTGCAGATGCCGGTGATGGACGGCTTTACCGCCACCAGCCGGATTCGCATGGACCTGGGGATGCAGACCCTGCCGATCGTGGCGATGACCGCCAACGCCATGGCCTCCGACCGCGCGGCCACTTTGGCCGCGGGCATGAACGACCACGTCGGCAAGCCCTTCGACCTGGACCACCTGGTGCGCGTGTTGTGCAAGCAGGCCGGCCGGACGGACGCAGCGCAAGACAGCGCCAGCGTGGCCGGCCTGTCGCTGCCCACCGCGGTGAGCCAAGCCGCCAGCGCCGCGGGCGTGGACATCCGGGCTGCGCTGAACCGGCTCGGTGGCCAGGTGGGCGTGTATCAGCGCATGTTGCACAGCTTCGCCCGAGACCTGGCCGGCCTGCCGCAACAGCTGCAGGCCCACATCGCCCAGGGCCAAGCGGTGCCCGCCGCACGCCTGCTCCACACGCTCAAGGGCCTGGCCGCGACGCTGGGCGCGATGGCGCTCGCGGCCGAGGCGGCGCAAGGGGAACAGCAACTGGCCGCCGGCCCCACGCCGGCCAAGGCCGCCGCGCTGGCGCAGCGGGCTTGCGCTGCGATCAGCGCCGCCAGCCCCGGCCTGGCCACGCTGCTGCAGGCGCTGCAGGCTGCTGAAAAGGCGAATACGGCGCCGCCGACGGCGTTCGACGGCACCGCCCTCGTAACGATATTGCGAGCGATGGCCGAACAACTGCAAAATGCCGACATGGCAGCGACGGACACGATGGCAGAGATGCAGCGGCGGTTTGGCGGCGCCTTGGGCGACCAGCTGCAGCCTATCGACGGGGCCATCGGCGCGCTCGACTTCGAATCCGCGCTGCGCCTGTGCAAGAAGCTCATCCAGAGCCAGCCCGGATGAATGCGCTGCCTCCCGTCGAGCCGCCTGTCGTGTCGCCGATCGAAATGGACTTGCTTGCCGACCCATCGAGCCAGCCGCAGCGCCGGCCGCGGCTGCTGGTGGTGGACGACCAGCCGATCAACGTGCAGGCGCTCTACCAGTCGTTCTCTGCCAACCACCAGGTGCTCATGGCCACCGGCGGCGAGCAGGCGCTGGCCGTGTGCGCAGCCCAGCAGCCCGACCTGGTGCTGCTGGACGTGGTGATGCCCGGCATGGACGGCTACGAGGTCTGCCGCCGCCTGAAGGCCGACGCCGCAACGCGCGACATCCCGGTGATCTTCGTCACCGCGCACAGCGACGAGGCGGCCGAAACCCGCGGGCTCGACGCCGGCGCCGTGGACTTCATTTCCAAGCCGATCAACTCCAAGATCGTGCAGGCCCGCGTGAAGACGCACCTGCTGCTGAAGGCGCAGTCCGACCTGTTGCGCCGCTGGGTCTACATCGATGGCCTGACCGGCGTGCACAACCGGCGCTACTTCGACGAACGGCTGGCTTCCGAGTGGGGCCGGGCCGCACGCAGCGGCACGGCCCTGAGCGTGCTGCTGCTGGATGTGGACTTCTTCAAACGCTACAACGATCGCTACGGCCACCAGGCCGGCGACGACTGCCTGCGCCGCGTGGCCGCCACCCTCAAGGCCAATCTCAAGCGGCCCGGCGATCTGCTTGCCCGCTATGGCGGCGAAGAGTTCGCCTGCCTGCTGCCCGACACCTGCCTGGCCGGCGCGCTGACACTCGCACAGCAGCTTGGGCGGCAGGTGTTCGCCGAACAGATCGCGCACGCCGACTCGCCGGTGGCGCCGGTGATCACCGTGAGCCTGGGCGTGTGCGGCAAACGCGCCGACGCGACCGGCAGCGCGGCGGCGCTGCTGCGCGAGGCCGATGCGCAGCTGTACCTGGCCAAGGCGCGCGGGCGGCACCAGACTTGCGGGGCCGAGCTGAGTACGCCGTGAGCGCCGCGCGGTGAAGGCGGGTGCCGCCCGGTTCAGCCCAGAGCGCCCTTGATCGGCCGCGATCCCAACGACGCCGCGGCCAGAACACTCAGGCCCACCAACGGCAAGCCCAGCCCGAACGACCAGCGAATGCCCCAATGCTCGGCCACAAAGCCCAGCAATGGCGGCCCGAGCAAAAACGCGACGAACGAGATCTGCGCCAGCGCCGCCACGTTGGTTGCCGCCGGCCGGTCGGTGCGCTGTGCCGCGGCCGACATGGCCAGCGGAAAGATGGCGCTGGTGCCGATGCCCATCATGCCAAAGCCGATCAGCGCGGCCGCGCTGCTCGGTGCGGCAAACACCACCAGCGCGCCCGCGCCGAGAATGAACAACAGCGTGCGCGCCACCACCACGGGGCTGTAGCGCTCGACATAACGGTCGGCAAAGAAGCGGGTGACGGCCTGGGTCAACGCGCCGATGGCCACCGCCGACCCGGCGACGAAGGGTGCGGCGCCGAACACATCGCGCATGTAGATGGCCGACCATTCGGCGCCTGCGCCTTCCAGCACCAGGGCCGACAGCGTGACCGCCACCAACACCAGAATGGCCAGCGTCGGCCGCGCGAAGCGGGCTGCTATGTCGGTGTTGGCGCCGCTGCGGTGCGGCGCCGCTTCGTAGCGGCCCAGCAGCACCAACGTGCCCAGGGCGACGACCGGGACCGTCAACAAAAGCTGCATCTGTGGCGTGATGCCGGCCTGCGACAGCAGCGCACCCAGCAAGCCGGCGCTGAAAAACCCGATGCTCCAGAACGCGTGCGCCCGGTTCATGATGCGCCTGCCGGTTTGATGTTCGACACGATCGGCTTCCAGGTTGACGATGACCTCGATGGCGCCGATGCACAGGCCGGCGGGAACCAGCGCAATGAACAGCATCATTGGCCCGCTCGCCAGCGAGGCAACGGCATACAGCAAGGCCAGCGCGGGCGTGAAGGCGAGCAGCGCAGGCCGGTAGCCGATGCGGTCCAGAATGCGGCTGGCGAAGGTCAGCGAGATCAAGGTGCCGACCGCCGTGCCGATCAGCGCCAGTCCAAGCGCACCTTCCTGGATGCCCATCGAACGCTGCAGGTCGCCCAGGCGGGGGAAGATGCCACCCATGCTGAACGAGTACAGAAAAAACGCCGCGAAGACTCGGGTCTGCGGCGTCAGCGCCAACCCCAGGCGCCGGGCGGGGTGGCGTTGCACGTGAGTTTCTGTGTCCATGGTGCCGATGATCGCATCCGGCGGCGGCTCCCTCTTTCCCGCTGCGGCCTGAACAAGAAGGACCGAATGAACCTGGAACTTTTCGAGGCAACGGAAACGACCGAGCCGTGGCTACAGCCCCTCGCGCCAGGCGCTGTGGTGTTGCGCGGCTTTGCTGCGCCGCTCGCAGCGGACTTGTTGGCGGGTGTGCACGAGGTGGTCGCGGAAGCGCCGCTGCGCCGCATGGTCACGCCGGGCGGCCTGCGCATGTCGGTGGCAATGACGAACTGTGGTTCGCTCGGTTGGGTCGCCGACTCCCACGGCTATCGCTACGACAGCGTCGACCCGCAAAGCGGTTCGCGCTGGCCGAGCATGCCCACGTTGTTCGTGACACTGGCCGCAAACGCTGCCGCGCAGGCCGGCTTCCAGAACTTCGTGCCCGACGCCTGCCTGGTCAATCGCTACGAGCCCGGCACCCGCTTGTCGCTGCATCAAGACAAGGATGAACGCGACTTCGGCGCGCCCATCGTCTCGGTCTCGCTGGGCCTGCCGGCCGTGTTCCTGTTCGGCGGCCCACGTCGGGCGGACAAGGCCGAACGTGTGCCATTGACCCACGGCGACGTGGTGGTGTGGGGCGGGCCCGCCCGCTTGGCGTTCCACGGCGTGCTGCCGCTAAAAGCCGGCCAGCACGCGCTGCTGGGCGAGCAGCGCATCAACCTGACGTTTCGAAAGGCGGCTTGATGTTCATGCCCATGCGAAATATCTCTGCGCTCAATCGCAGCTGGCGGGAAAGCCTCTTCGGGCTGTGCATGCTCGGCGCCTTGTGTTCGAACGCTCGCGCAACAGAGACGCCAGCGTCGCAACTTTACGAGATGAGCACCGAAACCGGAATGCCTCACCTCGAGTTCAACTTGCGATATGCGGTGGTCAAGGAACAGCGCTGCATGAATCTGCAGGATCTGTCCGCCGCGTTCTGGATGCTGAAGGACGTGTCGCTGCAGGATTGCAGGCTTGAAAAGCTCAGCCACCAGGCCGACGCGGCCAGCTACGGACTGGTCTGCGACGGAGGCCACGGAACCAGCGGCGGAGCGCAGTGGCAGCTCGGGCCCGACCGCATCAGCGGCACGCTGAACGTGCGGCTGGGAGGCAAGAACATGACCTTCTACCAGCGTGTCACCGCTCGGCCGGTCGGAGCCTGCACCAGGCCGTAGCGGGCACGGGCCCCAGGCGCTGTGCGAGCGCCGGGCCAGTGGGGCAAAATCACCCCACTCGTCAACGCGCCGCAGCCCCATGAACCTGCAAGACCTCCCCAAAGACATCGTCGACACACCCACCGAGACCTGCGACGTGCTCGTCATCGGCGGCGGCCCGGCCGGCTCCACCATCGCGGCCTTGCTGGCCCAGCAGGGGCGCGACGTGGTGCTGCTGGAAAAGGCCCAGCACCCGCGCTTTCACATCGGCGAGTCGCTGTTGCCGGCCAATGTGGGCCTGTTCGAGCGGCTCGGCGTGCGCGAGCAGGTCGAAAGGATCGGCATGCCCAAGTGGGGCATCGAATTCGTCTCGCCCGAACACGAACACCGCGCCTACGTGGAGTTTGCCGACGCCTGGGACAAGACCATGCCGTATTCATGGCAGGTTCGCCGCTCCGACCTCGACGAAATTCTGTTCCGCAATGCCGCCATGCGCGGCGCCCGCACGCTGGAGGGCTGCCGCGTGCGCGATGTGGCCTTCGACGACCAAGGCGCCACTGTGCAGACCGAGCTCGACGACGCGGCGGGCGGCAAGACACAACGCCGCTGGCGCGCGCGCTTTGTCGTCGACGCGTCCGGCCGCGACACGCTGTTGGCCAACAAGTTCCGCATCAAGGACAAGAACCCCGAGCACAACAGCTCGGCGCTGTTCGGCCACTTCACCAACGCCGAGCGGCTGCCCGGAAAGAAGGAAGGCAACATCAGCATCTGCTGGTTTGCGCACGGCTGGTTCTGGTTCATTCCGCTGGCCGACGGCACCACCAGCGTGGGGGCCGTGTGCTGGCCTTACTACCTGAAGTCGCGCGACAAGCCGCTGAAGGAATTCTTCCACGACACCATCGCGTTGTGCCCTGAGCTGGCGCGCCGGCTGGAACATGCCACCCTGGTTGAAGACGCGGTGCACGCCACCGGCAACTTCTCCTACAACAGCCGCCACTGCACCGGTGAGCGCTATCTGCTTCTGGGCGACGCCTTCGCCTTCATCGACCCGATGTTCTCGTCGGGTGTGTACCTGGCCATGCACAGCGCCTTCGATGGTGCCGAGGTGGTGGCCACCCACCTGGACCGGCCGGCCGAAGCCGCGCGCGCCCGCAAGGTGTTCGAGAAGACCATGCGCAAAGGCCCGCGCGAGTATTCATGGTTCATCTACCGCGTGACCAACCCGACCATCCGCGAGATGTTCATGTACCCGGCCAACCCGCTGCGCGTGAAAGAAGCGCTGATGTCGCTGCTGGCCGGCGACCTCTACGGCAAGACGCCGTACTGGGCGTCGCTGAAAGCGTTCAAGGGCATCTACTACATGATCTCGCTGGGCAACATCCGCCGCACGTTCGCGGGCTGGAAGCGGCGGCGCCACAACATTCGCGACATGGGGCTGTTGAAGGGCGAGACCATTCAACAGGTGAAGTAGAGGCTGCCGGGGCTGATTGAGATCCGTGTGGCATATTGGTTTCGGTGGAAAGACTTTTCCAAGGAGATGATCATGACCAGTCTGGATCGCATCACCCAGCAGCCCGAGGTCATGGGCGGCAAGGCCTGCATTCGCGGCATGCGCGTGACAGTGAGCATGGTCGTCGGCCAGATCGGGGCGGGCCACAGCGTCGAAGAGGTCCTCGCCGACTATCCGTATCTCGACCGTGAGGACATCATGCAGGCGCTTCGCTACGCAGCGTGGCGGGCCG
>JANNDW010000104.1:0-2050 GCA_031378125.1 Methylibium sp. | reverse complement strand
GCCGCGGCGGCCGCGGCGGCACCGGCCCTTGCACCCGCACGCTCGGCGGCGCGCATGGCCGAGCCCGCCCAGAGGCGGCCGCCACCTTCCGCAGCGGCCCAGCGAGCCCGGGCCCCGGCTCCGGCCCCGGCTTCGGCACCGGTTGCGGCACGCGCACCCGCCACATCGCGGCCAGTGTCGCTGCTGCCGGACGACGTGGCGCGCATCCTCGCCGCCGTGCCCGAACTGTGGCGCGGCGGCAAGCTCGAGCTCGGCATCGCCGCCGAACAGTTGCGCACCGAGAAGTTGCTGGCCAGGTCCGCCACGTCGACGCGTCTGTTCAAGAAATACCCGGCTCACTTTGCGTTGACGCCCGAGCGGCAGCCCAACAAGGTGCAGTACGTCGGCCCGCGCGTGGTGTGACGACCCTGGCCGCCGCCTGTGCGGGGCTGGCCGGTACCGGCCCGCTGCCGATGCCGTGGCTGGCCCCCTACCGCGCATGCGGCCGCGGCGTGGCGCTCGATGTGGTGGCCGGGTGCCCGGTACCGCAGGCGCTGAACACGGCGCTTCAATCAAGGCCGGTCGTGATGCCGGAAGAGCGCCTGCTGCGCTTTGTCGCGCAGACCGAGTTACCCGGCGGCGAGGCCTACGAAACCTTCATCGCCCGCACGGCCTGCGTGCCCACGCGCGACAGCCCGCACGACCTGTTCAATGGCCTGGTGTGGTTGAAGTTCGGGCCGCTCAAGCGGCATCTCAATGCGCTGCAGGCGCAGGCCATCGCGTGCGGCGGCGTCGGCCCCACCCGCGGTGCGGCGCGGGATGCGCTGACCTTGTTCGACGAAAACGGTGCGTGGTGGCAAGCGCCCGCTGTGCTGGTGGATGCGTTGCGGCGGCGCGATTGGCCGGCGCTGTTCGTCGAGCACCGCGCCGCGTGGCAGCGGGCCCAGCCCATCTTGTTCGGCCACGCGCTGCTGGAAAAACTCACCCAGCCGCGCAAGGCCATCACCGCGCATGTGTGGGCCGTGCCCGAAGGCGTGGACGCGCAAGCCTGTTTGGTGCGGACGCTGAACCTGGCGGCGCTGGCCGAAAGAACCTGTTTGCCTTTGCCGGTGCTTGGCGTGCCGCTCTGGTGGGAGGCGAACCGCGAGCCCGGGTTTTACGCCGATGCCAGCGTGTTCAGGCCGGTGCCAGCGCGTCTCAAAGCCGGCGCCCTTTGAATTCTGCCAATCATCCCTAATATGGCGGCTGGAGTGATTCCCTTTTTCTTTCAAGGACGGAAATGAAACGCATCTTCTTGTTTTTGATGACCAACCTTGCCGTGATGCTGGTGCTGGGCATCGCCGCGAACGTGCTGGGCTTGAACCGCTTCCTGACCGCCAACGGTTTGAACCTGGGTTCGCTGCTGGGCTTTGCCGCGCTGATGGGTTTTGGCGGCGCCATCATCTCGCTGCTGATCAGCAAGCCCATGGCCAAGTGGACGACGGGCGCGCAGGTGATCAACGGCTCCGGCGACGCCACCCATGCGTGGCTGGTCGAAACCGTGCGCCGCTTTGCCGACAAGGCCGGCATCGGCATGCCCGAAGTGGCGATCTTCGAAGGCGCGCCGAATGCCTTTGCCACCGGCGCGTTCAAGAACTCGGCGCTGGTGGCGGTGTCCAGCGGTTTGCTGCAATCGATGACACGTGAAGAAGTCGAAGCCGTGATCGGCCACGAAGTCGCCCACGTGGCGAATGGCGACATGGTGACGATGACCTTGATCCAGGGCGTGATGAACACCTTCGTGGTGTTCCTGTCGCGCGTCATCGGCTATGCGGTCGACAAGATCATCCTGCGCAACAACAGCGACCGCCCGGGCATCGGCTACCTGATCACCACGGTGGTGATGGACCTGGTGCTGGGGGTGCTGGCGGCCATCATCGTGGCCTGGTTTTCGCGCCAGCGCGAATTCCGCGCCGACGCCGGCTCGGCGCAGCTGGTCGGCCGCAAGCAGCCGATGATCAACGCGCTGGCCCGCCTGGGCGGGCTGGACCCGGGCGAGATGCCCAAGGCCATGCAAGCCATGGGCATCAGC
>JANNDW010000133.1:0-5437 GCA_031378125.1 Methylibium sp. | reverse complement strand
CCTGGTGTGCAATTTCGCGCCCCCTGCCGAGGGCCAGCCGGCCTTGCTCACCCACGACGATGTGACCACCTTGTTCCACGAGTTCGGCCACGGCCTGCACCACATGCTGACGCAAGTCGACGACATCGGCGTCTCGGGCATTTCGGGCGTCGAATGGGACGCGGTCGAACTGCCCAGCCAGTTCATGGAAAACTTCTGCTGGGAGTGGGACGTCGTGAAACACCTCTCGGCCCATGTCGAAACGGGCGAGCCGCTGCCGCGCGCGCTGTTCGACCGCATGTTGGCGGCGAAAAATTTCCACAGCGGCCTGGCGACGATGCGCCAGGTGGAGTTTTCGCTGGTCGACATGCGGCTGCACGCCGAGCCGGGCAGCGAGGCTGACATCCAGCGCCTGGTGGACGACGTGCGCAGCCAGGTTGCCGTCATTCAACCACCCGCCTTCAACCGCTTTCTGCACAGTTTCTCGCACATCTTCGCGGGCGGTTACTCGGCCGGTTACTACAGCTACAAGTGGGCCGAAGTGCTGGCTGCGGACGCGTGGAGCGCGTTTGAAGAGTCGGCCCATGCCGGCGGGGTGCTCAACGTCGACACCGGCCGGCGCTACCGCCAAAGCGTGCTGGAAGCCGGCGGCAGCCGAAGTGCGATGGACAGTTTCAAAGCCTTCCGTGGCCGCGAACCCCGTATCGACGCGCTGTTGCGCCACCAAGGGCTTTCCCCGGCCAACCCGGCAAATGTGCCTTGAACCCCGCCGGGCTGTGGGTTAGATTCGCCCATGCCGTTCGTTTCGGAGACTCCATGACACGCTGCACTCCCCTGCCATTGACAACGCTGAAGCTTTTGCGTTGGGCGCCGCTGGTGGCCATGCTCGTGGTGGCGCCTGCCCATGCGCAGTACAAGGTGGTTGGACCGGACGGCAAGGTCACCTACACCGACCGGGCGCCCACGCCTGCCGACGGCAAGGCCACGGCGATCGGCGCCCGCACCACGCCGGTCGCCGCCGAGCTTGCCTTGCCCCAGGAATTGCGCCAGGCCACGTCACGTTACCCGGCAACGCTGTACGTCAATTCCGGTGCCTGCGAACCCTGCGACAGCGCGCGCAAATTGCTGCGCCAGCGCGGTGTGCCTTTCAGCGAAAAGCAGGTCGTGAGCGCCGAAGACAGCGAGGCGCTGGAACGGCTGACCGGCGCACGCGACGCCCCCACCTTGACGCTGGGCGCACAAACCCTGCGCGGGCTGTCCGCCGAGTTGTGGAACTCTTATCTCGACGCGGCGGGTTACCCACGCGAGTCTCGCCTGCCGGCCAATTACCAGTACCCCGCCGCCGCGCCGCTGACCGAGCGGCGTGAAGCTGCCACGGCAGCACCCCCTGCGTCGCGGCAGACCGCGCGTGTCGAACCCGAGCGCGCACCGGTCGCGCCCGCGCCACCGCCGGGAGGCATCAAGTTCTGAGTTCTTGCGCTGCGGGCCCGCGGCTGATCCTGCGGGCCTGAAGGCTGCCCGCGCCCAGCGCGGCCGCCATCACCCAGAACAGCGTGGCCGCACCCACCGCAGCACCGGCCAGGCCAAACATCAGCGGCATCGCGGCGCTGGAAATGTTGATGGTCATCGAGCGCAATGCAATCGCCTCGCCGTGACGTTGATGCGGCGTGATCTGGTGCAAGGTGCTCATGATCATCGGCTGCACCGCGCCCAACGCCACGCCCAGCGCGACCGCGCAGGCCATCATCAGCCAGGCCGTGTGCACCATCGGGTAGACGACAAACACTGCCGCCGCCCACAACATCGCCCCTGCCAGCACGGTCGATTCGCGCAGCCGGTGCGCCAGCCCTGGAATCACCAGCCGGATTGCGGTTACCGAGATCGCGAAGGCCCCCAGCACCAGGCCGATGGCCGACGCGCTGAAGCCACGTTCATGCCCCAGGATCGGCACCACGAAGGCGTGCACATCCCAGCTGGACGAGAGCAGCCAGTTGACCAGCAGCAAGCGCCGCAGACCGGGGGCCTTGAGCAGATCCCATGAACCGTTCTGGCGGTCGCGGCCGGCGGGCTGCACCGGTACTTCCACCGGCACCCGCCTGGCCCACCACAGGCTCACCAAGGGCAGCAGCATCAGCGCGATGAAGGCGCTGCGAAACCCGCCCAGGTCGATCAAGGCCCCCGCCAGCACCGGCCCCACCGCGTTGGAAAGGGCGGGCGCCACCCCCAGCCAGCTGAAAACGCGTTTGAGTTCGGTGGCATCGACGGCGGTGCGGCTCGCGGTGCGCTGAATCGCGATCATCCCGAAGTTCGCACCGGCCCCTGCCAGGCTGGCCGCCCCGCACATCACGAAGAATGAGCCGCGGCCCGTCCACGTGGACAGCACCGCCATCAAGCCGCCCAGCACCGTCAGCGCCACCGCAATCCGCATCGGCCGGTGGTAGCCGTAGCGATCGGCCATCCGCCCGGCCTGCAAGGCCAGCACGATGGGCGCGGCCGCGAACAAACCCATCAGCACCCCCACCGCCCATTCGGCGTGGCCCTGGCGCAATGCCTGCAAGGGCGCGGCCATGCGAATGCCGGCCATGCAGGAATGCAGGCCGACCTGGCCGATGATGAGTGCCAGCAGTGCGCGTGTCAGCCCCAGGCGTGGCGTTGCCGATGCAATGCTCACCTCAGGCGCTTTCTTCGTCGGCGGCATCGGCCTGCGCGCCGGGCAACAGCACCTGTGTTCGCGCGTCCGACAGACCTTCAACGGCCTTGAGCTTGCGCGTCATCACGTTGGTTCGGGTCTGCGCGGCTTCGATGGTGCTGCTGGCCTCATCGAGCTTCTTCTTGGTCCGGGCCAGCACCTCGCCGAACTTGCCGAACTCGGTCTTCACCGCGCCCAGCACTTCCCAGACCTCGGAACTGCGCTTCTCCAGCGCCAGGGTTCGAAACCCCATCTGCAGGCTGTTGAGCGTGGCCAGCAGCGTGGTCGGCCCGGCCAGCGTGACGCGGTATTCGCGTTGCAACGCTTCCATCAAACCGGGCCGGCGCAAGGCCTCGGCATACAGGCCCTCGGTGGGCACGAACAGAATTGCGAACTCCGTGGTGTGGGGCGGTGCGACGTATTTGTCGTGGATGGTCTTCGCCTCCGAGCGCAGACGCTGCTCGATGGCCTTGCCCGCGCTTTCAGCGCCCGGTGCGTCGGCGCGCTCCTGCGCATCCAGCAAGCGCTCGTAGTCCTCACGTGGAAACTTCGCATCGATCGGCAGCCACAGCGGCACGCCATCGTCGCGCCGGCCGGGCAGCTTGATGGCGAACTCGACCCGCGCGCCGCTGCCGGGCACGGTCTCCACGTTGGTGGCGTATTGGTCCGGCGTGAACACCTGTTCGAGCAATCCTGCGAGCTGCACCTCGCCGAAGACGCCGCGGATCTTGACGTTGGTGAGCACCCGGTTCAAAGACCCCACGTCCTTGGCCAGCAGCTGCATTTCGCCCAGTCCCCGGTGCACCTGGTCGAGCCGGTCGGCCACCTGCTTGAAGCTTTCACCCAGCCGCTGCTCCAGCGTGGCGTGCAGCTTTTCATCCACCGTAGCGCGCATCTGCTCCAGCTTGAGCTCGTTGCCTTGCTGCAGCGCGCTGAGCTTTTCCTCCACGGTCGCGCGCACCTCGGCAAGGCGGCGCTCGTTAGCGTCCGAGAGGGTTCGCAGCTGCTCGTTCAAGGTGTCGCCAAAGCGCTGCAGGGCCTGGGCACTGGCCTCGGCCTGGCGCTTCAACGCCGCGTCCTGCGCATCGCGCCCGGCCTGGCTTTGCTGTGCCAAAGCGGTGGTGGCGGTTTGCAAAGCCTGCGACACCGCCTGCTGCATGGCGGCCAGCTGGGTCCGGAACGAATCGATCTGTTCGTTCTGCGTGCGTGCCACGTCGCCCGACTGGTTCAGCAAGGTCTGCTGGAACAGCGTCAGCGTCGACGCCAGCTCCTGGCGCGAGCCGCGTGCGCTGGCCTGCACTTCGCCGCGCAATTCACGTTCGAGCCGCTCGGTGTGGCCGCGAGACGACTCCTGCAACGCATCGCCGAGCGCCTTCAGCTCGGAGGTGTCGGCACGCCGGAAGATCAACCACAGCAGCAATATCAACGTGAGCGCCATCAACGCCAGAAGCGCAGGCATCAGCCAATCGGTCATGCCGGTATTGTCTCAGCCCCGGTCCGCGGGGCAGGCCGAGGCTCGTCCAGTTCGCGTTGTGACCAAGCCGCGCCGGACCCGCGGAGCTTGCACGCAGGGCATCCGCAACGTTGGGCTTGCTGCGGTGTGGTGTGGGTTCGCCAATCTCCATACTCCTGTGGACGGTCGGTCGTTTTGGATGTCGAAGCGCAGCTTGTGTGGGGTGGGCTCCGTCATGAACGGACAACGACTCGGTGAAGGGGCGCAGTTTCGGGCGCAGCGCGTTGTCGGTGACCACTCTCGCTCTGGAAAACGATACAAGCACCGACGCCGAGTGAGACCGCATGCCGCGATCCGCGACGCTGGACCGTTTGGAATCCGGCGATCAGGTGTGCATGGACAGCGTCCCCTCCCAGCCTCGCCCCGCTTCTACCCAACCGCCAAGGAAAACGGCACCCGAAGGTGCCGCCAGATTAGCAATTTTTGTAGTTGTTGTTGGTGGGTGGTGCAGGTTTTGAACCTGCGACCCCTGCCGTGTGAAGGCAGTGCTCTACCGCTGAGCTAACCACCCGAATGGGGCTGTTTGGCGTCTCGCAAACAGCGATGAATTATGGCACAAGGCTATGTCGCCACCCGCCAGACTGCCTTGCCGCCGCTCGCCGTGTCGAGCTCGGCCAGCACGAGCGCATGGGCGGCGATCTCCGCATCATTGGCCTCGATCACGCACAGATCGAGCTGGCTGAAATCAACGGCTTCAATCCCAAGCGCGGACGATGTGGACTCATCCGCATCAATCACCAGCGCCTCCTGGCCGCGCGTCATGCGGATGTAAACCTCGGCCAGCAGCCCGGCGTCCAGCAGCGCGCCATGCAATTCGCGATTCGAGTTGTCAACCTCGAGGCGCCTGCACAACGCGTCCAGTGAGTTCGCCTTGCCTGGAAACATTTCGCGGGCCATCAGCAAGCTGTCGGTGACCTGGGCGACAAAGCCCCCGAACTTCGGGCGGCCGATGCGCTTGAGTTCCTGGTTCAAGAAGCCCATGTCGAAGGCGGCGTTGTGGATGATGATCTCGGCGCCCGCCAGGTACTCCAGCATCTCATCGGCAATCGCCGCGAACAGCGGCTTGTCGGCGAGAAACGCGTCGCTCAGGCCGTGGATGTTGAAGGCGCCTTCGCTGTTGGGTCGCTCCGGGTTCAGGTAGAAATGCAGGTTGTTGCCCGTGAGCCGCCTGTCGAGCATCTCCACACACCCGATCTCGATGATGCGGTCGCCCGCCTCGGCGCCCAGCCCGGTGGTTTCGGTGTCCAGAAAAATCT
>JANNDW010000032.1:0-3063 GCA_031378125.1 Methylibium sp. | reverse complement strand
GCCGATGCGCGAGATCCTGCGCCGCGTGCCGGTGCGCATGCTGCTGGACGACCATGAACTGTCCGACGACTGGGAGCCCATGGCGCTTGAACTGCAAGGCAAGAATGCAGCGGCGGCAAAAAAGATCGACGACGCGCGCAGGTTCGGCTACGGCGCCTACCGCAAGTACCAGCAGATGCAGCGGGCGCGCCGCCGCGACCCGTTGTCGCCGCCGGACGGGCCTGTCGATATCGACTTCTCGTTCGGGGGGTACCGCTTTTACATGGCCGACACACGCACCGGGCGCTCACCGCGCGGGTCGGCAGTGCGCGCCGCGGACGTTCAGATCCTGGGCGCGTCCCAGCGAGACGCGCTGGAGAAGTGGCTGCTGGATCACCCGCACGAGGTGAAGTTCGTCGCGACGCCTTCGCTGCTGCTGCCGCGCCGGCGCGCGACGGCCGAAGACAAATGCAACAGCGTTCGCAGTGACGCCTGGGACGGGTTCCCAGTCTCGATTGAACGCCTGCTCGAGTTCATCGCCGAGAACGACATTCGCAACACCGTCTTCCTGTCGGGCGACGAGCACCACTCGCTGCTCGCGGAGATCACGATTCGACCGGCCGATCAGAAAAAGCCGGTCATCAAGCTGGTGTCGGTTCACAGCTCGGCGCTGTACGGGCCCTTTCCCTTTGCGAACGGGCGGCCGCAGGATCTGGTCAAGGACGAGACTCTCCGGATCGGTGGTTTGTCTGTCGAGGTGAAGACGACGTTTGCCCCGCCGGGCGACGGGTTCGCGATGCTCGATCTGGTCTACGGCACCCGCAACAACCCAGTTCTGTTGATCAGCTTCATGAAGGCCGGCATCGGACAGGTTGGCGGCCTGCACCGCGTCGACCTCGGCTGAGAGAAAGCCCCCTCACGCGTCAATCGAACCGAACCCCGCTCTTGGCCAACAGGTACACCGCCTCGGTGCGATTCTGCACGTCGAGCTCTCGGAATATCGCGTTCAGGTGCTGCTTGACGGTGCCGTCGGAGATGTCGAACTCACGCGCGATCTGCTTGTTCGGCAATCCGTGGATGAGTCGGCCAAGGACATCCACCTGGCGCGGCGTGAGCTGGGGGAACGCATCGCCGATGCTGCGCAGTCGGCCCCCTGGCGCCGCTTGGCCCTCGGCGGCTTTGGCAACGGCCTGCAAACCCGCTGACCCATCGGTGACCAGCACGGCCACCGGAAGGTAGATCCCACCGTGCGCGGTAACGGTCAATGCATCGATCAGCAGCGCGGGCGAAGACTCTTTAGGAACGAAGCCGACGGCGCCGCTCTCGATGGCCAGCTTGATGAGCGACGCGCTGCTTTCGCCGGACACGATCACGACACGGGCCAGTGGCAGCACGCCCTTCAGTTCGCGCACCAACGGCGCACCCGACGGCGTGCTTCCCAGGTTCCAGTCGAGCAGCACCAAGTCGAAAGGCGCCGCCGCCGCCAGCGCAAGCGCTTCGGCGCCGGCCTCGCAACAAACGATGTCCTCGATGGTCGTGGATCCCGACAGCAGAAGGCGCAACCCCGCGCTGAAAAGCGGATGGTCATCGACGATCAGCGTACGCACGGTGCACTTTCCGGTAGCAGCGAAGTTCGCCAACGGTTTTCACGTTATCACGAGCGATCAAGATCCCCATCTGCCATCGGTTATAGAACGTTTACACCCCCCGTTTGACCGCTTTGTCAGATGCGACGCGCAGCGCATGTTCCTAGTATTCATTCGTCCGCCTATAGCGGCTGAACCTTCCTGAGGAGCCTTGCATGAACGCTTTCGCAACCCTTGATTTCGAGCGCCCCGCAACTCGGTCCGCCCGTCACCCTGTCCTGCCGGCCCCATCGGGGGACGCATTGCCTGTTGCGCAGCCAGAGGGTGCCACCGCCGCGGACTTCCTGCTTGCGGGACTGGACGGCTCAGCGCATGGGGTGGCCATACTGGACGACGTGTCAAGGATCATCTACTCGAACAGTATGGCCCGCACGACCCTTGCCAAGGCGGGATGGACCATGGATCGCGGCTTGCTGCGAAGCGGTCGCGCGCCAGAGTGTGATGCGTGGATCGAAGCGCTCTATCAGGTCTGCCACCGCGGCCGGCACCAGCTGTTTGAGCTGTCCGCGCCCGAGGGCTGCCGCTTTGCCGCACTTGTCCCCGTGGTGGTTAAGGGTTCACGCAGGGCCTTTGTCACCTTGGGTCGGCACGAGCTGTGCGGAGGGATCGAACTGCAGCTCTTTGCCTCGCGTTGCGGTCTCACCTATGCAGAAGGCCAGGTGCTGTGCCAGTTGGTGCGGGGCCTGAGGTCCGCGGAGATTGCCAGCGCACACGGCGTCACGCTGTCGACCGTGCTGACCCAGGTGGCTGCCATCCGTGGGAAGACCATGTCATCCAGCGTGCGGCAACTGCTGAGCACGTTGTCCCGCATGCCGCCATTGAGGCCCGCGGCCATGGGTGCGGATCACTAAAGCTCGGGTCGGGGGCGGTCGCCGAGTCCGCGCCACCGAGCGGACCGACTGGGTGCGGGGAAGTACAGTCAGGCTTGCGAATTGCCACTGGCTGTCATCGACGCCGCACCATGATCTTCGTTCCCGCCGTTCAACCCGCTCAAACCAGTCCGCTTGCCGGCGGCATGGCTTGGTGTTTCGGTTTTGTCGATGGCAAGTTGATCCTGCCCGATGAGGAGGGTGCTGGCCTGTTGCCGCAGCCGCTGGAAATGCTCGAGCCGCTGGCCGGCAACCGTCACTACCTCGGTGCGCTGGACGGCATGGACTGCTGGGCCATCGTCTTGTCCGGCGTGCCGCAGGGCTGGAGCGCCGTGCCCTTGCGCGCCGCGATGATGCAATTCCCCGAGCCGCTGATGTCGCTGGCCGGCCGCGCCGCACAAGTGCTCGAATGGGACCGCGCCCACCGCTTTTGCGGCGTGTGCGCCACGCCGACCGAGTTGCATGCGCAAGACCGCGCGCGCACCTGCCCGGCCTGCGGCCATGTGGCCTACCCGCGCATCAGCCCGGCCATGATGGCGCTGGTGTGGCGCGAGAACGGGCCGGAGAGG
>JANNDW010000020.1:0-8149 GCA_031378125.1 Methylibium sp. | reverse complement strand
ACCGCACGGCCCGAGGTGGCAATGACGTTGGCCCCCAGCATGCGGCTCATGCCCGCCACGCCGATGGCCGACAGCAGCCCGCCGATGGTGGTGGGGATCAGGCACACCAGCAGCGCCACGAGCACGGTGATGCTGACGGGCGTGCCGAGTTTGGCTGCATCCACCGAGTAGAGCGAAAACGGCAGTAAGGTCACCGTCGCCATCAGGAACACCAAGGTCAGCGCCACCAGCAGGATGGTCAGCGCCACTTCGTTGGGCGTCTTGCGGCGCTTGGCGCCTTCGACCATCGCGATCATGCGGTCCAGGAACGCCTCGCCAGGGTTCACCGTGCAGCGCACCACGATCCAGTCCGACAGCACGCGCGTGCCGCCGGTGACCGATGAAAAGTCGCCGCCCGCCTCGCGGATCACCGGTGCCGATTCGCCGGTGATCGCACTTTCGTCGACCGAGGCCACGCCTTCGATCACCTCGCCGTCGCACGGCATCACGTCGCCCGCTTCCACCAGCAGCACGGCGCCGATGCGCAGCTCGTCGGTTTCGACCGGGATCCACGACGAACCGTGTTTTGGCTCTTGCAGCGGGTCGAGCGCCGGGCCGTCCCAAGCCGGCCCACGTTCCCTCGGGGGACCGCCTGACGTACCCGTCGGGCCAGGGGCTGTCAATCGTTTCGCAATGCCGCGCTTCTTCAAGCCGCGCAGGCTGGCCGCCTGCGCCTTGCTGCGGCCTTCGGCCAGCGCCTCGGCAAAGTTGGCAAACAGCACGGTGAACCACAGCCACAGCGCGTTCGCGCCGATGAACCAGGCGGGCGCTTCGCCGGTGCCGAACAGCGCCTGCAGCCACAAGCCGGTGATGAGAATCGCGCCGATGCAGACCACGAACATCACCGGGTTGCGCCACTGCACGGCAGGGCTGAGCTTGCGGAACGCGTCGCGGACGGCGGGTTGCACGAGTGCGGCATCGAACAGGCCGGTGGCTTGGGGTTTTGTCAGGGACGCGGTGGCTGTGGTCATGGCGCGCTCCATCACTTGACCATGTTGAGGTGCTCGACCACCGGCCCCAGCGCCAGCGCCGGGATGTAGGTCAAGGCGCCCACCAGCAGCACGGTGGCTACCAGCAGCACGACGAACAGCGGGCCGTGCGTGGGCATCGCGGCTGTCGCTCCATCGGCCGTGCGTCGCTGCACGCGCTTCTTGGCCGCCAGCGTGCCGGCAATGGCCAGCACCGGCACGATCACGCCGAAGCGGCCCAACCACATCGCCACACCCAGCATCGCGTTGTAGAACGGTGTGTTGGCGGACAGCCCGGCAAACGCGCTGCCGTTGTTGTTGGCGGCCGACGAGAAGGCGTACAGCACTTCGGTGAGGCCGGCCGCGCCCGGGTTCAGCATGCCGGTGCGGCCCGCGCCGCTGCTGGCCGCCGCGGCCGTGCCCAGCAGCACCAGCAGGGGTGTGACCAGCACCGCGATCGACACCAGCTTGATCTCGCCCGGCTCGATCCGCTTGCCCAGGTATTCGGGCGTGCGGCCGATCATCAGACCGGCCAGGAACACCGCCAGCAGCGCGAACACCAGCATGCCGTACAACCCAGAGCCGACCCCGCCGAAGACCACCTCGCCCAGCTGGATCAACAACAAGGGCACGGCCCCGCCCAATGGCGTGAACGACGCGTGCATGCCGTTCACCGCGCCACACGACGCCGCCGTGGTGATGGCCGCGAACAGCGACGTTGCGGCAATGCCGAAGCGCGTTTCCTTGCCTTCCATGTTGCCGCCCGGCTGCAAAACGCTGGCCACAGGATCGGCGCCGAGCGCGGCGAGCCGGGGGTCGCCCGACTGTTCGGCCAGCATGATGCACACGACCGCCGCAACGAAGATCAGCGTCATCGCAGACAGCAGCGCCCAGCCCTGGCGCTTGTCTGCGACCATCTGGCCGAACGCCAGGCACATCCCCGCCGGGATCAAGAATATTGCCAGCATCTGCAGCAGGTTGGACCACGCGCTCGGGTTCTCGAACGGGTGCGCCGAGTTGGCGTTCAGGAAGCCGCCGCCGTTGGTGCCGATCATCTTGATGGACTCCTGCGAAGCGATCGGCCCCATCGGCAGCGTTTGCGTGGTCGTGGTTTTGGCAACCTGGCTCGGCTTCCCATCGGCGCCAGTGGCGCCGGCTTCCGTGTAGGCCAGCGGCTCGGTCAGCGTGACCTCGGCATACGGCTTGAAGTTCTGGATCACGCCTTGCCCGGCGAGGACGAGCGCCAGCACGATCGACAGCGGCAGCAGCACGTAGACCGTGCTGCGCGTCAGGTCGGCCCAGAAGTTGCCGATCGCCGGCGTGCTGTGGCGTGCGAAGCCGCGGATCAGCGCGAACGCCACCGCCATGCCGGTGCCGGCCGACAGGAAGTTCTGCACCGTCAGCGCCAACATCTGCGTCAGGTAGCTCATCGTGGCTTCGCCGCTGTAACCCTGCCAGTTGGTGTTGGTCACGAAGCTCACGGCGGTGTTGAACGCCGAGTCGGGCGCCACGCCCGCCATGCCTTGCGGGTTCAACGGCATCACGCCCTGGAGCCGTTGAAGCGCATACACCACGACCACACCGATGATGTTGAACACCAGCAGCGCCACGGCGTATTCGCGCCAGGATTGTTCGCGGTCCGGCTTCACCCCGCAGACACGCAACAACGCCGCGTCGACGCGCTGCAAGCGGCGCAACCTGCCCTCGGCCACCGCCGCCAGCCACCGGCCCATGGGCACGGCCAGCAGCAGCACGGCGGCCACATAAGCCACCAGCAGCACGATCATTTGCGTGGTCATCAGAAATCCTCCGCGCGCACCAGCGCGACGAGGAGGTAGATGAACAGGGCCAGCGTCACCGCGCTGCCCAACCAGTACAAGCCGGACATGGGTGTCACCTCCTCAACGGCGTTTGGTTTCTGTGGGTGCCAGCCGGCGATCGCACAGCATCAGCAGGCCGCCAATGGCAACGCACAGAAAGACGAACAACAGCAACCAAAGCACATCCATGAGCCGCTCCTTGAATCCAACTCATCGTAGGCAAGCGGCTGGTGGTGCGGCGTAAATTAGCGCGTGTTCGGCGTAAACGCGGCGTAAACGTGGAGTAAGCGCAGGGCGGCGGGGACGAGTTCAGGGAGTCTGGCGTGCGCGCGCTGAGGGCTTGCCAACGCAGTTGGCGGGCGCACACCCAGCCGCTGGCTGCGCAGCGTCGACCGCCGGCCTGCGCACCTGAAAGCTTGTCAGCGCGGCTCGAACAAGCGGTTCCCGGCGCGCATCGCGCGGATCAGCAGTTCCGGCGTGGCGCGGATGTGCGCCTCCAGCGCCAGCGCTGCACGCGCTTCATTGCCGAGCATGGCCAGCTCGAAGAGTTGGCGGTGCTCGGCATGCACGTCGCGGCCACTGTCGGGCAGGCCGATCGAATACTTGCGATAGCGCTCGCCCTGGCGCGCCAGCATGCGCAGCACCCGCAAGGTCCAGGGCGATTCGTGGCCGGCCACCAAGGCTTCGTGAAAGCCGGTGTTGAGCCGTTCCCAAGCCTTGCGGCGTTCCGGCTGCACCGGCTGCTCATAGGCGGACAGCTCGTCGTAGGCGCGTTGCAGGCGCGCGCGCCAGGCGTCGTCGCCGGCCCGGATCGAACGGCGCAGCGCGTCGATCTCGATGTGAACGCGCAACTCGGTCAGGTCCAGCAGGTCGTCGATCGCAATCTCGGCGACCCGAAATCCGCGTTGCCCCTCGGCCACCACGAGCGCATCGCTGACCAGCCGGGTGATCGCTTCGCGCAGCGTGCCCGCGCCCACCGCATAACGTGTCTTCAGGTGTTCGACGCGCAGCTTTTCGCCCGGCGCCAGCACGCCCTCGACGATGTCGTCGCGCAGGTCCGAGTAGGCGCGCTCGATCAGCGTGCGCACGGCGCCGGCGCTCGTCCCGGCGGCGTCGTTGTCGGGCCGCACCAGCGCGAGGAAAGGTCGCTTGGCCATGCCGCTATGGCTCCAGGCGCTCGCGGCTGCGCTGCAAGCGGTACGACAGTTGCGGTCGGGTCAGGCCCAGCGTGCGCGCCGCGGCGGCCAGGTTGCCGCGGGCGCGCTGCACTGCCTCCTGGATCAGCGCGTCTTCGAGCGACTCCAGCCCGAAGCCCTCGGCCAGCACCTGGTCGAACAGCACTCCCGCGCCGCTGGCGCGGGCGCTTTCGAGCTGGCCGGCGGCATTCACGGTGACGGTCGCCGCCGCATTCGGCAGGCTCGGGAACAGTTCGCTCACGTCGACCGATTCGCCAGGGCTGGCCAGGATCACACCGCGTTCGATCAGGTTCTCCAGCTCGCGCACATTGCCCGGCCAGGGGTGGTGGCGCATCGCATCGAGCGCGCGGTCGGTGAAGCCGGGCACGCGCTTGCCGTGCAGCGCCGTGAAGCGCCGCAGGATGTGCTCGGCCAGCAGTTCGATGTCTTCGACACGTTCGCGCAGCGGCGGGATGCGGATCGGGTACACATTCAATCGGTACAGCAGGTCGCGCCGGAAGGTGCCCGCAGCGACCGCCGCATCCAGGTCGACGTTGGTCGCGGCGATCACCCGCACATCGACCTTGCGCGGCTGGGTGGCCCCGAGCCGCTCCACCTCGCCCTGCTGCAGCACCCGCAGCAGCTTGGCCTGCGCGGGCAGCGGCAGATCGCCCAGTTCGTCGAGCAGCAGCGTGCCACCATCGGCGCGCTCGAAGCGCCCGGCGCGGGCCGTGTTGGCGCCGGTAAACGCGCCTTTCTCGGCGCCGAACAATTCACTCTCGATCAGCTCCGCCGGCAGCGCCGCGCAGTTGACGGCGACAAAGGGTTTGTCGGCCCGCGGGCTCATGCGGTGCAGCGCGCGCGCAAAGCGCTCCTTGCCGACGCCGGTCTCGCCGGTCAACAGCACGTTGACCTGCGTCGGCCCGGCCTTGCGCAGCAGCTCCAGCGTGGCCTCGAAGGCCCGCGAGCGGCCGATCAGCGGCCCGGACTCGTCCGCCGCTTCGAGCTGCGTGCGCAAGGCCTCGACCTTGGACTGCAACTCGCCCATCTGCGTGAGCATGGATTCGGCGTCGTACTCGCGCGCCATCTCGTCACCGTCGGGCCATTCGGTCTGGAACCTGCCTTCGATGCGGCAATGGTCACCGCCGCAGGCGCTGCACGCGACCTCTTTGTACAGCGCGCGCCGGCCAAAGAAGCCGCTGGTGTAGCCCGACGCATAGCCCAGCAACATCCAGCACACCGGTTCGGTCTGCGGCCCGAACGCGCGCACATGGGTCTCAACCTCCCAGGAATGGTCCCAGCGGTAGATGCCCAGATAGTGCGAGCCTTCGAGATCAAGGTCGAACAGCTCTGGCGTGACCTGCACCGCGCCTTCGAGCATGTGCAACTGCGGCCCGACGGCAAACGCGTCGAAGACCGAGGCGTGCGGGCGCACCTGGCGTGCCAGCACCGCGTCGCGCTCGCCGGCCGCATAGCCGGCACGCATCAGCAAGCGACGGGTCTGGACGCGCCCGATGCTGTCCATCAGCTCGCGCCGCAACGAGCCGAGCGCCGCGCTGTGGACCAGCAACATGCGCTGGCTGGCCAACCAGATGCGGCCATCGCCGGCCGAGAAGTGGACCAGCCGGCGCAGGTCAGCGTCGGACGGTAGCGGCGGCAGACTTGGCGCATTCATTTACAAAATTATCGAGATCATCAGTCATGGCGTCAACTCGGGGATGTCGACAGCCTGAACAAGAATTGATGAACTGATGACTTCGGTTTCTAAGTTGCTTCATGAAAAGATCAATTTACCGGGAAGAGTCTCGGTACAGGACCGCACCGAGGCGAGGGAGAAGGAGGGGATGGACCTTCGTTTGATGCGTGTTTTCCCTAGTTTTATCGGGATTTTTGCCACCTCGTGCCTTGGCTGGCATGCCCCGTGCGTTACTGGAAGCACCCGACCTAGGGCCCATGAATGCAACCGAGCACCCAAGCGCAAGACGACCCGCCGTTCGACGCCACACGCAAATTCGTGCGGGTGATCGGTGCGCGCGACAACGGCCTGGTGGCCTTCGAGTTCTCGATCGGCTGGCCCGATCTGTCGGTCGAACTTGTCTTGCCACGCGCGGCCTTCGACGAGTTCTGCGCCACTCACCAGGTGCAGCCACTCGACGGCTGAGCGCTGAGCCACCCATCCTGAACGCACGAAGAACGCACGAGGACCCCTCCGATGACGATCGACCTTCAGGCCCGCGAGATCCAGCCGCTGCGCCAGACCTACGACCATGTCGCGCGCTACATCGGCGGCGACAAGCCGGCGTCACGCTACCAGGAGGCCACCCTCGGTGCGCAGCCGGCGGCCAACTTTCACTACCGTCCCACCTGGGACCCCGAACACGAACTGTTCGACGCTTCGCGCTCGGCCGTGAAACTGGCCGACTGGTACGTGCTGCGCGACCCGCGCCAGTTCTACTACGCCACCTGGACCACGACCCGCGCGCGCCAGCAGGACGCGATGGAATCGAACTACCAGTTCGTCGAATCGCGCGGCCTGGTTGCCAAGATTCCCGACGCGGTGCGGGCCGAAGCCTGCGACGTGTTGATGCCGCTGCGCCATGTGGCCTGGGGCGCCAACATGAACAACTGCTCGATCTGCGCCTATGGCTGGGGCACCGCATTCACCGCGCCGGCCATGT
Source organism: Methylibium sp. (assembly GCA_031378125.1). Lineage (GTDB taxonomy): Bacteria > Pseudomonadota > Gammaproteobacteria > Burkholderiales > Burkholderiaceae_C > LGRD01. Next base: position 1,469 of record JANNDW010000020.1, on the reverse strand, counting down.
TCCATGCGCTTGACCACCTCGGTGCGGCGCAATACCTCACACGCCTGGGACTGGCGCTGGACGAACCCGGCGTGCTCGAAGCCGGCAAGAACGCCTGGTTGAGCGACCCGCGCTGGCAGGTGCTGCGCCGCTATGTCGAAGACACGCTGGTGCTGAAGGACCCGTTCGAATTGTTCGTCGCGCAAAACCTTGCGCTCGATGGCTTGCTGTATCCGCTGATCTACGGCCGCTTCGTCGACGACGGCCTGGCGATGCGCGGCGGCACGGCGGTGGCCATGCTCACCGCCTTCATGCCGGAGTGGCACGACGAGAGCGCCCGCTGGATCGACGCCGTGGTCAAAGTAGCCGCCGCCGAATCCGATGCCAACCGGCAACTGATCGCGGGCTGGGCCGCCGCCTGGACCGAGCGCGCCCAAGCGGCGCTGGCACCGGTGGCCGATCTGGCGCTGGGCGGCGCCGGGCAGGCGGCACTGCAAGAGATTCGCAGCGCGCTCGATGCGCGTTGCAAAAAAGCCGGCCTCGCGGGCTGAACCAGGGAACGCCATGTCCAACGTCTTCATCGCTTTCCAGGCCAACGAAGATTCGCGTCCGATCGTCGACGCGATCCTGGCGGACAACCCAAACGCCAGCGCTGTCCATTCGCCCGGTCTCGTGAAGATCGACGCGCCGGACCGGCTGACGATCAAGCGCGAAACGATCGAGGCGCACATCGGCCGCCCGTTCGACCTGCAGCAGATCCAGGTCAACCTTGTCACCTTGACCGGCTACATCGACGAAGACGACGACCAGTTCACCTTGAGCTGGAGCCACTGAGCATGGATGCCAAGGTCGCCAAGAAACGGCTCGGCTTGAAGGAGCGCTATGCCGCGATGACCCGCAGCCTGGGCTGGCAGACCACCTACCAACCGATGGAGCGGGTGTTCCCGTACGACCGCTACGAGGGCATCAAGATCCATGACTGGGATAAGTGGGAAGACCCGTTCCGCCTCACCATGGACGCCTACTGGAAATACCAGGGCGAGAAGGAGAAAAAGCTCTACGCGGTGATCGACGCCTTTGCGCAGAACAACGGCCAGCTCGGCATCAGCGACGCGCGTTATGTGAATGCGCTCAAGCTCTTCATCCAGGGCGTCACGCCGCTCGAATACTGCGCCCACCGCGGCTTCGCGCATGTCGGGCGCCATTTCAGCGGCGAGGGTGCGCGCGTGGCCTGCCAGTTGCAGTCGGTCGACGAGTTGCGCCACTACCAGACCGAAACCCACGCGCTGTCGCACTACAACAAGTACTTCAACGGCATGCACCATTCGAACCACTGGTTCGACCGGGTGTGGTACCTGTCGGTGCCGAAGTCGTTCTTCGAGGACGCGATGAGTTCCGGCCCGTTCGAGTTCCTCACCGCGGTGAGCTTCTCGTTCGAATACGTGCTGACCAACCTGCTGTTCGTGCCCTTCATGTCGGGCGCGGCGCAC
>JANNDW010000007.1:0-3471 GCA_031378125.1 Methylibium sp. | reverse complement strand
GCGATGGCGTCCTTGGCAGCCGGGCTTTGCTCGCCTTCGTAGGCGCGCGCGAGGTGCTGGATGTAGTCCACCGGGTGGTAGTAACTGATGTACTGCAGCGCGCTGGCGACGCTCTCGACGAGGTCTTGCTGTTGGATGGTGGTCATGGCGGTCCCGTGGATGGCGAGATGGAGGGGCGAATCGAAAGTGGGAACAATCGGCCTGGCATGCGCGGCAGGCTCGTGGCAGGCTCGTGGCAGGGCAAGTGTGATTTGGGCGTTTGAGTTTACTGAATCAGGGGGTGCATTTTGCTGACAGGCATTCGTCGTTTCATAGCGTCCGAGTCGGCCGGTGGCCTCGTTTTGGCCGTCGCTGCGCTGTTCGCGCTGATCATCAGCAACTCACCGTGGAGCGAGTTCTACGAAGCCTTCGTCAAGCTCCCCGGCGAGCTGCGAATCGGTGCCGATTGGCTGGTGCTGTCCAAGCCTTTGTTGGTCTGGGTCAACGATTTGTGGATGGCGGTGTTTTTCTTCCTCATCGGCCTGGAGATCAAGCGGGAAGTGCTGGAAGGCGAACTGGCCGATCCGCGGCAGGCTTTGCTGCCGGCCGCGGCAGCGCTGGGCGGGATGGTCGTGCCGGCATTGATCTACACCGTCATCAACTGGGGCAATCCGGTGGCGCTGCGCGGCTGGGCGATCCCGACCGCGACCGACATCGCTTTCGCGCTGGGCGTGCTGATGCTGCTGGGCAAGCGGGTGCCCGCGTCGCTGAAGGTTTTTCTGGCCGCGGTGGCCATCATCGACGACCTGGGGGCCATCGTCGTGATCGCCGTTGTTTATACAGAGCAGCTGTCGTTGAGCATGTTGCTGGCGGCCGGCGCCGGTGCCGCGGTGTTGTTGGTGTTGAATCGTTGCCGAGTCATGAGCATCGGGCCCTATGGGGTGGTGGGTTTGCTGATCTGGCTGTGCGTGCTCAAGTCCGGGGTGCACGCCACGCTGGCGGGCGTGATCGCGGCGCTGGCCATTCCGCTGTCCGACCGCAAAGGGGGCTCGCCTTTGCGCACCGCCGAGGAGGCACTCCATCCGTGGGTGGCGTTTGTGGTCTTGCCGTTGTTTGCGTTCGTCAACGCAGGCGTGTCGCTGCGCGGAGTCTCTGTGCAGACCCTGTTGATGCCGGTGCCTGCGGGCATAGCGCTGGGCCTGTTGCTGGGCAAGGCCACGGGGGTGTTCGGCGCGTCGTGGCTGTTGCTGCGTTTTGGCGGCGCTGCGCTGCCGCAGGGCTCAACCTGGCTTCAGTTTTTCGCCGTCTGTGTGCTGTGCGGCATCGGTTTCACGATGAGCCTGTTCATCGGCGGCCTGGCGTTCGAAGGGCAGGGCACTGAAATCGAGACTCAGCTCAAGCTGGGCGTGCTCGGCGGCTCACTGCTGTCGGCCCTGCTGGGGGTGGGACTGATGCTGCGTGCGCTGCGAGTTGCGGCGGATCAATGAGCCGCGTAACCGTCGCCGCCACCGCCACCACCGCCGCCGCCGCCGCCCTTGGCTGCGGGCGCGCCGTGGGCCATCAGCTTGTCGGTGTAGGCAATCGCCACGGCCGACAGCAAAAAGGTCAGGTGGATGAGGGTCTGCCACAACAACACCTTCTCGCTGTAGTTCTCGGCATTGATGAAGGTCTTGAGCAGGTGGATCGAGCTGATGCCGATGATCGCCGTGGCCAACTTCACTTTAAGGACCGAAGCGTTGACATGGCTCAGCCACTCCGGCTGGTCGGGGTGGCCTTCCAGGTTCATCCTCGACACGAAGGTTTCGTAGCCGCCGACGATCACCATGATCAGCAGGTTGGAGATCATCACCACGTCGATCAGGCCCAGCACCACCAGCATGATGATGGTCTCGTTGAGCTTGGGCAGGCCGCCGCCAAAGTCGCCCTTGTAGCCGATGCTCTTGATCAGAATGTCAAGCGCATTTTTGTCGCCGAACACGGCTTCGATCAAATGCACCAGCTCGACCCAGAAGTGAAATACGTAGACGCACTGCGCCAGAATCAGCCCCAGGTACAGCGGCAATTGCAGCCACCGGCTCATGAAGATGAAGTTCGGAATCGGGCGCAATTGGGCTTTGGATGGGTCGGGAATCTGGGGCATCAGGAGGGCTTTCAGGGTTGGTCCGATTGTCGGAAATTGTAGTTGGCGCACCATGACAGTTGTCCGCCGCGGCCCGCACGCCGCCGGAGTAAGCCCTTCGTAAGAGCAAGTGCCTAAGGTGCTGCTTGCTGACTTGTCGAATCAACAGAACCACGCAGGAGACGCCCATGACCGCCGCAGCCACCCCCCGCTACCTTCCCCCCGAAGCCTTGGTGAAGAGCGCCCATGTGTCCGGCATGGCGGCCTACAACGCGCTGTGCGCCGAAGCCGAGGCCGACTACGAAGGCTACTGGGCCCGTCTGGCGCGTGAATTCGTGACCTGGAAAACGCCGTTCACCAAGGTGCTCGACGACAGCGCGGCACCGTTTTTCAAGTGGTTTGAAGACGGCACGCTGAACGTGTCCTACAACTGCCTGGACAAGCAGGTCGAGGCGGGGCTGGGCAGCAAGGTGGCCATCATTTTCGAGGCCGATGACGGCAAGGTCGCCAAGGTCACGTACAGCGAACTGCTGGAGCGCACCTGCAAAATGGCCAACGCGCTGAAGGCCAGCGGCGTCAAGAAGGGCGACCGTGTCGTCATCTACATGTCGATGTCGGTCGAAGGCGTGGTGGCGATGCAGGCGTGCGCCCGCATCGGTGCCACGCATTCGGTGGTGTTCGGCGGCTTCTCGGCGCAGAGCCTGCGCGACCGCATTGAAGACGCTGGCGCGGTGATGGTGATCACCGCCGACGAACAGGCTCGCGGCGGCAAGCACCTGCCGCTGAAGGCCATCGTCGACGAAGCGCTGGCGCTGGGCGGCTGCGACAGCATCAGATCAGTGATCGTCTACAAGCGCACCGGCTCGCCCACGCAGATGAAGGCAGGCCGCGACCATTGGATGGAAGACGTCGTGCGCGGCCAGGCCATGGAATGCGAGCCCACGCCCGTCAACGCCGAGCATCCGCTCTTCATCCTCTACACCTCGGGATCGACCGGCAAGCCCAAGGGCGTGCAGCACTCGACCGGCGGCTACATCCTATGGGCGATTCTCACGATGAAGTGGGTGTTCGACTACAAACCGACCGATGTCTTCTGGTGCACGGCAGACGTGGGCTGGGTGACGGGGCATACCTACATCGCCTACGGGCCGCTCGCCGTGGGCGCCACCGAGGTCATCTTCGAGGGCGTGCCGACCTACCCCGACGCCGGCCGCTTCTGGAAGATGATCCAGGACCACAAGGTCACCGTGTTCTACACGGCACCCACGGCGATCCGCTCGCTCATCAAGGCGGGCGGCGAGCTGCCGAACAAATACGACATGAAGAGCCTGCGCATCCTCGGCACCGTCGGCGAGCCGATCAATCCCGAGGCG
>JANNDW010000501.1:0-1645 GCA_031378125.1 Methylibium sp. | reverse complement strand
CAACGGGCCGAAAGGTGTCGGGTGCGTCGCCTGGCAGAGGATCTGTTTCATCCTAGGCCTGCCTTTCCCCATTGCATCAGGGCTTCGATCCAGCCTGAGCCGGGCGCGTGCCCAGGCAAGCCGCGCTTGGGTTCGCAGGGCAGGGTTCAGGCCGATTTCAGGCCGATGCGACCTGCAGCACCAGCTTGCCGAAGTTCTCGCCATTGAACAGCTTGAGCAGGGTTTCGGGGAAGGTGTCCAGGCCAACGACCACGTCTTCCTTGCTCTTCATGCGGCCGTCCTTCAGGTAGCCCGCCAGTTCGGCCACGGCCTGCGGGAAGCGGTCGGCGTAGTCGAACACCACGATGCCTTCCATGCGCGCCCGGTTCACCAGCAGCGACAGGTAGTTCTTCGGGCCTTGCACCGGGGTGGTGTTGTTGTACTGGCTGATGGCGCCGCAGATGATGATGCGTGCCTTGCGGTTGATGCGCGTGAGCACGTTGTCGAGGATGTCGCCGCCCACGTTGTCGAAATAGACGTCCACCCCTTTGGGGCAATGCGCCTTCAAGTCGTCGCGCACCTTGCCGGCCTTGTAGTCGATGCAGGCATCGAAGCCGAGTTCCTTGACCACCCACTCGCACTTGGCCGGCCCGCCGGCAATGCCGACGACGCGGCAACCCTTGATCTTGGCCAGTTGCCCCACGGTCTGGCCCACGGCGCCGGCAGCGCCTGACACCACGACCGTCTCGCTGGGCTGGGGCTGGCCCACGTCCATCAGGCCGAAGTAGCCGGTCATGCCCGGCATGCCCAGCACGTTGAGCCATTGGTTGATCGAACCCAGGCGCGAGTCGGTCTTGAAGACGCCGCTGCGCTTGATCTCGCCGGCCGAAATGAGGCAGTACGCCTGCACACCGAGGCCGGCACTGACCTGGTCGCCCACTTTGAAAGCCGGGTTCGCTGACGCCACCACCACGCCGATGCCGCCGGCGCGCATCACCGCACCGATCTCGACCGGCGGAATGTAGCTCTTGGCGTCGTTCATCCAGCCGCGCATCGCGGGGTCGAGTGAAAGGCTGAGGGTCTTGACGAGGATGCCGCCCGCGTCGGGTTCGGCAACCGGCTCGGTCGTGAACGTCCAGTCGGCGCGGGTCGGCAGGCCCACCGGGCGGGCGGCCAGGCGCACTTGGGTGTTGGTCAGGCTGGCAGCAACAGTGGACATGGTCGGTCTCCGGTGGTGAAAGTGGGCATCTTAGGGCGGGTCGGCAGGCGAAAAAAAGCCGCGGCATGAACCGCGGCTTTTCTCAAGGCAGCAAAGCCCGGAGGTTTACAGCACCTTGATGTTGGCTGCTTGCAGGCCCTTTTGGCCTTGCTTGACTTCGAACTCGACGCGCTGGTTTTCCACCAGGGTCTTGAAGCCCGAGCCCGTGATGTCACGGAAGTGGGCGAACAGGTCGGCGCCGCCCGCATCTTGAGCGATGAAGCCGAAGCCCTTGCTCTCGTTGAACCACTTCACGGTACCGGTTTGGGTTTGGGTCGTCATGGACGGATCCTATCTTTCTAACAAATGATGCGCCGCACATGCGGCGCATGCAGCGACACTCAAGAAACGATCAGGGGGATTTCTAACGATGCCTGCTGCGAGAACCGCAACAGGTAGGGCATGAGA
>JANNDW010000488.1:0-5498 GCA_031378125.1 Methylibium sp. | reverse complement strand
GTGACGCGGTTGGTCTCACGCGGCATGTCCTCGCCCACCAGCCACATGCCGGCCATGTTGACGTAGTTGTCCATGTACCAGGAGAACTCCGAGCCCCAACCGCCCGGGTTCAGAAAGGCGGCCATGAACGGCACGCCCAGCGACAGCGTCTCCAGCTCGTAGCCGCCGGCGAAGCCGCGCTTGGTGTCGTGGACCGCTTCGTCGCGAATGATGCCCGCCATGGTGGTGCCGCGGTACATGTGCACCGGGTTCTTGAAGACAGCGTAGACCGAACCCGTCATGTGACGCATGTAGTTGCGCCCGACCTGGCCCGATGAATTGGCCAGCCCGTCCTTGAACTTGTTCGACGCCGACAGCAGCAGCAGCCGCGGGGTTTCAATCGAGTTGCCGGCGACGCAGACGATGCGCGCTTTCTGGCGCTGCTCCTTGCCGTCCTTGTCGAAATACACCACGCCGGTGGCCTTGCCGGCCTCGTCGTGTTCGATGCGCGTGACATGGCTTTCGGGCCGCAGGTCCATGTTGCCGGTCTTTTCGGCCTTGGGCAGCTCGGTGTACAGCGTCGACCACTTGGCGCCGCTCTTGCAGCCCTGGAAACAAAAGCCGAGCTGCAGGCAGCGGCCCCGATCATCGCGCGGCACACTGTTGATGGCCATGTTGCCGGTGTGCACCTCTTTGTAGCCGAGCTTCTTGGCACCGGCGTACATCACCTTGAAGTTGTTGTTGCCCGGCAGGCCCGGGATGCCGTTGGTGCGCGTGACACCCATCTTGTCTTCGGCCTTGGCGTACCAGGGCTCGAGTTCTTTCAGCGTGACCGGCCAGTCCATCAGGCTGGCGCCCTTGATCTCGCCGTAGTGGGTGCGCGCTCTAAACTCATGCTCCTGCAGCCGCAGCGATGCACCGGCCCAGTGGGTGGTGGTGCCGCCCACCGTCTTGCACACCCACGCGGGCAAACCGGCAAAGTCTTTCGCCACGCGCCAGGTGCCCGATGTGGTGCGCGGGTCGAGCCAGGCGAGCTGGCCGAACGACTTCCATTCGTCGTTGATGAAGGTCGCGTTCGACTGCGCCGCACCGGCCTCCAGCACCACGACCTTGATGCCCTTTTGCGCCAGCTCGTTGGCCAGCGTGCCGCCGCCCGCGCCCGAGCCGATGATGACGACGACCGAGTCGTCGGTGGTTTCAAACTTGGCCATGTGGTGTCTCCTTTTTCATCCCATGTAGGGCTTGGGGCTGGCTTCGGCGGTGGGCGCGGGCAGCCACTTCAGGTCTTGAAACCCGCGCGAGATGTAGCCGCCTTTTTCCCAGGCCGAGCCGGGGTAGCCGAAGGTGGCGTAGGCCATGTCGTTGTCGTACAGCGAGGTGACGCACTGGCCGCGCACCGCGCCGAAGAACGGCTTGCCTTCCATGCCCTTGACGATGGCCAGGCGTTTGGCCTCGGAGGCTTTGGCAAAGCTGCCGCCGGCGCCGTCGTTGAGCGCCTTGATGCCATCGCGCAGCAGCGCGGCGGTGGCCGGGTCGGCGGCGGCCTTGCCGTCCAGGTCTTTGGCGAGCAGGGCGTACACCGCGTCGGACAATTTCTTGTGCGGGTACAAGGTGCGGCCCATCTTCATCAGCGTCTCGCCCTCGGCCTTGCTCAAGGTCTTGAGCTCGACCGCCCACACAGGTGACGGCGCCAGCGCCGCCAAGGCACTGCCGGCGGCGATCGTGCCGATCAGGATGCCCGAACCCTTGAGGAACTCGCGCCGTGCCAGCGGCAGGGCGAGCTTGGGCACTTCGCCCGAGTCTTCTCCGCAGCCAGCACCTGCGGATGCGGCGGCGATTGCAATCGGAATCATGCGCATCGTTGTCTCCTGATTGGCCGTGTTGTCGGGCAGGTGCGGGTTGTGGCCCACACCTTCTGATCAGTATTGCATTCGCTTGCGCGCAGCAGGTGATAGATGGATACCTACCGGGTAAGCACCGATCAACGCTTGTTTTCACAGCAAGCGATCACGGCTCACCGTCCCAATAGTCAACATCATCCTTCTCGCGGTGCATGCGCGCAAAACCATAGGCGTTGCCGTCGCGCGCTGCGGTCGCCAGGTACTTGCCGGAATCGGGGTACTCCACCACCTCGGGGCTGTCGCGCGTGCTGATCGACAGGTATTTGAGCGGCGCGTTCGAGGTGTTGATGATCTGGTGTGGATACAGTGGCCCGGGCGGAATGAAGATGGCGTCGCCGCCGCGGATGGGCAGCATTTCGCCGGCCACGCGCAACGTGCCCTCGCCTTCAAGAATCACGAACGCCTCTTCCTGCGCGTAGTGAAAGTGATAGGGGCACGAGCGCATGCCAGGCGCCACGATGTCGATGCTTATGCCCAGCTTGCTCGCGGCGGTGCCAACCGCGAGCCGCGCGCACTCCGAGTCGTACAGCGGCGCGCGCTGCTCCCGGGTCTTGGGTGCGGCGTCGAAATTTCGGATCAGCTTGGCGCGAAGGTCCTGCGCTGGCTCACTCATGAACATTCTCCGGTTGAGGTTCGTGCAATGAATCATGCATTCGGCCCGCACCTGCCGGCAAGGGGCTGGAAATACGACGCGCGCCGGCACAATCGCGGCCACCCTCAACGGCCAGAGCGCCCCGCCCCACTGTGAACAGCCTGTTTGTCCTGCTTGACCTCGAACCGTGGAAGCCCTTCCTGACCGCCTTGCTGCTGCCTCCGGTGCCGCTGTTGCTGCTGGTGTTGCTGGGCGCCAGGCTGCTGCTGCCGCGGCGCGGCCTGGGTTGGCTGGTGATCCTGTTCAGCGTCACGCTGCTGTGGCTCAGCGCCTGCGGCGGCACCGGGCAGTGGCTGTCGCGCATGCTGTTGCGCCCGCCCCCCGCGCTCAGCGTTGAGCGCATTTCAGAGTTGAAGGCGCTGGCCCAGGCGAAGCAGCCGCTGGCCATCGTTGTGCTGGGCGGCGGCGTCGAGCCCCACGCGCCTGAATACGGCATGAGCAACTTGCTCCATCCTTCCCTTGAACGCCTTCGCTACGGGCTGTGGCTGGGGCGCGAGACCGGTCTTCCGGTCGCCTTCAGCGGCGGCGTGGGCTGGGGCCAGGCCGACTCGGTGCCGGAGGCCCGGGTGGCGGCGCGGATCGCGTCACAAGAGTTCGGCCGGCCGCTGCGCTGGACCGAAGACAGCTCCCGCGACACGCGCGAGAACGGCGCCAACTCGGTGGCCCTGCTCAAGCAGGCGGGCATCAAACACGTGCTCGTGGTGACCCACGGCTGGCACATGAAGCGCAGTGTTCGCGCTTTCGAGCGCGCCGCCGGCGCCGACATGCGCATCGAAGCCGCCCCGATGGGCCTGGCCTCGCATGCCCAGTCCACCGGGCTGGCCTGGTTGCCATCGAGCGGCGGCTATATCCAGGTTCGCCATGTGCTGCGAGAACTGGCGGGCCTGGCGTTGGGCGCCTGAAACCCGGCATCGGCAGCGGGCACGCGCGTGTCGCGGTCAATGCCCTGAAGGCAGCAGGCGCTGGACCAGCGGGTGCAGCACCTTCTTCTCGGTGCCGATCGCGAAGAAGTGTTGCTCGACGCCATCGCACGGCCCAAGCCGCTTGACGTCATAGCGCGCCATCAGCTCGTCATGCACCAGTTCGGTGGCCGGAAACACACCCATGCCGCCGGCACCGAAGGTCTTGAGCAAGGCGCTGTCTTCAAACTCCCCGACCACTCGGGGCCGGACCCCCATGCGTTCAAACCACTGGTCGATCCGCACCCGCACCGCGGCATGGGTGGTGGGCAACAGCACAGGCACCTTCGCGAGCGATGTCGGAAAGCCGCGCCGCGCCGCCGCGTACAACGACGCGGGCGCGTACCAGGCCACGGCCGATGAGCCCAGCGCATGGCTGTAGACCTTGAGGTTGGGGTTGGGCGGAGCGGCGCGATCGGCCAGCACCACGTCGAGCCGGTGCAGCGCCAGGTCGCCCAACAGCCCGGAGAACTCGTCCTCGTGGCACAGCAAGCGCAGGTTCGGCTCGTCGAGCACGGGCAACAACAGGCGCCGAACCGCCAGCTTGGGCAATCCGTCGGAGATGCCGACGGCCAGGCGCACGGCCGGTGAGCTGATCGCGTCGCGCACCGCGGCGGGCAGTTGTTCGCCGAGCTGAAAAATCTGGTCGGCCTGCCGCATCGCCGCCTGGCCGGCCTCGGTCAGCACCAGGCCCCGGCCCGCCGGCTTGAGCAGCGCGTAGCCGAGTGAGCGCTCCAGTTCACGCACCTGCGTGCTCACGGTTTGCACCGCCATGCCCAGCCGGCCGGCCGCGCGCGCGATCCCGCCTTCCTTGGCAACGACCCAGAAGTAGTACAGGTGCCGGTAGCTGAAAGTCAGGCTCATGGTCAGCTTTTTCAGAACTGTCGATTCGACATTGTCTGCTTTATCGGAACGGTTTCGCGGCCTATCGTTCAGCCGTGTTTCAACCGATGGAGACCAGACATGCAAGTCCTCTTCGAATCCCGCGACCCGCAAGGCGCGCAGCTCCGCGACCTGGCCGAACGCCGCGTGAAGTTCGTGATGCGCCGGCTGACCTGGCTGGTGCCGCGCGCCAAGGTGCAACTGTCCGACATCAACGGTCCCCGGGGCGGCGTGGACAAGCGCTGCCAGGTGGAGCTGAAGACCGACAGCGCGGGCACGCTGGTGATCACCTCGATGGCGCGTGACTTTCGCAGCGCACTCGACAGCGCGCTGATCCGCGCGGCCCGAGTGCTGGTGCGCATCTGGCGGCGTGGCCGCGGACACGAGCGCTCACGCCACCGCGCGATCGGTTTCGACTCTTCAACCTGAAGGACGACGACATGGAACCCCTGACTCAAACGATGCGCGCGGACGCTGCGGCGCTACCGATGGTTGCAGTCCCTGCGGCCTTGCCCACCGCCGGTGCGGCCAGCCGCGTGCTGCGCAACACCTATGCGTTGCTGGCGATGACGCTGCTGTTCAGTGCCGGCGTTGCCGCGGCGAGCGTGGCATTCAAGCTGCCGGCGCCGGGCATCCTGTTCACGCTGGCGGGCTTTTTCGGCCTGCTGTTCGCGGTTCACAAACTTCGCAACAGCGCGTGGGCACTGCCGGCGGTGTTTGCAATGACCGGCTTCATGGGCTACACGCTCGGGCCGCTGCTCGCCAAGACGCTGGCGCTGCCCGGTGGCGCGCAAGTCGTGACCCTGGCGCTGGCCGCCACCGGGGTGACTTTCCTGGCGCTGTCGGCCTGGGTCCTGGCGACGCGGCGCGACTTCAGCTTCATGGGCGGCTTCCTGTTCGCCGGCATGGTGATCGCGCTGATCGCCGGCCTGGGCGCCATCTTCTTTCAGATTCCCGCGCTCGGCCTCGCCGTCTCGGCCATGGTGGCGCTGCTGTCGGCGGGGTTGATCCTGTTCGAGACCAGCCGCATCGTCAACGGCGGCGAAAGCAACTACGTGCTGGCCACCGTCGGCCTGTACCTGTCGATCTTCAACTTGTTCACCAGCCTGCTGAGCCTGTTCGGCA
>JANNDW010000466.1:0-7103 GCA_031378125.1 Methylibium sp. | reverse complement strand
CGACGGCGTTCTTGATGAAGGTGGCCGCCACCGGATGGTTGACCGTCGGGTTGGCGCCGATCAGGAAGATCAGGTCGGCCTGCGCCACGTCGGCCACCGGGTTGCTGACCGCGCCGGAGCCAATGCCTTCGAGCAGCGCCGCCACCGAACTGGCATGGCACAGCCGCGTGCAATGGTCCACATGGCTGCTGTGCATGGCCTGGCGCACCAGCTTCTGGAACAGGTAGGCCTCTTCGTTGCTGCCTTTGGCGGAGCCGAAACCGGCGAGCGCCGAGCCGGAGCCATGGGCGGCGGCATCGCGAATCTTGCGCAGCCCGCCGGCCGCGAAGTCCAGCGCCTGCGCCCAGGTGGCCTCAACGAACATCTCGTCCAGGCGCTTCTCGCCGCGCTTGAAGCGTTCGATGTCGGCCGGGTCCTTGGCCACACCGGCACGGCGGATCAGCGGCTGGTTCAACCGCTTGGGGTTGTGGATGTAGTCGAAGCCGTAGCGGCCCTTGACGCACAGGCGCTTGTGGTTGGCCGGGCCGTCGCGGCCGGTGACCGATTGAATCCGCTCGTTGCCGTCGGCATCCGGCCCGACGTTCCAGGTGAGCTGGCAGCCCACGCCGCAATACGGGCAGACCGAGTCGACCTGTTTGGTGATGGCGGCCATGCCGGCGCCGCGCGCGGGCATCAACGCGCCGGTCGGGCAGACCTGCACGCATTCGCCGCAGGCCACGCAACTCGACTGGCCCAGCGCATCGCCGGCGTCGAAGGTGATGGTGGCGTGCGCACCGCGCAGCGCCAGGCCGATGACGTCGTTGCCCTGCTCGTCGCGGCAGGCGCGCAGGCAGCGGGTGCACTGGATGCAGGCATCGAGATTGACGCTGATCGCGGCATGGCTGTTGTCGGCCTGGGCGTACGCCGGGCTGCGCCGCGGCAAGCGGCCTCGGCTCACGCCCAGGCGCTGCGCCCACTGGCTGAGCTCGGACGCGCGGGTGTAGCGGTCGGTCGTCTGGCCGGCGTCGCTGAGCAACAGTTCAACCACCATCGCGCGGGCGGCGATGGAGCGCTCGGACCGGGTGTCGACCTTCATGCCTGCGCCCACAACGCGGCAGCAAGACGCGGCGAGCGTGCGCTCGCCTTCCACCTCGACGACGCAGGCCCGGCAGTTGCCCGCGGGTGCCAGCCCTTCCTTGTGGCACAGGTGCGGGAGGGTGTTGCCCTCGCGCCGGGCCACCTGCCACAGGGTTTCATCGGCGCGGGCCCGGACTGCTCTGCCGTCGAGCGTGAACTCGACCGTGGGCGCTTCGACCTTCAGCAAACGGTGGGACGTGGGCGCATTCATGCGGACAGCTCCTGGGGGAAGTACTTGATGACACAGTCGACCGGGTTGGGCGCCGCCTGCCCGAGGCCGCAGATCGACGCGTCGCGCATCACCTGCGACAGCTCGGCCAACAGCGCCGTGTCCCAGCGGTCCTGGGCGATCAGTTCGCGCGCCTTGGCCGTGCCGCTGCGGCACGGTGTGCACTGGCCGCAGCTCTCGTGTTCGAAGAAGGCCATCAGGTTGCGCGCCGCGTCGGTCACGCGGTCATGCTGGGACAGCACCACCACCGCGGCCGAACCGATGAAACAACCATGCGGCTGCAGGGTGTCGAAGTCCAGCGGCACATCGGCCAGGCGGGCGGGCAAGATGCCGCCGGATGCACCACCCGGCAAGTAGGCGTACAAGGTGTGCCCGTCCGGCATGCCGCCACAGAATTCGTCCACCAGTTCGCGCAGCGTGATGCCGGCCGGCGCCAGATGAACACCGGGCTTGTTGACCCGGCCCGAGACCGAGAACGAACGCAGCCCCTTGCGGCCGTTGCGGCCTTGGTCGGCAAACCAGTCGCCGCCTTTGTCCAGAATGTCGCGCACCCAGTACAAGGTCTCGAAGTTGTGCTCCAGCGTGGGCCGGCCGAACAGCCCGACCTGCGCCACATACGGCGGCCGCAAGCGTGGCATGCCGCGCTTGCCTTCGATGGACTCGATCATGGCCGACTCTTCACCGCAGATGTAGGCGCCCGCGCCGCGGCGCAGTTCGATGCTGGGCATGGCGACAAAGGGCGGCTGGGCTTTCAGCAGCGCGAGCTCACGCTCCAGCAGTGCGCGACAGCCGTGGTATTCGTCCCGCAGGTAGAGGTAGATGGCGTCGATGCCGACGGCCCAGGCGGCGATCAGCATGCCTTCCAAAAAGCGGTGCGGGTCGCGCTCCAGGTAAACGCGGTCCTTGAAGGTGCCGGGCTCGCCTTCGTCGATGTTGACGGCCATCAGGCGCGGCGCCGGCTGTTCGCGCACGATGCGCCATTTGCGCCCGGCCGGAAAACCCGCGCCGCCCAGGCCGCGCAGGCCCGAGTGTTCCAGCGTCTTGATCACCGCCTCGACGTCGCGCTGGCCAGCGAGGCAAGCGGCGAGGGTCTGGTAGCCGCCGGCGGCCTGGTAGGCCGCAAGGCCAGTGGCGGGCGCAGGTTCGTGGATGGTGTGGCCGCCGCGCACCGCCTGCACCACCGACTCGAGCGTTGCTTGCGCCAGCGGGTGCTGGTGCACCGCCACCGCGGGGGCTTGTTCGCAACGGCCGATGCAGGGCGCGGCGATCACGCGCACATCGGCGGCCAGCAGGGCGGGCAGTCGCTGCAACAGCTCGCGCGCGCCGGCCATCTCGCACGACAGGCCGTCACACACCCGCACGGTGATTCGCGGCGGTGCGTCGAAGCCGCCCTGGGCGTTTTCGCGCACCACGTCGAAGTGGTGATAGAAGCTGGCGACCTCGAAGACCTCGGCCTGCGACAGGCGCAACAACTCGGCCAGCGCGGCGAGGTGGTCGGTCTGCAACTGGCCGAAGCGGTCGTTGACGGCGTGCAGGTGTTCGATCAGCAGATCGCGCCGCAATGGCGATTGCCCGACGGCGGCGCGAACCGCGGCGAGCGCTGCCTCGGTGACCGCGCGTTCACGCTGGGTCCGCTTCGGCCGCGGCGCTGACGGGTCGGCCAGCGCGTGAATTCGAATCACGGGAGCGTTCATTTCGGAGAGGTCCTTTGCCGGCAACGGCCCGCCCAAATATGTTTCACCGAAAACATTTCGGCCGACGGCCCTACCTGTGGAAGATACCGGCTCCAGCGTCACAATATATGCACGAGGTTGCCGAATGCTGCGCATCAAGATCATTCCTCATTGGGAGCTTGGCCGTGAGACCGATGTGTCGCTGGACACCACCGACCTGCTGGCGCTGCTGGCGTCGATCCAGGAAAGCGGCGCCATCGCGCAGGGCGCACGCAGCATGGGCCTAAGCTACCGCCACGCCTGGGGCCACATCAAGCGCGCTGAAACCCTGTTCGGCCACCGCTTGCTGGACGCCGCCCGCGGACGCGGCTCCACGCTCACGCCTCTGGCCGAAAAACTGATCTGGGCCGATCGGCGCATCTCGGCTCGGCTTTCGCCGCTGCTGGAGTCGCTGGCGTCGGAATTGGAAAACGAGCTCGATCGCACCCTGCCTCGCCCAGCCCGCGCGCTGCGGGTTCATGCCAGCCACGGTTTCGCGGTGGCAGCGCTGGTGCGGCAACTGGACGCCGCGCAACTGCCGGTGGAGTTGCGCTACCGGAACAGCCTGGAGTCGGTCGCGGCGCTCTCACACGGTGAATGTGATCTGGCGGGTTTTCATGTGCCGATCGGAGATTTCGAGCGGCCCGCGGCGCAACATTACCGCCGCTGGTTGCGCGACGATGCGCACCGCCTGGTGCACCTGGCGGTGCGCACCCAGGGACTGTTCGCCGCGCCCGGCAACCCGAAGCGGATCCGCGGTCTGGACGATCTCAAGCGAAAGGATTTGCGCTTCGTCAACCGGCCAGAAGGTTCGGGCACGCGCATGCTGACCGAGCTGATGTTCGCCAAGGGCGCCATCTCACCCGGCGATGTGCAGGGCTTCGAGAGCGCCGAGTTCACCCATGCGGCGGTCGCAGCCTTCATTGCCAGTGGCATGGCGGATGTGGGCATCGGCGTGCAAACCGCCGCCCATCGCTTCGGCCTTCACTTTATTCCGCTGGTTCGCGAACGCTACTTTCTGGCGCTGGACCGCGGCGCAGCCGAGCAACCGCCGATGCCACAGGTGCTGGAGCTGCTGAGCTCACCGGCCTACCGGTCGGCCGTGGCTGCACTGGTGGGCTACGAAGCGGGCGAAACAGGGCGTGTTCTGACCGTGCAAGAGGCGTTCGGCCCGTGACGGGGATTGGGCCTCGCGCTCGCGCCGGACCGAAGCCCTGATGCAATGGGGCAGGGCCGGGCCTGAGATCAGCCGCCTGCGCCGCGCAATTGCATGGGCGCGCACCGAAGGCGGCTCAGGCCGTCGCTCTGGCCACCCTGGCCAGGCGTGCCGCCTTGTTCGGCTTGCGGCTGCGGACCTGCTTAGGCAGCCACGACTCCAGATGCGTGGCGATGCGTGCTGCCGGCCCGCCGTCCCAGTAGTCGGGAACGGGGCGGCGAGTGGCTGGGACCGCGAGCATGTCGCTGACCAGTTTTTCGAGCTTGTCGGCGCCCTGCGCCACGTTCAACTGCATCGGCTCGGTGAGCTTCATCGGCACGACGATGCCGTTGCCGAGAACCAGGCTCTGCACACCCAGGGAAACGGCCTCGTCCAGAAATTCACCCGTCGCGCCGGCAACCAGGCAACGGGCGCGTCTTAACAGGTCGATGCAATCCAGATAGCCCAGCGACGGCACGAGGACGATGCGCGCAGCCTCGAGCCGCGCGTCCTGCCCAGACTCTCTGAGTTCGCGCAGCGTGTACGGGTTGACCGGCCACAGCACCGGCAACTCCTTGCCTACCAAGGCCAGTTTCGACACCAGCTCCTGCGCGTCTTGGTTCGGATTGGAATGCGGTTCGAGCTGCGTCGTGGCCAAGGCGTAGCCGCGCTGGTGCTTGAGGGCAGCGGTTGAAATGTTGGCTCGCCTCAACACCTCGTCGGGTTGAACCATGTGGTCGGCGGCAAAGCGCACCACGTTGTCGGACAGGTCACCGACACAAAGAACCCGATCGGTGGGAATGCCGACCCGGTAGAGCGTGTAGTAGGTGGCCAGATCGCTGATGTAGGAAATGTCGGCGAAGCGCTCGAGAAGAACGGCGTTCATCTCCTCGCCGGGCCGCGCCCAGGCGCGTCTTCGGCCCGCGTCGTTGCGCAACACCGAAACATTGCTCTTGTGCGCCAGCAGGCTGCAGGTGAGCAGCGTGTCGCTGGCGCCCATCGCCAGCACCGCCGTTGGAGAGTGCTCTTTCAGCACGGCGTCGAATCGCATCAGCGCCGAGGCCGCGCCCGCGGCGCCCTTGCGTTCATCGACGTCCAGATGAACATCGGCGGAAGATCCAGGCATGACGCCGGACAGCCCGTCACCGACATCGATGCGCTCGGCGCTGCCGGTGTGAACCGTGATGATCGACGGCAGCTTGGGATAGCCGACCAGGATTCGCGCCAGCGCACGCGCCTTGACGTAGTCAGCGGCTGAATCGACCAGGCAAATCAGGGGCTCCGAGCGCTTCGGATCGCGCTGCGAATCGACGCCACCTGCATTCGGGTCGGCCGCGGCGACACGTGCCAATGGACCGTTGGCGGCTTTCGCGGCGCGCCCCACCAGCGGAACCGGGGCCAAGTCGGGTCTGGCAGCCTCGGGAGCCTGGGCGTTTGGCTTGGAAACGCCGTCCACAAGGACTGCGTCGGCCGCATCGGCGGCGGTGGGCATGCCCAGCGTCGACATTTCGTGCGCGGCGACAACGCCGGGCGGCTGCGGCTCGGCGGGATGCCTGTGATCCGGGTGCGGGTCGTGGTGCGCGCCGCCGTGAGGCCGCTGCGGCGGCGCTTCAATGGGAACCACTTCCAGGCGCACCGATATCTCGGGCGCGGCGTCGACGGGCGCTGGTTCGACCCCTTGCGGTTGGGTGGTGGACGTTGTGAATGCCGGCACCGAAGCGGATTCCAGCGGTGGGATTTCGTCCGTTTCGCCGATCTCGGCCCGAAGATCCTGGGCGATCTGCTCGACGTTTTCCGCGGTGACCGTGTCCCTGGTTTCCAAAAACGCTGCCAGCAAAAGCCGATTGCACAAGCGATTGATGCGGCGCGGAATACCGCCGGTCCAACGGTGCAGTTGCTGGAAGGCGTCCAGTTCGAAGTGCGGCCTGTCGTTCCAGCCGACGCGGTGCAATCGATGCTGCACATAGGCGCGCGTCTCGGCTGGATCCAACGGGCCCAGGTGGCACGACGCCGTCACCCGCTGGCGCAACTGGTCCATGGCTTTCGATTGCAGCAGCGTGCGCAGTTCCGGCTGCCCCACCAGGAAAACCTGCAGCATCGCGTTCTTGCCCAACTGGAAGTTGGTCAACAAACGCAGCTCTTCGATCACCTCGGGCGCAAGGTTCTGCGCCTCGTCGACGATCAGCAACGCTCGGCGCCCCTTGGCAGACAGATCGGTCAGGAACTCTTCGAGGCCGGAGATGAGCTGAGCCTTGCTCTCGCCGGCCGTTGCAACGCCGAACGCCATCAAAATGGCCAGCGGCAAGTCACCCGGTTCCAGTTGGGTGCTCACCACCGGCGCTGCCACCACGCTGGCCGGATCGAGCCCCTCCAGGAGGGTGCGAACCAGGGTTGTCTTGCCCGCACCGATCTCGCCGGTCACGACGATGAAGCCTTCGCCCTGATGGGCGCCGAACTTCAGAAAGGCCAGGGCATTGCTGTGCCCGCGGCTGCCGAAGTAGAAGGACGGGTCCGGTACCAGCTGAAATGGCGGACCACTGAGGCCAAAGTGCGATTCGTACATCGAAGCTCAGAACCAAGAAGTGGCGTCGTCAGAACCGGCAGGCTGCGATGAATGTTGGATGCCGATCGAATGCTGCCAACATTCAATCATCGCGGGTGATGCGCCAACCTGCCGGAAAACAGGAGATCCTGATCCTGTCCTTCAATAGTAGCCATATTGCTGCTGTTCGATGGAGTGTGTCGAGCGGTTGAGCATGGACAAGACGATGGGGCAGGCCTGGACGGCGGCAAAGGCCTGGGTGATGTCTTGGCGGCTGGTGGTGCCCTCGTTGACCACCATCAGGATCTG
>JANNDW010000432.1:0-1778 GCA_031378125.1 Methylibium sp. | reverse complement strand
CGTGTAGCGACGGAACTCCGCGAGAAACGCGCGTAGATTCGTTCGCTGCATACGCCGCGGAAACAAGCGATATAGCCATCCCATCCCAGCCTCAATGGCGTCCAGGTCGCGGCGAACCAGCCGCTCAAGGTCGGGCCGCTGGACCTTGACGGCGACGACCGTGCCGTTCGGCAATGTCGCCCGGTGCACTTGCGCCAGCGACGCCGCGGCAACCGGCTTCTGCTCGAATGTGGCAAATAGCTCTTCGACGGGTTTTCCGAGTTCGTTCTTGATCGTTTCGTACACCACTTCAAGTGGAACCTCAGGCCCATGCTCTTGCAGGCTGGCGAGCGCGTCGACATAGGCCTGCGGCATCACGTCCGGGCGCGTGCTCAGCATCTGGCCCAGCTTGACGAAAGTGGGCCCGAGAGCCACCAGCGTTGCGGCGAACCGCGTCGGCGCTGCGTTGTCAGCCGCGTCGGCACCAAATCGTCGCAGAGCGCGGTACTCCGGCAGCAACACTCGCAACACAACGATCAGACGTAACACGTTTCGCCCCGTGCTTTGCCGGGGCGGCGGTTGACTTGACGTGCGGCCGATGTCAGCCATTCGGCGAGCGATCCTCTGGCTCGATCCGAGTGATTGAGGGTTGCGCATTTTCGAGTTGCATCCCGTCAAGCCAATTGACGATGGTTTTCAGTGCCAGCCCCTGGTTGCCCGACTGGCAGTGGTTCTGCGCACTCTCGCCTCGCGTAAACAACCGTGCCGTGATCGAGCGCGCGTTCGTTAGCATTCTGGTCTGGGCGTACCACTGTTCTATCGGGATGTAGTGGTCTTCGCTTCCGGCCAGCAGCAGAACGTCTTGCGTGATGGACGCGGAGACATCCGCCGTTTCGAATTGCTTGAAGGCCTGAAGGAATCCAAACGCCGAATGAGTGCCGGTCACGTGCATTCCTTCCAGAAGACCCCATTGCACGACCGGACTTCTCATGGCAACCCGGGCGAGCATCCAGTTCAACACATTGGGTGCTCGGAGTTTCAGCAGGACTTTCAGCAATCCGCGCAGCATCGCCGGGGCTTGGCGCAAAGTGATATCAAGGCCATTCGTGAAAATATCGTAGGCAACAACGCGTTCGATCCGGGGCTCCAGGGCTGCGGCACGCATCACCAGACACCCCCCCCAAGCGACATCCCAATCAGCGTTGCCCGCTCCACCTCGAAATAATCCAAAATCGCAGCCACCGGCTTGTGCCACTCCGCAGTCATAGGCAGACCTGACTCGTCGAGAGCGCCACCCTGGCCGGGACCGTCGAATGCGATGACGTCATAACCAGCATCGCGAAGATAGATGAACATCGGGGTCAGATCCTCGATAGTGCTGTCGAATCCGATGAATAAGACGATCGTGGATTTGGCCCGCGGCGTCTTCAATCGGTACGCAGGCAGAAAACCGCGGATGCGACCATCGCCATAGGGCACGGCGTGGCGCTCGCCGAGCTCCAGTGCATACACCGACCGCACCGCTCCCAGAAATTTTTTGCGTGCGCTCTTTCGGTCCGGATCGTCCGGGCGCATGAAGAATTCTGCGGACCGCCAGTAGAACCCCGCTCTGAGGACATGGCCCTGAAGCGATGCGCGCTCGGCAAGCGCCACAAACTCCCGCTTCCAATCGGCGTAGGTCGCGATGCGCGGCGCCGCCATCCTCATCTCCTCCAGCATGTCAGGCTCGCCCACAGAACCGTAAAAGCGGTTCATCTGATAGTTCATGCTCACGTCCGGATGCAGGTCGTGATAGCCGA
>JANNDW010000426.1:0-4843 GCA_031378125.1 Methylibium sp. | reverse complement strand
CCGCCGCCGCTAAAAATAGGACTAACAACACCGCCGCCCGCGGGTGTTTTTTTGTGGGCCAAACACGTTCCCGCGGGCCAACCATGCCCCCCGCCCCACGCCGGTCGGCTGGATCCAGCCCAACCAATAGCTCACCAGGATGCACGTGAAGAGCAGCACCGACAGCGCCACGCGCAATGCCAGCGCGCGCATCATCTTGCTGGACTTGGGTTTGCCGTCGCGACCGTCGCGCAGCATGAAAATCCCCGCCAATCCCAAGGCGCCGAGAATGCCGACGAACGCAATGGCGATGAGGTACTTCATGGGCCAGGATTATCCCCGGCGGCGCGCCATCGGCGTCAAGGCGGGCCAGTGAGCACGGCCAAAGATCGCTGGCGTCGCCTGGCGGTTCTGGTCGCCAGCTTGGTGTGCGTCGGGGCCGCTGCACGGCTGGGTGCGTGGCAGCTCGGGCGGGCGGCTCAAAAAGAGGCCCTGCAGGCAGCGCTGGATATGCGCTCGAGCCTGCCCGCCCTCGATGCGCAGGCCCTGGCGCGCACGCCCGAGCAGGCGGCGCCGCAGCACTACCGCGCGGTGCGCTTGCAGGGGCGGTGGTTGCCCGAGCACACGGTGTTTCTCGACAACCGGCAAATGAGGGGCCGACCGGGATTTTTCGTCGTCACCCCATTGCAGCTGCTGGATGAAAGGGACGCCGTGCTGGTGCAGCGCGGCTGGGCCGCGCGCGACATGCGCGAGCGCACGCTGCTGCCCGCGGTGCCGTCGGCCGCGAGCGTGGTGGAGGTGGTCGGCCTCATTGCCCCGCCGCCTTCACGGCTGTATGAGTTCACGGCCGCGAGCAGCGGGCCGATCCGGCAAAATCTCGACGTGCTGGAGTTTTCGCGCGAGATCGGGTTGCCGTTGCGCCCGGTCTCGGTGATGCAGAGCGACGCTCCCGCGACGGCAGGCGATGGCCTGTTGCGTCAATGGCCGCTCCCGGCGGTCGACGTCCACAAGCACTACGGCTACGCCTTCCAGTGGTTCGCGCTGGGGGCATTGATGACAGGTCTGTATGTCTGGTTCCAACTCGTCCGCCCCCGGCTCCGTCGCAACGCCTGACGGGGTGTCGCCACTGAGCCTGACGGTGCACTCCATGCCGTCGCCGCAGATGGCCGAGGCGGCTCGGCGCACGACCCAGGGCCGCCTCAAGATGCTGCTGGTCTTGTTGGTCTGCGCGGCGCCGGTGGTCGCGTCGTACCTCACCTACTTTGTGATTCGCCCCGAAGGACGCACCAACTACAGCGAGTTGGTCCTGCCGACGCGCCCCCTGCCCGACTTGCCGCTCACCGACCTGAATGGCACACCGGTCAAGGCCGCCACGCTGAAAGGCCAATGGCTGCTGGTCGTCGTGTCCGGCGGTGCGTGCGACGCTGTTTGCGAAAAGCTGCTTTGGGTACAACGGCAACTGCGTGAAACGCTGGGCCGCGACAAGGACCGGCTCGACAAGGTCTGGCTCATCACCGACCGGGCAACCCCCCGGCCACAGATTCTCCAGGCCATCGCGGGGGTCGCGCCGGCCACCGTGCTGCATGTTCCCGAAGCAGCGCTTGCGCTGTGGCTGGCGCCGGCCAAGGGGGGTGCGCTGCAACAGCACATGGTCATCGTCGATCCGATGGGCGAATGGATGATGCGTGTGCCTGCCGACCCCGATCCGTCGCGGCTCAAGCGGGACATCGAGAAGTTGCTTCGCGCGTCATCGTCCTGGGACCTGCCGGGCCGTTGAGTGGCGCGCGCGGCAAGCCCACGCCAACGTCCTTTGCCGACCCACCCAAATCACCTCGATCGTGATCGCCGTGCCATGAATCCGCAGCCTGTACTCGACCTGGCGCCCATCGCCCGAATGGCATTGCTGGGCATCGTGCTCGCCATCGGCCCGCTGGCGTGGGTGTGGCTGCGCCACCGCCGGGCCGAGCCCGCGATGCGTTTGCGCGCGCTGACCTTGTTGACCTTGTTCCTGACCTTCGATCTGGTCCTGTTCGGCGCCTTCACCCGGCTTACCGATTCAGGCCTGGGCTGCCCCGACTGGCCGGGCTGTTATGGGAGCGCCAGCCCGCTCGGCGCCCGCGATGAAATTCATTCCGCCCAGGCGGCCATGCCCACCGGGCCGGTGACTCCGGCCAAGGCCTGGATCGAGATGACCCACCGCTACCTGGCCACCGGTGTGGGCGTGCTCATCACGGTGCTGGCACTGGCCAGCTGGGTGCTGGCGCGGCAGCGGCGTTTGACGGTCTCACCGTGGTGGGCCACCGCGGCCTTGGCCTGGGTTTGCATGCAGGGGCTGTTCGGTGCACTGACGGTGACGATGAAGCTGTACCCCGCCATCGTCACCTTGCACTTGCTGGGGGGTCTGGGCCTGTTGGCACTGCTGGCTGCACTGAGCCAGGTCTGCGTGAAAACGCCGTTGGCGATGCCCGCTGGTCTTCAAACGGCAGCCGGGGTGTTGGCGGTGCTCAGCGTGGCGCAGATCGCGCTGGGCGGTTGGGTCAGCACCAACTATGCGGTACTGGCCTGTAGCGATTTCCCGCGCTGCCAGGGCGCCTGGTGGCCGGCCATGGACTTTGCGCAGGGGTTTTCGATTCTGCGTGAACTCGGGGCCGGCACCGACGGCAACTTCCTGCCCTTTGCCGCCCTCACCGCCATTCACTACACGCATCGCCTGGGCGCTTATGTGCTGCTGGCCGCCATGGCGCTGCTGGCTTGGCGGCTGCATGCCAGCGGCAACCCTGCGTTGCGCCGCTGGGCGCTTCGCCTGGGCGGCGTGGCGCTGTGGCAGCTGCTCAGCGGGCTCGGCAACGTGTTGCTGGGCTGGCCGCTGTGGGCCGCCGTGGCGCACACCGGCGGCGCCGCGGCTCTGATGATCTTGCTCACCGTGATGATCGTTCGGGCACGGCAGGCCCGCGCAAAGACCGCGCGCGCCGAGCTCACAGGCCGCGCGGTGCGAGCGGCTTCGTAGAATCAGGACCCGCATGTCTGAAACCCTTGCTCCTGCCGCTCCTGCCGTGTCTGCCGCCACGTCGGTGAACTCGCGTGTGCGGCAGTACTACGCGCTGACCAAGCCACGCGTGGTGCGGCTCATCGTGTTCTGCGCGGTGATCGGCATGCTGCTGGCCACGCCTGGGTTGCCGGACTGGCGCATTGCACTGGCGGCAACCGTTGGCATCTGGCTGGTTGCCGCGGCGGCGGCTGCATTCAACTGCCTGGTGGAGCAAACCATTGACGCCAAGATGGCGCGCACCGCCTGGCGGCCGACAGCGCGCGGGCAGCTCGGCAATGCGCAGAGCCTGACGTTCTCGGCCCTGCTGTGCGCCGCCGGCAGCGCCTTGCTGTACTTCGTCGTCAACCCGCTGACCATGTGGCTGACCTTTGCCACCTTCATCGGCTACGCGCTGATCTACACCGTGGTGCTCAAGCCGCTGACGCCGCAGAACATCGTCATTGGCGGAGCCTCCGGCGCAATGCCGCCGGTGCTCGGCTGGGCGGCAGTTCGCGGCGAGGTCGGGCCCGAGGCGCTGATCATGTGCCTCATCATCTTCCTGTGGACCCCGCCGCACTTCTGGGCGCTGGCGCTGTACCGCGCCGAGGACTACCGAAAGGCCGGCCTGCCGATGCTGCCGGTGACCCATGGTTTCGAGTTCACCCGGCTGCACGTGTTTCTCTACACGCTGGTGCTGTTCGCGGCCACGCTGCTGCCGTTCATCTCGGGCATGAGCGGCGTCATCTACCTCGTCTGCGCGGTGCTGCTGGGGGCTGCGTTCACAGGCTACGCATGGAAGCTGTGGCGCAACTATTCCGACGTGCTGGCGCGCAAGACGTTTCGCTTTTCCATCATCCACCTGTCGCTGCTGTTCGCCGCGCTGCTGCTGGACCACTACCTGGGACCGCTGTTGTGAATCACCTTCGTCGATGGGCTCTGCTGGTTGCCGCGATGGGATGGGCCGGGTGCGACCAGGTGGGCGCACCCGCGGGCAAGCAAGCGTTCCGCGGCGTCGACATCACCGGCGCCGACTACGCGCGCAGCCTGTCGCTGCCCGATCAGAACGGGCAGCTCCGCAGCCTGGCGGACTTCAAGGGCAAAGTGGTCGTGGTCTTCTTCGGCTACACACAATGCCCCGATGTGTGCCCGGGCACGATGGCCGAGTTGGCGCAAATCAAGAAGGCGATGGGCAAGGACGGCGAGCGCGTGCAGGGCATCTTTGTCAGCGTCGACCCGGAGCGCGACACGCTGGAGATTCTGAAAAGCTACATGGCGAGTTTTGACCGCAGCTTCGTGGCCTTGCGCGGTTCGCTTGAGCAAACCAAGGCGGCGGCCAAGGAGTTCAAGGTGTTCTACGGCAAGGTGCCCGGCAAGACCGAAGGCAGCTACAGCGTGGATCACACTGCAGGCTCCTTCGTCTTCGACCCTGCGGGCAAGGTGCGCTTGTTCGTGCGCTACGGCAGCGGGGCCGAGGCCCTGACGGCCGATTTGAAGGCCCTGCTCGCGAACGGTTGAGCCGACCTCACGGGAAAAGAAAAACGGCCCCTCGGGGCCGTTTTCGTCAGCCGACGGCATTATCCGGCTGATGCACAAGAATCGCTGATTCGTCAATAAAAACAAGCACTTACAGCGGTTTTCATTTCGTCGGCCGGGCCTTCGCCGGCGGCCTCGGGCAATTATCCGTGGTGCGGATAACTCGGGATAATTTGGGGTGAAGCGGGTCGCTGCACCCGGCTCTGGTCTCAGTTCTGGACGCTCGGAAGCGGCGCCAACACCGGCGCCCGCACGTCGCCAGTGCCGTGGTCAACTGGTTTCGGCGTCCTGCGACCGTGGTTC
>JANNDW010000425.1:0-2150 GCA_031378125.1 Methylibium sp. | reverse complement strand
GAAGTACATCCGCATGACGGCCAGCTCCAACTTCGGCAACGTGTTCTCGGTGCTGGTGGCGAGCGCTTTCCTGCCCTTCCTGCCGATGCTGCCGCTGCAACTGCTGACGCAGAACCTGCTCTATGACATCTCTCAAACAGGCATTCCGTTCGACAACGTCGACGCTGAGTTGGTGAGCCAGCCGCTGAAGTGGAACCCCGGCGACATCGGACGCTTCATGATCTTTTTCGGGCCGATCAGCTCGGTGTTCGACATCGCCACGTTTGCCGTGATGTGGTGGGTGTTCAGCGCGAACAGTGTGGCCGAGCAGGGTCTGTTCCAGTCGGGCTGGTTTGTCGTGGGGCTGCTGACGCAGACGTTGGTCGTGCACATGATCCGCACACCGAAGCTGCCCTTCATCGAGAGCCGCGCCGCGGCACCGTTGATGGTGATGACGCTGGCCATCATGGCCGCGGGCATCTGGCTGCCGATGGGGCCGCTGGCCGAATACTTCAAACTGCAGGCACTGCCGCTCGCGTACTTCCCCTGGCTCGTGGGCATCTTGCTGGCCTACTGCGGGATGACCACGGCGATGAAGCGCTATTACATCCGGCGCTTTGGTTGGGAGTGACTGCCGGGGCGGCGGGCTCCGCATGATTCGCCGCGATGCCCGTGTGCGAGTGGCATGTCATCCACTGTGGCCTTGATCTCTGAAATCTCAAATTGGCCATCGAGATCTTTCTATGTGTGGCAGCGCACAGACGCGCGAGCCACGCCTGACGCACCCTGCTGGCAGGAGCATCACCTTGCCCCCGACACCTGCTTCACAGCTCGGAGCGGTTGTCTGCCGATCTTGTTGTTCGATCCGCCCGCGTTTGATGCGGATCAAGACTTCGCTGCCATCCCCACATAGTATGAATGGTCCGTAATCGCGCCAACCATGAACCTCTTCTCAACCACCCGCGCCAAGCGCAGCACCGCATTCGTGGTGCTGCTGGTGTGGCTGTTTGCGGTGGCGTCAGGAGTCGCCAATGCCTGCATGTTGGAAGGGCCGGGAACCCACTCTCTCAGCGCCGCGGCCGGACCAGCCGATACGGGCCATGCGCCTGCCGCGTTGACTGGCCACAGGGGGGCCAATGACGGCCATGACGATGACTCGGACACTTCCAAGGAATCGTGCCTGAAGGTCTGCGACGATGGCTCGAACGCTCCGGTCAAGCTGCAAGCCGGTTTCGACCTGACCGATCCCGGCATGGCGCCTCTCGTTGCGATCTTGTGGAACGCAGCGGCGCCGGTCGTCTCGGGGCCCTGCCGGCTGGCCGACCTTCAGCCCCCCATCGTGGGGCCGCCCTTCAGAGTCCGCTACTCTCGACTGGCGCTATAGCCGCCTGCAGGCGCGTGACTCGGAGCCTGGTGCTCTGCTGTCCGCGTCGATGCTTCAGTTCGGTTTGATTCTGTGCTCAAGCACAGGGCACAGATTCCGACCCCACGCCCGCCCCGGTGCTTTGCGCCGAGCGCATGACTTTCCACCGCGACCATTTGGACCAGGAGTCCCACATGAAACTCGTTCGCCTTCTCACCCTTGCGCGTGCTCTCGTCGCGTCTTCCTCAGTCGCCGGTCAAGCCGTGAGGGGGATGTCATGAGCCACCCCCAAGGCAACGCGTCCACGCCATCAACGTCGAACTACGGCTTTCACTGCGTCTTGCAACCTCAGACATTCGCGCAGGCCGTTGCCCTCGTGACCGAGGCACTCAAGACCGAGGGTTTCGGCGTCCTCACCGAGATCGACGTCCAGGCCACGATGAAGGCCAAGCTCGGCATCGATGGGCGGCCCTATCGCATCCTGGGGGCCTGCAATCCGCCGCTTGCGCACCGCGCGCTGGAGGCCGAGCCCGACATCGGCCTGCTGCTGCCCTGCAACGTGGTCGTGCGCGAGGAGGCCGATGGCCGACTGGTCGTCGGCTTCATGGACCCGGTCGCGGTGTTGCAGATGACCAGCAACCCAGAGGTTGGGCGCGTCGCGCATGAAGTTCGCCAGCGGCTCGAGCGGGTGCGCTCGGCGCTGGGGGGATCGGCGTGCTGAGAAGAAGGCAGCTGTTGGCCGGCGCGGTGGTCGCGGCCGGTGCCGGCGGAGCCGCGTGGTTGTACGTCCGGTCGCGGGCTTCGCAAA
>JANNDW010000381.1:0-3166 GCA_031378125.1 Methylibium sp. | reverse complement strand
CGTGACCCAGTCACCGCTGCGCGCCATCTCAAGCGCAATCGACGCGTAGCGCCCTTCGTCCGGGTGGATCAACGCGCGCTGGCTGAGCGTGGCGAACCATGCGACGCCGAAGACGGCAATGACCAGCGCGATCAGAGGCAGTGGCGTCGAAACCGCCGTGTCGTTCGGTGCCCGCGAGGCCGCGGCGAGCGTATTCGATGAAGGCGGTGGCGCGGTTGATGCTGCTGGTCTGGACATTGAAAAAGTCATCGTGCGAATTCCGCACCTAGTGTAATGCTGCGTTCTGCCCGGAGATCAACAGCCACCGGCGCGGATCACCGCCTGCAGGAGGCCGCGAGCGCTCGGTGATGCTGTCACTGAAGAAGCGCCCGATCAGGGTGAGCCACTGTGTCGAGGTGCGGGCATCGGATGGATGCATCGCGATTGCGCTTTCGGGGGGAGGCATCGCGGAGTCTCGCCAGCAGTCTCGCGAGAAGGCGACACCCGCAATTCAACATGGCAACATGGACTCAGCTCGGTCGCTTGTATCGAGCCCGAGCCTTCGGCAGGCGCAAGTCCCCTTCCGGGGCCTTGCGTCCGGCCTCAGCCATCGAGTCCGTGCATGCCACCGAACTTGCCACTGACGTGCGCGGCGGTTTCCGCGCCCGGCCTTGCTACTTCGGCAGCCGCTCGGCCGGCGCCGTCTTGGCGTACACGTTCTTGCTTTGAACGTAGGCGCTCTTCTCGAGCTTGAGGGTCTTGGCGCGCACGTCGTCCATGTCCTTCGCGCTGAGCGTTTCGACGCGCACGAGTTCCAGCACTTCCTTGGTCTTGTCCGATCCCGTCCAGCCGACCTTGATGTTGCCGACGCCACGTGCGTAGTGCTTGAGTTGGAATCCGTCCTCACCCTCCGCGGTCTCACGGATCACCAGAACGTCGTTGTAGTCGCCCGCGGGCACCTTGCTCGTCTGGCCCATCAGGTGGGTCTGGCCGCGATCGGTCCAGTTCACCTTCGGGCCATAGCCCTGCGAATAGCTGGGAGCACCGAGCTTGGGCTCGGCCTTCATCATGATGCCGGCCGCCGCATTCTCGAATGGCGGGATCCAGGCCGGAGCCTTGGTCAACTTTCCGGCGGGCGAATACTCCTCGGGGTACTGGCCGAAGTGCCACACGTTGCCGGCCTTGTCCTGCGCGAAGAAGGCCAGTTCCGCCTCCTCCAGTTTGCCGTCGCTGTAGTCCAGGTCGTAGGAGATCAACACCCGAACGCCCATGACCACCTTCGTCATATCGGTGATGTTGAGCTCGATGCGATGCGGCACCGGCTTGCCATCGTCTTTGGACGTCGTGCCTTCGTAGACATAGCGCATGCCGGGCTTCATCGGCAGCCAGGGGTTGTTGATCGTGGTCGACCGGCTGTCGAACTGGGCCTTGTCGAAGGGTTCGAGGGCCGGAGCGGTGGCCTTGTTCTGGGCCACGGCAGAACCTGCCAACAGCACCAGGCCGGCGCCACACATCAGGCCGCGAACGACGGGCCACGAGGCCCTCGACGCCGTCATTCCAGGGCCGGTATTCGAGCGGTTCATCATGTCAATCTCCTTCTGGGTGAAGTGGCCCCACGACCTTCGTGGGCCCACGAAACACATGCCTACCAGTTGTAGGTCAACGTCATTTGCACTGCATTGCCAGTCGCACCTGTGCCACCTTGGCCGACGGCGTAGTCCGTAACGCGCGAGTACTCCAGCTGCACTTTCAGGCCCTCGGCCACCCACTCGCCCGCGGTCAGCGTCCAGCGCGACCGCGGCAGCGCGCCGACACGGCTGCGCTCGGTGTTGACCAGCTGGGTCGCACCGGCAAGATCGCGGCTCCGCGAATAGCCGAGCGCCAGGTAGGTTCCCTGCCCGCCGATCGTCTCGACCCACGGGTTCCAGTCGAACTGATAGCCGAGCGAGACCTGCCAGGCGCTGGGCTTGATGCTGAATCGGGTGCCCACGCCATCCGTGAACGCCGCGCGAGCGATGGCGCTGTTCCACTCGCCCACCAGCAGCATCGGGCCCAGCGTCGCCTTGACCGTTGACGCCACGCCGCGCACCGGCCCGAACTGATTCAGGAACGGGCGATATTCGGCTTCGAGGAACTGGCTGTCGAACACCGAGGTGTTGTGGTCGACGTTGAAGTCGAGCGACCAGGGGCAGAAGTCCGAGCTGCGAAGTTCGCTGTAGGGCCGGCCGCAATGCCCGCTGGCGCGATAGCCGAGCCGCGCGTTGACGTTGCGGATGAACCCGCGTTGCGCGCCGATGTTGTGGCCTTCGTAGAAGAGGAGGCTGCCATAGAAGGGCGGCGGCTCGGTTGGCAGGCTGACGGGCGTGGGCGGCTTCGGCCGCACCGGCGGCGGCGCGTAGCCGAGCTGCCGGCCAAATGCGCCAACCAGTGGCGCCACCACCAGCGGCTGCACCGTTGGCACGAGCACCGGCGGCACGGCCCGGGTCAACGCGGGCGTCGGCAAGCCGAAGCCGAAGCCGACGGCGTTGCGTTTCATCTCGAAAGCGTCGGTGGTCAGCGGATTTTCGATTGAGAGCACGTCAGAGCGGTGCGTACCGGTCGAGCTGCCGAAGGCGAGGTTCATCCTTCCGGCCTTGAGGTAGAGCGGGAAGCGCTGCAAATCGCCGATCGTGATTGACGCCTTGTCCAGCGTGAAGCGATCGACGCTGGACTCGAACCCCCGAGTGTTCGGAAACAGGACGCTCGAGCCGTCGGTGTAGCCGATCTTCATGTTGGCCACCGCCCATGGGCTCGCCTGGATGTCGAAATCCAGCTCGGCCGTGTTCAGCCGCAGCGTGCTTTGTTTGATGCCTGAAAAATCCCGGCTTCGCCCAGCAAGGATTTCAACGGCGCCGCCGAGGGACACCGATTCATTGATCTTGGAGCCGAGCGTTGAGACCGAGTCGCGAATGATGGCGCGGGTCGCATCGTCCTGGGCGGTTCGCGCGAGCTCAAGCTCCTTCAGGCGTCGCGCCAGATCGTCGGCGTCGGCAGCCGGCGGCGGCCGTACCGCGGCCGCGCCGGCAGGCTGGGCCGGATCGGTGCGCGCCGCAGACTCCTTGGCCGCTCTCTCCGCCTCCAGGGTCGCCAGGCGATTCGCCAGCGCCCGGTTCTGCAAGCGCAGTTCCTCGATGGCGCGCTTCAGCTC
>JANNDW010000359.1:0-4812 GCA_031378125.1 Methylibium sp. | reverse complement strand
GTGATGTCGGCCAGCGGGTCGCCGTCGATCAGCAACAGGTCGGCGAGGTAGCCCTCGCGGATGTAGCCGAGCACCTTGCCCATGCGCATCATCGGCCCGCCCCAAGCGGTGGCCGACAGCAGCGCTTCCATCGTGCTCATGCCGACGTGCTTGACAAAATACGCCAGGTCTTTGGCGTTGGTGCCATGCGGCGTCCACGCAAAACCGTAGTCGCCGCCGGGCAGGATGCGAATGCCGCGCTTGCGCATCGCACGCATGCTCTCGATGGCCGCTTCCAGCTCGCGGTGGTAGCCCATCTTCTTGGTGACTTCGGGCGTGAGGCCCCACTCGCTGGCGTTGTGGCAGGTGTTGATCAGCCACGCCAGGCCGGGGGCGACGAAGTGTTCGAGCTTGCTGGCCTCCAGCATGTCGAGCGCCTCTTCGTCACAGAAGCTCGCGTGGTAGATCACTTCGATGCCCTGCGTTACGCATTGCTTGATCGCCCAGGTGGAGCGTGCGTGCGCCGCCACGCGCTTGCCCCAGGCCTTGGCCTCCTGCACGCACACAGTGACTTCTTCTTCGGTGAACTGGCTCATCTCGCTGGGCATGCCGGTGATCGACTCGCCCGAGAGGTTGATCTTGATCGAGTCGACACCGTACTTGGCGAACATGCGCACGCAGCGGCGCATTTCGTCGGCGCCGCTGACGATGGCGCCGAACGCAAATTCCTTCTGCGGCAGGTGCGGCGCGGTGGTGTCGCCCAGGCCGCCAGGCACGGTGATCTCCTGGCTGGCCGCAAGATAACGCGGCCCGACGATGGTGCCGTCATTGATGGCGTTGCGGGTCACCACATCGAGCCTGGGCTTGGCCGCCGCGGCGCCCACACATGAGGTCCAGCCCATGTCGAGGTAGCGCTTGGCGACCTCGGCACACCACAGGATGTGTTCTTCGGGCGGCATGCGCTGGATGGCGTCCAGGCTGGGCTGGTCGTTCCACGAAAAGTGCGTGTGCGCCTCCACCATGCCGGGCATCAAAAACGCACCGGCACCGTCGATCACCTGCGCGCCCATCACCGGGGGCGTGCGTTGCCCGTAGCCGGTCTTCACGACGCGCGAGATCTTGTTGCCCTGCACCAGCACGTCGCCGGTAAACGGCGCTTCGCCGCCGCCGTCGAAGACGCGCACGTTGGTGAACAGCACGTCAGCCATGCTCAGCTCCTTGCCTGCGACGCGAGGAAGCCGCGCAACTCGCGCTGGCACTCCTCGGGCCGCTCGATCGGTGCCCAGTGGCCGCAGCGCGGCAGCACCACCACGCGGGTGGCGCGGGCGTTGTGCAGCTTCTCGGCCATGGCGCGCACCGCCTGCGGTGGCGCGACACCGTCTTCGTCGCCGGTGACCAGCAGCACTGGAACCTCGATGCGCTCGACCGCCGCGGCTTGCGCGTCGGCCAGCGCTTCGCAGGTGCGCGCGTAGGCCTCGCCCTCCTGGCGCATCAGGCTCTCGCGCACGAAGGCCACGGCCAGCGGCAGGCGCTGGTGGGTGTCGGACGACAAGGCCGCGTTGACCAGCGCCTGCGTGATCTCGTGCATGCCAGCCGCACCTTCGCCGCGCGCTTTGACGGCGCGGGCGCGCAATGCGGCGCGCGCGGCATCCGGCGGCGCCAACAGCGGGCCGAACAAGGCCAGGCTTTTCACCAGCCTGGGTTGCTGTGCGGCGACATGCTGGCAAACGATGCTGCCCAGCGAGTGGCCGACCCAATGCGCCGAAGCGATGTTCAGCCGCGTGCACACGCTCAACAGCGTTTCGACGAAACGCTCGATCGACAGCGGCCCTTCGGCGCGCTGCGAACGCCCGCTGCCGGGCAGGTCGACGCGGATCGTGCGATGCCGCGACAGCGCGGGCAGCAGCGGCGTGAAGGTGTTGGAGCTGCCACCCAGCCCGTGCACGCAGACAACGGCCTCGCCTTCGCCTTCGTCCTCCACCGCAACCCGGTCAAGCAAGTGAAACGCCATGGTCTGTCTGGACTCGGTCTGGGGCTCGAGCTTCTACTCGAAGCGGTTTTCAATCGCGCCGATGCCATCGATCTCGATGCGCACCAGGTCGCCGGCCTGCAGCCATTTCGGCGGCTTGAAGCCCATGCCCACGCCGGCCGGTGTGCCGGTGGCAATCACGTCGCCCGGGTACAGCGTGATGCCGCGCGAGCAGGTTTCGATCAAGGTGGGGATGTCGAAGATCATGTCTGCCGTGCGCCCGTCTTGCCGCAGTTCGGCCGCACCGCCTCGGGGCGTGACCCAGCCGCGCACGCGTGTGTCTCGACCGTCGAGTTCGTCGGCCGTCACGATCCACGGGCCCATCGGGCAAAAGGTGTCGAAGCTCTTGCCCAGGTCCCACTGCTGGTGGCGCTGCTGCACGTCGCGCGCGGTCACGTCGTTGACGATGGTGTAGCCGAACACATGGTCCATCGCGCGCGACTTGGCAATGTCGCGCCCGCCGCGGCCGATCACCACCGCGAGCTCGGACTCGTAGTCGATCTGGCTTGATACCGCCGCGCCAGGCAGGCGCACCGTGTCATGCGGCCCGATGACACATTCGGGCAGCTTGCCGAAGACGATCGGCCACACATCTTCCTTCGGCATGCTGTCGCGAAACACCGTGCCGGCCAGTTCGGCCGCGTGCGCGCGGTAGTTGCGCCCCACGCAGAACAGGCTGCGCAGCGGGTGCGGCAGCGGCGCGAGCAAGGTGATCGCGTCAACCGGCAAGCGCGCGCCCGCGGCGGGCGGAAGCGGCTCCGCGCGGGCCAGCGATTGGATCAGCGGCAATGCGCCGCGCGCCGCATCAGCCACGGCCAGCGGCGTGGCCTCGCGCCCATCGGGCGAGATCGTGCCCACCTGATGGCGCCCGCCCCAGCTCCAGCTGGCAATACGCATTTGACGTCGTCTCCGTTGCACCCGATGAACCCTCACAATGGGCCCACCCGCGTGAGATGAATGTTTTACTTTGAGACTTGTGTCTCAAATCGGGATCGTTGCATCATACTTTGCGGACTCCACCCCTCACAAGGGAAGGCACCCGATCCCTGGCCCCGGACTTACCCGCATGGCACGCCTGAAACACAAACCGACCAGACCCCCCGAACCGCCGGAACGCGGCGTGAAGGCCGCCACCTTCAATGCGCTGCTCGACACCGCGATGGACCTGATCCGCCAGGACGGGCACATCCCCTCGGTGGCCGAGGTGGCGGTGCGCTCCAAGGTGTCGCGCGCCACGGCGTACCGCTATTTCCCGAGCCGCAGCGTGCTCGTCACCGCGGTGATCGACGCCTCGCTCGGCCCGGTGCGCAAGCTCTCATCGGACGACCCGGACGGCCGCGCGCGCGTGCACGAACTGTTCACGGTCACCTTTCCGCGCTTCAAGGAATTCGAGCCGCAGTTGCGCGCCGCGGCCCAGCTGTCGCTGGAGCAATGGGCGCTCGAGCGCGCCGGCCTGCTGGAAGAAGAACCCTACCGGCGCGGCCACCGCGTGGGCATCCTCGAACATGCGATCGCGCCGCTGGCGCCGCAGCTGGGGCCGGCCCTGCGGGACCGGCTGCACCGCGCCTTGTCGGTTGTGTACGGGATCGAGCCGTATGTGATCCTGAAAGACATCTGGGGCCTGCCGGACCGCGAGGTCGAACGCATCGCACTGTGGATGGCCGACGCGCTGATCGACGCGGCGCTGCGTGAGGCGACCCTGGCGACTCCAGCCGCGGCGCTGCGCGCCGGCAAGCGGGCGTCGGCCCGACCAGCATGAAGCTGGCGCAAGTGCTGTTCTCGCAGGGCATGGGGGCACGCCGCGAGTGCGAGGGGCTGATCGCCTCCGGCCATGTCGCGCTGGCCGGCCAGGTGTGCGACGACCCGTTTGCCGAGGTCAACCCCGAGGGCCTGGTGTTCGGTGTGCGCGGTGAGCTGTGGCCGTACCACGCGAAGGCGCTGATCGTGCTGAACAAGCCGGCGGGATACGAGTGTTCGCAAAAGCCCAAGCACCACCCCAGCGTGTACAGCCTGCTGCCCGGCCCCTTGCGCCGGCGCGATGTGCAAGCCGTCGGCCGGCTCGACGAAGACACCACCGGGCTGCTGTTGCTGACCGACGATGGCGCGCTGATCCACCGCCTCACCTCCCCCAAGCACCATGTGCCCAAGGTCTACGAGGTGGGCTGCAAACACCCCGTCGACGACAAGCAGATCAAGCAGCTGCTGGCCGGTGTCAAGTTGCTGGACGACCCGGTGCCGGTGCGCGCCGCAGCGTGCGACATCAGCGCTGAATGCAGCCTGAGCCTGACGCTCACCGAAGGCAAGTACCACCAGGTCAAACGCATGATCGCCGCGGTGGGCAACCGGGTCGAGACGCTGCACCGCAGCCGCTTCGGGGCGCTGGCCTTGCCGGCCGATCTGGCACCCGGTCAATGGCGCTGGCTGGATGGGCCGCAGGTGCTTGATTCGCGTTGAGTCACCGCTTGGGCGCTTGAACGCCGCCCCACCATCTTGTGGTGCAGAGGAACGGGCAACTTGTTTCAAGTCAACCAGAACATCCGGCCGCAGGGCTGAGCGGAGCCGGCGAAAGACGAAATTCGTTGACTCCCGGCGCGTGGATGGAGTCGCTCACCCTGAGGCGGATCCTGTGGTCTCTACTTCGGCGCCTGGGCCACGCCCCAGCCGTTGACGGCACCGACGTAAGCCCAGATCGCGTCGATCTCCTCGGGCTTGACGATGCCTTCCCAGGCCGGCATCGCGCGCACGCCCTTGGAGACCGCGCGCACAAAGCGCTCCTTGTCTTCCTTCGGAAAAAGGCGCAGGTC
>JANNDW010000357.1:0-2389 GCA_031378125.1 Methylibium sp. | reverse complement strand
ACGTCAAGCGGGTGCGGTTTTTGAGCCTTCGAACCGCCCCGTCTTCGCATCGGACACCGCCATGACCGACCTCTCGGCTGAACACAAAGCCCTGGCCCACTACCGCCCCACGCACAAGGTGCGCTTTGTCACCGCTGCCAGCCTGTTTGATGGCCATGACGCGGCGATCAACATCATGCGGCGCATCCTGCAGGGCATGGGGGCCGAGGTCAACCACCTCGGCCACAACCGCTCGGTCGACGAGATCGTCACCGCGGCGCTGCAGGAAGACGTGCAAGGCATTGCCATCAGCAGCTACCAGGGCGGCCACGTCGAGTTCTTCAAGTACATGGTCGACCTGCTCAGGCAGCGCGGCGGTGAACAGATCCAGGTGTTTGGCGGCGGTGGCGGCGTCATCGTGCCGGCCGAAATCCGCGAGCTGCAGGCTTATGGCGTGACGCGCATCTACAGCCCCGAAGACGGCCAGCGCATGGGGCTGCAGGGCATGATTGGCGAAATGGTGATGCGCTGCGACCAAGACCTGTCGCCCTATGCACCCGCCAACGCCGCAGCGCTGCAGGGTCATAGCGACGCCGCCTGGCGTGCGCTGGCGCAGGCCATCACGGCGCTGGAAAACGGCCGCATCGATGCGGGCTTCAAAGCCGCGTTGACCAAGGCCGCGGCGGCATCAACGACGCCCGTGCTCGGTATCACCGGCACCGGCGGCGCAGGCAAGTCGAGCCTGACCGACGAGCTGATCCGCCGGCTGCGTCTGGACCAGGACGATGCGCTGCGGATTGCGGTGATCTCGATCGACCCGTCGCGGCGCAAGAGCGGTGGCGCGCTGCTCGGCGACCGCATCCGCATGAATGCGATCAGCCCGTGGTCCAAGCCGGCCGACCAGGACGGCGTTTCAAGTTCTGGCCCGCGTGTTTTCATGCGTTCGCTGGCCACGCGCGACTTCGGCAGCGAGATCAGCCAGGCCTTGCCCGACGTGCTGGCGGCCTGCAAGGCGGCGGGCTTCGACCTCATCGTCGTCGAGACCAGCGGCATCGGCCAGGGCGATGCGGCCATCGTGCCGCTGGTCGACGTGCCGATGTACGTGATGACGCCCGAGTTCGGCGCCGCCAGCCAGCTCGAGAAGATCGACATGCTCGACTTCGCCGAATTCGTGGCCATCAACAAGTTCGACCGCAAGGGCGCGGCCGACGCGCTGCGCGACGTGGCCAAGCAGGTGCAGCGCAACAAGGAGGCCTGGAAGACATCGCCCGAAGCCATGCCGGTGTTCGGCACCATGGCCAGCCGCTTCAACGACGACGGCGTGACGGCGCTGTACCAGGCGCTGAAGCCGCGGCTGCTGAGCCTTGGCTTGCAGCTCAGCGAGGGCCGCCTGCCGGCCGCGAACACGCGCCACAGCACGCACCAGGTGCCCATCGTGCCTGGCGCGCGGGTGCGCTACCTGGCCGACATCAGCGACAGCGTGCGCGGCTACAAGGCCCGCGCGGTGGCGCAAAGCCGCGCGGCGCGCGAGGTGCAGCAATTGCGTGCGACAGCGGCGATGTTGCAGACCGACAAGCCTGAGCGGCACCGCGCCGTCGAGGCGGTGGCCGACCTGGCATCGGTGCGCGAAGCGAAGCTCGATGCGCAGTCGAAGAAGCTGCTGGCAATGTGGCCTGACATGCAGCGTGTGTACGCCGGCGACGAGTACGTGGTGAAGATTCGCGACAAGGAAATCCGCACCACACTCACCCACACCACGCTGTCGGGCAACCAGATCCGCAAGGTCGCATTGCCGGCCTACGAATGCCACGGCGAACTGCTGAAATGGCTGCTGCTGGACAACGTGCCGGGCAGTTTCCCGTACACCGCCGGCACCTTCGCCTTCAAGCGCGAAGGCGAAGACCCGACGCGCATGTTCGCTGGCGAAGGCGATGCGTTCCGCACCAACCGGCGCTTCAAATTGCTGTCGGCCGGCACGCCGGCCAAACGCTTGAGCACGGCTTTCGACAGCGTCACGCTGTACGGCAACGACCCCGACTTGCGGCCCGACATCTACGGCAAGGTCGGCAACTCCGGCGTCTCGATCGCCACGCTCGACGACATGAAGGTGCTTTACGGCGGGTTCGAACTGACGCACCCGTCAACCAGCGTGAGCATGACGATCAACGGCCCTGCGCCGACGATCCTGGCGATGTTCATGAACACCGCCATCGACCAGAACCTGGACAAGTTTCGCGCTGACAACGGCCGCGAACCGACCGACGACGAAGCTGAAAAGATCACCGAGTGGGTCGAAGAGAACGTGCGCGGCACGGTGCAGGCCGACATACTGAAGGAAGACCAGGGCCAGAACACCTGCATCTTCTCGACCGAGTTCAGCCTCAAGGTGATGGGCGACATCGCCGAGTGG
>JANNDW010000281.1:0-17827 GCA_031378125.1 Methylibium sp. | reverse complement strand
CAACTGCTGGCCGACCCGAGCGAGCAGCTCGAAGTGCCGGGCCTGGGCGACCGCGCGCCGCGCATGCTGAGCCGCCAGGCGCTGGCCGGGGTGATCGAGCCGCGCGTCGAAGAAATCTACTCGTTGGTGCACCAGGTCATTCGCGAAAGCGGGTTCGAGGAACTGCTGTCCTCCGGCATCGTCATCACCGGCGGCGCGGCGGTGATGCCGGGCATGGTGGAGCTGGGCGAAGACATCTTCTTGAAGCCGGTGCGGCGTGGCAACCCGACCTACCACGGCGCGCTGCACGACATGGTGTCCAACCCGCGCTCGGCCACCGTGATGGGCTTGCTGGAAGAGGCGCGCCTGGGCCAGGCACGCGGCCTGCGGGCGGCCCAGCAAGCGGGGTCGGTCAAGACCCTGGTCGGGCGTGTGAAGGACTGGTTCCTCGGGAACTTCTGAACGGGCAGGAGCTTGAACATGAATCAAGACGAACACACGCTCTGCCATCGCAGCGCCATCCGCGGCCCGCCGCGGGCGGAGCACCACAAGACCTTGGCCTGGCGCGCGCGCCGCAGGAACCGAGGCAAACACGCGCGACAGCGCTTGAGATGAGGCACGACATGAACAAACACATGAATCAACACCGATACGGCAACTGCAAATCAGGATTGGAGAATTGAAATGACCATCGAAATGATCGAAGAATTTGACCTCGGCACGCAGATCAAGGTCATGGGGGTGGGCGGTGGCGGCGGCAACGCCGTCGAGCACATGATTACGCAAGGCGTTCAGGGCGTGGAGTTCATCTGCGCCAACACCGATGCGCAGGCGCTCAACCGTTCGGCCGCGCACCAGCTTATTCAACTCGGCACCAGCGGCCTGGGAGCGGGCGCCAAGCCCGAGGTCGGGCGTTCGGCGGCCGATGAGGCCGAGGGCCGCATCCGCCAGGCCATCGAAGGCGCGCACATGCTGTTCCTGACCGCCGGCATGGGCGGCGGCACCGGCACCGGCGCGGCGCCGGTGATCGCACGCGTGGCGCGTGAAATGGGCATCCTGACGGTGGGCGTGGTGACCAAGCCGTTCGAGTTCGAGGGGCCGCGCCGCATGAAGTCGGCCGATGCCGGCCTGGCCGAGCTGGAGGCCAATGTCGACTCGCTGATCGTGATCTTGAACGACAAGCTGCTCGATGTGCTGGGCGACGACGTGACGCAAGACCAGGCTTTCGCGTTTGCCAACGACGTGTTGAAAAACGCGGTCGGCGGCATCAGCGACATCATCCACATTCCGGGTCTGGTCAACGTCGACTTCGAGGACGTGAAGACGGTGATGAGCGAGCCCGGCAAGGCGATGATGGGAACGGCCACGGCCGGCGGGCCCGACCGTGCCGCCAAGGCCGCCGAGTCCGCCGTGGCGTGCCCCTTGCTTGAGGGCATCGACCTGTCCGGCGCGCGTGGGGTGCTGGTGCTGATTGCGGCCAACCGCACCACCTTCAGGCTGTCCGAGTCGCGCAACGTGATGAACACGATTCGCCGCTACGCGTCCGACGATGCGCATGTGATCTACGGCACCGCCTACGACGAAGGGCTGGGCGACCAGCTGCGCGTGACGGTCATCGCCACCGGCCTCAGCTCCGCCAAGCGCCAGCAGACGCCGATCAGCGTGGTGCACAGCGCGCCCGCGCTGCGCACCGGCACCGACGGCCTGCCGATCCTGACGCACCCGGTGCACCAGGGCGCGCAGCAGCACGACTACACCGCGCTGAACACGCCCAGCGTCTGGCGCAACGGCCGCACCGCGGCGGCCAAGGTGGATGCGCTGGTCAGCAACGGCATGGACGAGATCGAGATTCCAGCCTTTCTCAGAAAACAAGCCGATTGAATGGAGCCCCCCAGTCGCTGCGCTCCTGCCCCCAAGGGGCGCCGACTCGACTCCCGGGAAACCCGGGCGTGAGTCGTTGCTTGATGGCCGCCCATCGTGGGGGGCCAGGGGCCGGGGCGCAGACCTGCCGCTCACTCCTGCCCCCAAGGGGCGCCGACTCGACTCCCGGGAAACCCGGGTGTGAGTCGTTGCTTGATGGCCGCCCATCGTGGGGCCAGGTGCCGAGCCGCAGACCTGCCGCTCACTCCTTCCCTCTTGAAGGAGAGCGGGAATCAGCGAAGCGAAGCTTTGCCCTGCCGGCAGGGAGGGAGGTGAAATGGTGGCACTGCTGCAACGTCGTCGGCCGCTTCTAGAATCGGCCATGCTCGCCCAGCGCACCCTCAAGTCCATCACCCGCGCGGTGGGCGTGGGCGTGCACGGCGGCCAGCGGGTGGAGCTGACCTTGCGCCCCGCGCCACCCGACACCGGCGTGGTGTTCCGTCGTGTGGACCTGCCCACCGCGGTGGACATTCAGGCCCGCGCGCATGGGGTTTGCGACACGCGCCTGGCCACCACCTTGTCGGCCGATGGAGCCCCCGGCGGGCCCACGGTCAAGACGGTCGAGCACTTGCTCTCGGCCTGTTCCGGGCTGGGGCTGGACAACCTGATCGTGGACATCACCGCCGAAGAGGTGCCCATCCTGGATGGCTCGGCGGCGTCGTTCGTGTTCCTGCTGCAAAGCGCGGGCATTCAATTGCAGCCGGCACCGAAGCGCTTCATGCGCGTGACCAAGACCGTGGAGGTGCGCGAGGGTGAGGGCGCCAGCCTCAAGTGGGCACGGCTGGAGCCGTTCGAGGGTTACAAGCTCAGCTTCGAGATCGAGTTCGACCACCCTGCCGTCAACCAGACCGGCCAGCGCGTCGAGTTCGACATGGGCTCGGGCCTGTACAAGCGCGAAATCGCCCGCGCCCGCACCTTCGGCTTCACCAAAGATGTGGAGATGATGCGTTCGCGCGGCCTGGCGCTGGGCGGAAGCATGGACAATGCGATCGTGATGGACGACTACAAGGTGCTCAACAGCGGCGGCTTTCGGTACGACGACGAAATCGTCAAGCACAAGATTCTCGACGCCATTGGCGACCTGTACCTGGCCGGCCGTCCGCTGCTGGCGGCCTACAGCGCTTTCAAGTCGGGCCATGCATTGAACAACAAGCTGGTGCGCGCGCTGCTCGACGACAAGACAGCCTACGCGCTCGTCAGCTTCGACGATGCGGCGCAGGCGCCGGCCGGCCTGGCCGAACTGGCGCCGGCCTGGTGAACGCGTAAAACAGCGCTGTGTTGATCGCCCGGTGGATCATTCTTCTGTTGCTGGCGGCCGGTGTACTGAGCTTTGCCATGTTCATCGGCACCGGGCAGCGGCGCTATCGTTCGTGGGCGGTTCGCATCCTCAAGTGGACGCTGATCGCCGCGCTGGGTTTTTTTGCCGTGCTCATCCTCGAGCGCATGGCCATGGTCCTGTGAGAATCGCCGCATGACTGTTTTTCGCTGGATCATTGGTGTGCTGGCCTTGGGCCTGGTCAGCATCTCGGTGCTCGGCGTCTTGATGTTCGCGATCCGGGACGAGGAGCGCTGGATCGAACTGGCGGGCCGGTTCCGGCGCCTGGCCACGGTGGCCTTGCTGTTCTGGTTCAACGTGGAGATCTGGGGCCGGGTGATCTATACCCTGGTCACCTGGTGACGCGGGGCCTTGAGCGCCAGGAACTCGATCACGTCTGGCAGGTGCACGCTGAAATCGCTCAGCGCATGGTCGCCGCCTTCCAGCAGCTTGATCTTGCAGCCGGCGCAGCGCGCGGTCATGGCGCGCCAATCGAGCACCTCGTCGCCCTTGGCAATGACCGCGAAGTAGCGCTGCGGGTCGGTCAGCGCCAGCGGCGTCATCGCGCGCAGCTCGGCGATGAACTCGGCCCGAAAGAAAAAGCGTTCGTTGCTGTGCCAGGCGGTGGTTTCACCGATGTGCCGTGTGAGGTCTTGCGCCGGGTCGACCGCGGGGTTGAGCAGCACGGCCGGGCAGCCAAACCGCTCGGCGACAACGCAGCCATAGAAGCCGCCGAGCGAGCTGCCGATGACTGCCATCTGCCCGGCAGGCCAGGCCATCAGCCGCGCGAACAACATGTCCATCGCCTCGCGCGGGGACGGTGGTAGTTGTGGGCACCACCAGACCAGATCAGGACGGTTTGCGCTGACCCAGGCGGTCACCTGGCGCGCCTTCATCGACTGCGCAGACGATCGAAACCCGTGCAGGTAGAGCAGGTGGGTGATGGTCACCGCAGCGACTGGGGGGCTCACTTCAGCGAGCGCGCCAGCGCCTCCAGCAGCTTGCCGTGCACGCCACCGAACCCGCCGTTGCTCATGCACAGGATGTGGTCGCCCGGACGCGCGCTGGCCACCAGCTTGGCCACCAGCGTGTCGACGCTGTCGCACACCAGTGCGTGCGCACCCATCGGCGCCAGCGCCTGGGCCGCGTCCCAGCCCAGGCCGGCGCTGTGGCAAAACGACAGGTCGGCCTCTTCCAGCGCCCACGGCAGCAGCGCCTTCATTGCACCG
This sequence comes from Methylibium sp., assembly GCA_031378125.1. Taxonomy (GTDB): domain Bacteria; phylum Pseudomonadota; class Gammaproteobacteria; order Burkholderiales; family Burkholderiaceae_C; genus LGRD01. The sequence continues at coordinate 13,384 of JANNDW010000281.1, read as the reverse complement.
AGCTTCATGGTATTGGAACGCGGCTCGAACGCGGCCAGGATGCGCTGCGGGCCGACCTTGCGACGCAGGCCGTTGATGGTGCTGCGCATCGCCGTCGGGTGGTGCGCGAAGTCGTCGTAGACCTTGACGCCGCCCGCTTCGCCACGCAGCTCCAGGCGCCGGCGCACGTTCGTGAACGTTGCCAGCGACTTGCTGGCGGCGTCGGGTGTCACACCCACATGTTCGGCCGCCGCGATGGCCGCCAGTGCGTTGAGCTGGTTGTGCTCGCCGAGCAAGGCCCACTCGACCCGCCCGATCTTCAGGCTGCCACGCAGCACGTCAAAGCTGTGCGGCTCGCCGCGCGCGCGCAGCGCGCCGGGCTCTTCTTTGCGGCCGCCGAAGCGTTGCACTTCACTCCAGCAGCCCATGGCCAGCACGCGCTGCAGGCTTTCGTCGCGTGCGTTCACCACCAGCCGGCCTGTGGACGGCAGCGTGCGAACCAGGTGATGGAACTGCCGCTCGATCGCGGCCAGATTCTCGAAGATGTCGGCGTGATCGAGTTCCAGGTTGTTCAGGATCGCGGTGCGCGCTCCGTAGTGGACGAACTTGCTGCGCTTGTCGAAGAAGGCCGTGTCGTACTCGTCGGCTTCGATGACGAAAGGCTCCCGCGTGGCGTTCGAGTGTGCAGTGACGGCATTCCCCAGGCGCGCCGAGACAGCAAAGTTGAGTGGCACGCCGCCGACCAGAAAGCCGGGCCGCAAGCCGGCGCATTCGAGAATCCAGGCCAGCATGGCCGTGGTCGTCGTCTTGCCGTGCGTGCCGGCCACGGCAAGAACATGTCGACCGCGCAGCACGTGTTCCGCAAGCCATTGCGTGCCGCTGGTGTAGGGCAGGCCGGCGTCGAGGATGGCCTCCATCAGCGGGTTGCCGCGGGTGACCACATTGCCAATGACGAACAGGTCGGGCTGGAGTTTCAACTGGTCGGCGCCGAAGCCCTCGATCAGTTGGATGTCCAGCGCTCGCAGCTGCTCGCTCATCGGCGGGTAGACGTTGGCATCGCAGCCGGTGACCCGGTGCCCGCCTTCACGCGCCAGCGCCGCCAGACCCCCCATGAACGTGCCGCAGATGCCGAGAATGTGAAGGTGCATCAATGCATTCCAGGAGTCAGACGGCAGCGCGCCGCGCGCGTGCTCAAGGCGCTCAGCGCAGCGACTGGCGTGCGGCGCCGACGGTCGCGGCGATGTCGTCGGCGCTGTGGGCCGAACTGACAAAGCCGGCCTCGTACATCGCCGGCGCGAAGTACACGCCTTGCTCCAGCATGGCATGGAAGAAGCGATTGAAACGCTCCTTGTCGGTGGCCATCACGGCGGCATAGTTCCGCGGCAGCCGATCGGCAAAGAAGAAGCCGAACATGCCGCCCTCGCTGTCGCCCACCATCGGCACACCGCAGTCATTGGCGGCGGCCAGAATCCCTTCGAGCAAGGCACGCGTGCTCGATGACAAAGCCTCGAAGAACCCGGGTTTGCGAATCTCCCGCAGCGTGGCCAGCCCGCAAGCCGTGGCGACCGGGTTGCCCGACAGCGTGCCGGCCTGGTAGACCGCGCCCAGCGGCGCCAGCTGCTCCATCACCGCGCGCCGGCCACCGAATGCGGCCAGCGGCATGCCGCCGCCGATCACCTTGCCGAACACGCTGATGTCGGGCTCGAAACCCAAGATCGCCTTGGCGTACAGGCTTTGGGCACTGCCCAGCGCAACGCGGAAACCCGACATCACCTCATCGAACACCAACAGCGTGCCATGTTCGGTGCACAGCTCGCGCAGGCGGCGCATGAACGGCACCCCGGCGCGCACAAAATTCATGTTGCCGGCAATCGGTTCGATCATCACGCAGGCAATCGAGCGGCCGTGCAGCGAAAACGCTTCTTCGAGTTGGTGGACGTTGTTGTACTCCAGCACCAGCGTGTGCTGCACCACCTCGGCCGGCACGCCAGCGCTGGTGGGGTGCCCGAAGGTGGCCAGGCCGGAGCCGGCCTTGACCAGCAGCGCATCGGCATGGCCGTGGTAGCAGCCCTCGAACTTGATGATCTTGCTGCGCCCGGTGGCGCCGCGCGCCAGCCGCAGCGCGCTCATCGCCGCTTCGGTGCCGGAGCTCACCAGCCGCACCTGGTCCATGCTGGGCACCAGCGAGAGGATTTCCTCGGCGAGCTCGATTTCCCGCTCGGTCGGCGCACCGAACGACAGGCCTTCATCGACCGCGCGATGCACCGCTTCCAGCACTGCCGGATGCCCGTGGCCCAGGATCATCGGACCCCAGGAACCGATGTAGTCGATGTAGCGCCGGCCTTCGGCGTCGAACAGGTACGCCCCCTGCGCATGCGCGATGAAGCGCGGCGTTCCGCCGACCGCCCGGAACGCACGCACCGGCGAATTGACACCGCCAGGGATGACGCGCTGAGCGCGCTCGAAGAGCTGTGCGTTGGTGCGGACAACGCCGTCGTGGTGCCGTGCCCGGTTGGAGTTTTCAGTGGACATGGCGGGGGTTCTTGGGTGGGCTGCTGTCGTCGGCTTCACCGGGGCTGTCAGGATCCTCGTCATCGCCAGCCGGCAAGGCCCAGAAAAAACGGTCCGGAATCACATTGCCCATGCCGGGCCGAAAACCGGCGTCCAGAGCCTGGTCGAGGAAGGCCAGCGCTTCGCCGACCGCGGCATGCAATTCGGCGCCGGCCGCGAGCAATGCGGCGAGCGCGGCCGACAGCGTGTCTCCCGCACCGACGAAGCTGACTTCGAATCGTTCGAACTTCTCACCCGTGATCGCGCCTTGCGCCGACGCGAGCACGTTGTCCAGGAACTGGTCCGGCAGTGGAACACTCGTGACGAGCACGAAGCTCGCGCCATGTTCGGCGGCGGCCACCGCCAGTTCACGCGGCGACGCGGGCCGATCGCTTTCCCAGTCGGGGAGCAAAAAGTTGGTCAGGGTCTGGTGGCTGCCGACCAGCACTTCGGTTTGCGGCAACACCAATTCGCGGAACGCGTCGAGGTAGGCCTGCTGCGCATCCTCTTCGATCCATGACAAATTGGGCAAGTAGGCCACCAGCGGCACATCGGGATAGTCCGACAGCACCTCGGCCACTGCGCTGACACCTTCGGCCGAGCCGAGGAAGCCCACCTTCCACGCACCGATGGTCACATCTTCAAGCACATTGCGCGCCTGTTCGACAATGACTTCGGCGTCGATGACATGCTGGTCGAACACTTCGGCCGTGTCGCGCATCACGATGCTGGTCACCACCGGCAACGCATGCGCACCCATCGCCGCGATGGTTGCGACATCGCCCGCGGTGCCCCCGGCGCCGCTCGCATCACTGGCGTTGAAACTCATGACGCAGACCGGTGCGGTTTGTTCTTGCAGCGGGCTGACACCGCTGTCTGTGCTGGGTGTTTCTGAGGTCATGGAGAAGGGGTCCGAAGCTGCGCAAGGGGGGGTGATGGGTCGCCTGCCAACCTCTAGCCAAACGTGAAGTATGTGGCTCATGTACCCGCGAGGACAACAGTTTCCGGAAGTTGGCCTCGCTACAATCTGGCTCCATTGTAGTAAACCCGAAGAGGCAGTGTGAGCGAGCCAAGAACCTGGATGTGCCTCATTTGCGGATGGATCTACGACGAGGCGGCCGGAGACTTGGAACACGGCATTGCACCGGGTACTGCGTGGGAAGCGGTGCCGATGAACTGGACCTGTCCGGAATGCGGTGCCCGCAAGGAGGACTTCGAGATGGTCCAGATCTGACCCACAACGCGGATTGACTCAGCGCGCGGCCTGAGTTGTTGAGGAGAATGCTCGGTGAGCAACGAAGCCCCAGCCGGCGCCCTCGGCATCAAGGTGCTGGTCATTGACGACAGCAACACCATTCGCCGCAGTGCGGAGATTTTCCTGAAGCAGGGTGGCCACGAAGTGCTGCTGGCCGAAGACGGTTTCGATGCGTTGGCCAAGGTCAACGACCACGACCCCGACCTCATCTTCTGCGACATCCTGATGCCGCGCCTGGACGGCTACCAAACCTGCGCGATCATCAAGCGAAACGCCCGGTTCTCGGGGGTGCCGGTGATCATGTTGTCATCCAAGGACGGATTGTTCGACAAGGCGCGCGGGCGCATGGTCGGCTCCGAAGACTACCTGACCAAGCCTTTCACCAAAGACCAGCTCCTGCAGGCGGTTCAGCAGCACCGACGGGTTTCCTGATGTGTGGCGATGGGGTGCGATGCTGTGAGCCGCCTTTCCGAGCGTTGACGAGCGCCGCGCAAGCGGGCGCAGTGTTGAGGACAAGACCATGACGATTCAGAAAATTTTGGTGGTGGATGACTCAAAAACCGAGTTGCACCACCTTTCGGAGTTGCTGGGCAAGCGCGGCTACGCGGTGCGCACGGCGGAAAACGCCGACGAAGCGATGCGGCGCATGGGCGAAGAAACCCCCGATCTGGTGCTGATGGACGTGGTCATGCCGGGACAGAACGGCTTTCAGCTGACGCGCGCCATCACACGGGATCCGCGCTTTTCCAAGATCCCCGTGATCATGTGCACCAGCAAGAACCAGGAAACCGACAAGGTCTGGGGCATGCGCCAGGGCGCGCGCGACTACATTGTCAAACCGGTGGATGGCGACGAACTGGCCGCCAAGATTCGTGCCTTCGATTGATTTGTCCCCCTTGGCGTTCGGCAAGAGCACCCTGCCAAGACCACCCCGACGGACACAGTGAATGGCCAACAAGGAAGCGCTGCGCGAACTCCAAACCCGGCTGGCCGAGCGGCTGTCCGCCGCCCGGACCCAGGAGCGTGGCAAGTCGTGGCTGGCGGTTGAGTGCAGCGCGCGGGGGTTCCTGTTTCCACTGCGCGAGGCAGGCGAAATCTTCCCGCTGGCGCCCTTGCAAGCCGTGCCCCATACGCACCGCTGGTTTGTCGGCGTGTCCAGTTTGCGGGGGCATTTGCATGGCGTCGTCGACCTGGCGGCATTCCTCGGAGTGAAGTCTGGCGACGTGAACCGCGATCAAGCGCGGCTGGTCGGCTTCAACCCTAGGTTCGAGCTCAACTGCGCCTTGCTGGTGGACCGCCTTTCCGGGCTGCGCAGTGAAGATCAATTGACACCTGAACCCGACGACCAGACCGCGCGCCCCGGCTTTGTCGGTCTGCGCTACCGCGATGCCGCGGGACGCTTGTGGCAGGAACTGAATCTGGCTGAACTGGCCAGCGATGAAGCCTTCCTGAGGATCGTGGGCTGACCCGCCCCCGCATGGCCGCAGGCTCACCAGAATACGATTGCATGAGGGATCTATGAGCTTCCTGAACAAGATACGGGCATTGGGCCAAAAGCCCGCCACCGACTCGGGCCAGGACGCCCTGCCGCCTGGCCTGCGGGTCGAGCGCGCGTTCGCCGGCGCGGCTGGCGCGACCGGCGCGACCGGCGCGACCGGCGCTGAAATCGTCCAGTTGGTGGCTCCCGCCGCGGCCGGCGCGGCTCGGTTCGACATGTCCACGCAGACGCCTTCGGGCAACTTCGACTCTTCGATCATCTCTGAGGCCGCACCCTCCGGAATGGCCGACTTCTCCGAATCGCGACTGGCGCCGCCAGATTCGCTCGCGGCTCCGGCGGGATCGGGTTTGCCGCTGATTGGCAACCGGCCCGTGGACGAGCAGCGGCGCATTCTGGTCGGCTGTATCGCGCTGGGGTTGCTCGGGCTGGTTCTGATGACCTTGTTCTCCTTGAACTCGGCGAGCAACGGTTCGGCGCAGGTGGGCGCCAATGGTCAGGCGTTGATGCAGTCGCAGCGGCTTGCGAAATCCGTTTCGCAGGCGCTGGTGGGCAGCCCGCGGGCCTTCCCGGAGGTGCGCGAGAGTGTCGAGGTTCTGGCCCGCAACGTGCGCGGCCTGAAGACCGGCGACGGCTCCTTGGCCGCCGCGCCGTTGGCGGTGCAGGAATCGCTGGATGCCGTGTTGCCTCTGGTGGACCGTGCCGAGAAGAACGCCAACACGATCATCGGGCAGCAAAAGGTCCTGACCCAGGTGGGCGAGTCCCTGAAGACGATCAACCGCCAGTCCGCCGACCTGCTCGAAATTGCCGAAACCATCTCGTCGCTGAAGCTGCAACAGAACGCGACGCCGGCCGAGTTGTCGGCGGCCGGCCAGTTGGTGATGTTGACCCAGCGCATCGGGAAAAGCTCGAACGAATTCGTCACGCTGGAAGGCGTGAGCCCGGAGGCGGTCTTCCTGCTTGGCAAGGATCTGAACTCATTTCGTGAACTGGCCCAGGGCTTGGCCAACGGCAATCCGGAACTGCGCTTGCCAGGCACGCGAGATCCGGAAACCAAGGAGCGCCTTGCCGCGCTGCTGAAGCTCTACGACGAGACCCGCACCCAGGCCGGTTCGATCCTGGGCAACCTGCAAGGCATGGTGGCGGCGCGCGAGGCGCAGGTCTCCATCGTTGCCGATAGCGAACCGCTTCGAACCGGGTTGGAAGCGGTGCAGCAAGGTCTCACCAAGGTCTCCGGCTTCAGCGCGCTGAATCTGGCCCTGCTGTTGCTGCCCGCCTTGTTGCTGCTGGCCGGCGGCGCGGGTTTTCTGCGCCTGTACGTGAGAGCCCAGGCCGGCCAAGCCGCACTGGCTCAGAACCAACGGCTCGAAGCCCAGCGCCAGGAGCAGGAAGCCAAGCGCGTCAACGATGCCAACCAGGCTGCCATTCTGCGGTTGATGAACGAGTTGCAGACGGTGGCCGAGGGCGATCTGACCCAGCAGGCCACGGTGACCGAAGACATCACCGGCGCGATTGCCGACTCGGTGAACTACACGGTGGAGGAGTTGAGAACGCTGGTGACCCAGGTGCAAGGCACGGTCGGCCGGGTGACCGAGACCACCGCGCAGGTGGAGGCCAACTCGACCGAGTTGCTGGCCGCGTCCACCGAGCAGTTGCGCGAGATCCGCGACACCGGCGAGTCGGTGCTTCAAATGGCCGGTCGAATCAACGATGTGTCGGCGCAAGCCCAGGAAAGTGCGCTGGTCGCGCGGCAGTCGCTGCAAGCGGCCGAGTCGGGCCTGCGGGCGGTGCAAAACACCATCGGCGGCATGAACTCGATTCGCGACCAGATTCAGGAAACCTCTAAGCGCATCAAGCGGCTGGGCGAGTCGTCGCAAGAGATCGGCGAGATCACCGAGCTGATCTCCGACATCACCGAGCAAACCAACGTGCTGGCGCTGAATGCCGCCATTCAGGCGGCCTCGGCAGGCGATGCCGGCCGCGGCTTCTCGGTCGTGGCCGAGGAAGTGCAGCGACTCGCAGAACGCTCGGGCGATGCGACGCGGCAGATTGCGGTGCTGGTCAAAACCATTCAGACCGACACCCAGGATGCGGTCGGCGCGATGGAGCGTTCCACCCAGGGTGTGGTCGAAGGCGCGCGCTTGTCCGACGCGGCCGGTACCGCTCTGGGCGAAATCGACCGCGTTTCGCGCCAGCTGGCCGAGCTGATCGGGCAGATTTCGAACCAGGCCTTGAGCGAAGCACAATCGGCCAACGTGGTGGCGGCCAACATCCAGCATATTTTCGCGGTGACCGAACAGACCGAAGAGGGCACCCGTTCAACCGCTGGCCTGGTGCGAGAACTGTCCAAGACCGCAGAGGAACTGAAAGAGTCGGTGGCGCGGTTCAAGATCAGCTGATCGACGGCGCCGAGCACGACGTCCGATCCTGACGCCCCAGGCAGTGGGCGCAGCGCCCGCGATGACAAGCCAACCATGAGCGAAAAGATGAGTGAGCCAATCGACGATCTGAGCGCCCTGGCCTGGGTTCATGACGAGTTGCGGCGGTCGTTGGAGGCGTCCCACAAGGCTTTGCGGCGCCACCTCAAGGAATCCGAGGCGCTCGGCGTCTCGGATGTCGATGTCGTTGATCCGGCCATTCTGCGCAGCGCTCGGGTGCAGCTTCACCAAGGCGTGGGCGCGCTGGAGTTGGTGGGTCTGCGCGCCGCGTCCACGGTCATGCGGGCCAGCGAAGCCGCGGTGCTGCACTTCGCCGCAAGACCGGAAACGTTCACGCTGCCGGCGATCGAAGACGTCGAGCGCGCTTCGTTCGCCTTGCTCGACTACCTTGCCCGCATGCTGGCGGGCAAGCCGGTGTCGCCGCTTTCGCTGTTTCCGCAATACCGGGCGGTGCTGGAGGCCGCGGGTGCCGACCGCGTCCACCCGGCCGACCTGTGGGCCATGGACTGGCACTGGCGCGAACTGCCCGCAAGCTCCGTGGCCGCGCCGCGCAAGACCGATGCCGCCACCCGCGCATTGCTCGAGCGGGAGCTGCTCAAACTGATGCGCGACGACAGGCCGCTGCTCTCGGCCGCGCGCATGAGCGAGGTCTGCGCCGGTCTTGGCGCCGGTGCCATTGAGACCCGCACCGCCACTTTGTGGAAGCTGGCGGCGGCCGTCTTCGAAGCGCAAGCCCGCGGCTTGTTGCCGGTCGACGTGTTCAGCAAGCGCGTCGCATCGCGTTTGCTGGCCCAGTTCCGTGCGCTCGAACGCGGCGACGGCGAAGTGTCGGGCCGGCTCGCCCATGATCTGCTGTTCTTCTGTGCGCAGAGCGCCACGCCGGACGAGCAGCACAAGGCGACCCGCCTGTCCGCCGTTCGGCAAACCTATGGCTTGGCACAGCACACGCCGGTCGACTATTCGCGCAGTGCGCTGGGGCAGTTCGACCCGGCCTGGATTGCCCAGGCGCGCAAACGCGTGTCGGCCGCGAAGGAATCCTGGTCCGCGGTGGCAGGGGGTGAAATGCACCGCCTGGCCGGCCTGTCCGAGCAGTTCTCGCTGGTCGGCGATTCGCTCAAGCGCCTGTTCCCGCTCGGCGAAACCTTCGCGATCGAGTTGCAGCGTGCCATGCAACAAAGCCAGGCCGCGGGCACGGCCCCGCCGGCCCCGCTGGCGATGGAGGTTGCCACCAGCCTGCTCTACATCGAGGCGGTGCTCGAAGAAGCGGACTTCAACCACCCGGCGCAGTCAGACAGGGTGCGGCGTCTGGCGGACCGGCTCGCCACCGCGCGCCAGGGGCAGGCGCCCGAGCCGCTCGAAGGCTGGATGGAGGAACTCTATCGCCGCGTCTCCGACCGCCAGACCATGGGCAGCGTGGTGCAGGAGTTGCGGGTGTCCCTGTCCGACGCGGAGAAGCTGATCGACGAGTTCTTCCGCACTCCGACCGAGCCAAAGGCGCTGCTCCAGGTGCCCAAGCACTTGGCGGCCATGCGCGGCGTGCTCTCGGTGCTGGGCATGGACCACGCCTCGGCGGCCCTGCTGCGCATGCGGGACGACATCGATGGCCTGGCTTCCACCGCGGTGGACACCGAACGGGTTGCGCAGGCCGGCGTCTTTGATCGAATCGCAGGCAACCTGGGTGCCCTGGGTTTCCTGATCGACATGCTCAGTGTGCAGCCGCAAATGGCCAAGTCGCTGTTTGTCTACGATGCGCGGAGCGGCACGCTCAGTCCGGTGATGGGCAGGTCGCAGGGTCGGCCGGACGGGGCCGCCGGGCCGGTTGATGCCGCCCGCTCGGTGGAACCTCGCCTGATCGAGCAAGCCCAGCAACTTGCCATTTCAGCCGGCCGCCAGGCCACCCCCGTGGCGGAGGTCGCCCGGGGCCTGGAGCGCCTTTCGAACGAAGCGATGGCGGCCGACCAGGGCCTGTTGGCCGCAACGGTCCGGAAGGCCCAGGCGGCCCTGGGGCAAGCGCAAAGCGAGGCCGATGTCGATTCGGTTCGCGGCAAGCTGTCCGAGGCGCTGGCCGACTTTGTTTCGTCCCGCTCCGATGCCGTCGGTTTGGGGCCGGACGTGGCGGCCTTGCGCGTCGAGCCCGTGCCTGCCCGCGGGGTGGACATCGGCACCAAGCCCGCGCTGGAGGAAGGCGACGAACTTCGGGAGATCTTCCTGGAGGAGGCGCGCGAAGTGCTGGAATCGGCCGACGCGGCACGGATCGCGCTGAACGCCAGCCCCGGCGAGCTGTCTTTGTTGACGACCGTTCGACGCGCCTTTCATACCCTCAAGGGCAGTTCGCGCATGGTCGGGCTGAAGGACTTTGGCGAAGGCGCCTGGACCTGCGAAAGAATTTACAACACCCTGATGGCGGGGCAGGTGCCCGCGGACCCGCCGTTGCTGGAGTTCACGCAGTGGGCATTGGCCTATCTGCGCGGCTGGATTGCCGACATCGCCACGCACCGCTTCGGCGGCCACGACGCTGCAACGGTTGCCGCCGCGGTACAGCTGCTGGACCAGCGCCGCGAGGAAGTCGGCACTTCACTGGCGTCGGACATCGCGCTGCCCTTGACGATGCCGGCAAGCCCGCCCGCGGCGGCCCCGCACGCAGCGGAAACGGGTGTCGCGCCAGCGCCATCAAAGCTGCCGGCCGCGCCCGATGTTCCGCTGGTTCTGGACTTCGAACTGCCCGGGTCGCCGATGGCGGCCGTGGCCTCGCCGTCCGCGCGCCCGGGGCCGCAGACGATCACTGCCCAGGCGGCCGCGGAGCCGGTTGCCTCCGCCGTGCAAGCCACGCCGGCAATGGCGTCGACTTCCGGGCCGCCGGGAACCTTGCTGGACTTTCCCGCGCTCGTCCCGGACCCCGTCGAGCCGGAGAACATCAAGATCGTCGGGCCGCTGCGGATCGGCATTCCACTCTTCAACATTTATCTGAACGAGGCCGATGAGCTGTCGCGTCGGTTGACCACCGAGCTCGCGGAATGGGCGATGGAGCTGCACCGCCCCATCGGCGAGATGCCGATCTCTCTGGCCCACTCGCTGGCCGGGAGTTCGGCGACGGTCGGGTTCACCGACCTGTCCAATCTGGCCCGCACGCTGGAGCATGCATTGATGCGTTCCGAGGCCATCGGCCAGGGCACATCGGACGAAGCGCGCCTGTTCGTCGACACCTCGGAAGAAATCCGCCGGATGCTGCACCAGTTTGCGGCGGGCTTTCTGGTCGGCGCGTCGCCCAAACTGCTGGCGCGGCTGGCCGATCACGAACTCAGCTCGGCGCGCCGGCTCGAGGCAGTGACCGCGGCGGCCGACATGCCGCCGTCCACGCGCGGGGGCGAATTGAGCTCGGCGCAGGCTGAGCCGCTGCGCTTGATTCAAGCCTTTGCGCAGCCAGCCGCGACGCCCACGGTGACGAGGGTGGCCCACACCGCCCCCGTGTCGGCGCCGGCGAGCGCCGAGCGTTCGACCCGGGATTCGGATTTCGCGGCCCTCCGGTCGTCGCAGCAGCCGTTCGAATCCTCCGACTTCATAGAACTGAAGCCGCTGGCCGAAATGCCCGCGGGCGCGCCCCGGACGGCCGCGCTCAGCCATTCGCATGTCGACATCGAAGATGATCTCGACGCCGTCGACGTGGTCGATGCGGAGTTGTTCCCCATCTTTGAAGAAGAGGCGCTGGAGTTGCTGCCTCGGTTGGCCGGCCAATTGCGCGCCTGGGTGGTCGAGCCCGAGCACGTGGCCCACGCGTCGGCGTGCATGCGCACCCTGCACACGCTCAAGGGCGGGGCCCGCCTGGCGGGTGCCATGCGCCTGGGTGAAATGGCGCACCGGCTTGAAACCCGCATTGAGCATCTTTTGTCCGGGTCGGACCGGGTTGGCGCCGACATCGAAGATCTGCAGGCCAATTGCGACGCGCTGACGCAGATTTTCGAAGCCATGCGAACCAGCGACGCGCAGGCCCATGCCGACGGCGCGGGCGCGATCAAGGACATTCCTGCGCCTTCGGTATTGCAACGGGTGCCACCGCTGCCGCAGGCAGAACCGGTGGCGGCGGTGGTGCCGAAGGACACGCCTGCGCGGCCCGAATCCGCGCTGGCGCAGCCGCTGGCGCCTGCCGCGAAAGGCCGGCCTGACAGCCCGTCGAGCACGGATTTGCCCGGCATCGACTGGTCGCAATTTGCGCCGGCGCGCACCGGGGCCAAGGCCGCACCGGAGCGCTCGCAAGGCGTGGCGCAGTCCGCGGTCCGCGTGCGCGCGCCCTTGCTGGACCGTTTGGTCAACCAGGCCGGCGAGGTGAGCATCACACGCTCGCGCATCGAAACCGAGGTGGGCCAGATCAAGGGCTCGCTGAGCGACCTGACCGACAACCTGGGGCGCTTGCGGCTGCAGTTGCGCGACATCGAGTTGCAAGCCGAAACCCAGATGACCTCCAGGCTGGAGGCGGCCAAGGCCGCGGATCAGGCCTTCGACCCGCTGGAGTTCGACCGGTTCACGCGCTTCCAGGAAGTCACCCGCATGATGGCCGAGTCGGTCAACGACGTGGCCACCGTGCAGCGCACATTGCAGCGTTCGCTCGAAAGCACCGAGGACGAACTGGTCGCGCAGGCGCGCATGACCCGCGAGCTCCAGGACGACTTGTTGCGCACCCGCATGGTGGAGTTCGAGGGCCTGTCGGACCGGCTCTACCGCGTGGTCCGCCAGGCCGCAAAGGAAACCGGCAAGCAGGTTCGGCTTGACATCACCGGCGGCTCGATCGAAGTCGATCGCGGCGTGCTGGACCGCATGACCGGCGCCTTCGAGCACCTGCTGCGCAACTGTGTGACCCATGGCATCGAGTTGCCGCCGGTGCGCACCGCGGCGGGCAAAGACCCGATCGGCACGATCACGATGATGCTGACCCAAGAAGGCAACGAGGTCGGCGTCGAGGTTCGAGACGACGGCGCAGGCCTCAACCTGGCGCGGATTCGCGCCAAGGGCGAGGCGATGGGCCTGGTCGACAAGGCCGTGTCGCACACCGACGCCGAACTGGCCAACCTCATCTTCACGCCTGGCTTTTCGACCGCCGAAACCGTGACCGAGCTGGCCGGTCGAGGGGTGGGCATGGACGTGGTCCGCTCCGAAGTGAATGCGATCGGCGGCCGGGTCGAAACCGCCACGGCCGCGAACCTGGGCACGTCGTTCAAGCTGGTCTTGCCGCTCACCACGGCGGTGACCCAGGTTGTGATGCTGCGGTGTGGCGACACCACGGTGGCGGTGCCCTCCACGCTGATCGAGATCGTGCGCCGCACCACCCCGGCCGAAATTGAAGAGGCGTATGCCAGCGGGGTGTTCGTGCTCGGGGAGCGTCCCATGCCGTTCTTCTGGCTTGGGGCCCTGCTCCAGATCGGGCCGGTGGCGCAGAGCAGCGTCGGCAGAACCCGCTCGGTGGTGGTGGTGCGCAGTGCCCAGCAGCGCATCGCATTGCACGTGGACGAAGTGCTGGGCAACCAGGAAGTGGTGGTCAAGAACCTGGGCCCGCAACTGTCTCGCATGCCAGGGCTGGCCGGCGTCACGCTGCTGGCGTCCGGCGCGGTTGCGCTGATCTACAACCCCGTCGCGTTGGCAACGCTTTACGGCGCCACCGCCCGCGCCGCCACCGAT
>JANNDW010000096.1:0-2100 GCA_031378125.1 Methylibium sp. | reverse complement strand
GCCGCGGCGGCGATCGCCGCGTGGGCACCCGACGCCGAAAAAGAACTCCGCAAGATCCCGTTCTTCGTGCGCGGCAAGGCCCGCCGCAACACTGAAAAATATGCCCAGGAACAAGGGGTTCCTGTCATCACCATCGAGACGCTCTACGATGCAAAAGCGCACTTCAGTCGCTAGCGATGGCGCCCCTCGTTCAAGGGGTACCTTGACCGATCCCCCGGGGGGATCGAGCCCGGCAGGGGCCACGCGCTGGCCCCTTCAGGGCCATGACGGCCCGGCGCTCGGGCTCGCGCCCGCCCCCACCGTCGCGCCGACGATGCGCGTGGTGCTGGTCACCATGGACAGCCACCTCGCCAGCGCCGCCGCACGCGCCAACCGCAAGCTCGCTCGCGCGATGCCCGGCCTCACCCTCAGCGTGCATGCCGCTGCCGAATGGGGCGACGACAGCAAGGCGCTGGAGCGTTGCAAGGCCGACATTGCCCAAGGCGACATCGTCATCGCCACCATGCTGTTCATGGAAGACCACTTCCTGCCCGTGTTGCCCGCCTTGCAGGCGCGCCGCGACCATTGCGACGCGATGGTGTGCGCCATGTCTGCGGCCGAGGTGATGAAGCTCACCCGCATGGGCAAGTTCGACATGGGCGCGCCGACCACCGGGCCGATGGCTTTCCTGAAGCGCCTGCGCGGCAAGCCCGAGGCCAAGGGTGACGAAGCCGGTGTCAAGGCCACAGCCGGCGCCAAGCAGATGCGCATGCTCAGAAGGCTGCCGAAGATCCTGCGCTTCATTCCCGGCACCGCGCAGGACGTGCGCGCGTACTTCCTGACGCTGCACTACTGGCTCGCGGGCTCGGAAGAAAACATCGCCAACCTGGTTCACAACCTGGTGGACCGGTATGCCGACGGCCCGCGCAAGGCCCTGCGCGGCATCGCCAAAACGCAGGCGCCGGTGGACTACCCCGAGCTCGGCGTCTACCACCCGAAGATGAAGCCGCGCCTGACGGATACGCTGGACGCGCTGCCGCTGGTCGCCACCACCGGCAAGCGCGGAACGGTCGGCCTGCTGCTGATGCGCTCCTACCTGCTGGCCGGCAATGCCGACCACTACGACGGCGTGATCACCGCGATGGAGGCACGCGGCCTGCGCGTGGTGCCGGTGTTTGCCACCGGGCTCGACTCGCGCCCCGCCATCGACGCCTTCTTCTTCAACGGCGGCCGGCCCATCATCGACGCCGTCGTTTCGCTGACCGGCTTTTCGCTCGTCGGCGGCCCGGCCTACAACGACGCCAAGTCGGCCGAAGACATTCTGGCCCGGCTCGACGTGCCTTACATCGCCGTCACACCGGTGGAGTTCCAGACGCTGGACCAATGGGGCGGTTCGCCGCGCGGCCTGTTGCCGGTGGAAGCCACGATGATGGTCGCCATCCCCGAACTCGACGGCGCCACCGGCTCGATGGTGTTCGGCGGGCGCGGCAGCGCCACGCACATCGCCTGCACCGGCTGTGCGCATGCGTGCACGTTCAAGAACGTCGCCCGCCCTGAGCAAGATGGCATGCATGACATGCACAGCTGCATCGAACGCGCCGACATGCTGGCCGCGCGCGTGGGCCGGCTGGTCGATCTGCGCCGTTCCGAGCGAGCGACGCGCAAGGTCGCCGCCGTCATCTTCAACTTCCCGCCCAACGCCGGCAACACCGGCACGGCGGCCTTCCTGTCGGTGTTCGAGTCGCTGTTCAACACCATGACGGCGATGAAGCGCGAGGGCTACACGGTCGATGTCCCCGCCAACGTCGATGACCTGCGCGAACGCATCATCAGCGGCAACGCACAACGCCACGGCGCTCAGGCGAATGTGCACACCAGGATTTCGGCCGATGACCACGTGCGGCGCGAAAAGCACCTGAAGGAAATCGAGGCCCAGTGGGGCCCCGCTCCCGGCAAACAGCAGAGCGACGGCAGCAGCTTGTTCGTGCTGGGCGAACGCTTCGGCAACCTGTTCGTCGGCATCCAGCCCGCGTTCGGCTACGAAGGCGACCCGATGCGCCTGCTGTTCGAAAAAGGCTTCGCGCCGACGCACGCGTTCTCGGCCTTCTACCGCTGGCTGCG
>JANNDW010000250.1:0-3990 GCA_031378125.1 Methylibium sp. | reverse complement strand
GCGAGCCCATGTGTATGACTTCGCAGCCTTCAGGTTACCCCTCAGGCCCAGCCCATCGGCCAACTGTTGCGAAGCTCACCGGTTTTAAGCGGCGAGAGCGTACGTAGAGTCGTTCGCAGTTACTTTGTTTCCAGTGGATTTACGAGCGAACTGGTGCTCGGCATGCCCTGTTCCAACTCCGCACCCACGTCGAAGCCAGGTCAGCCCCAGAGCTTCGTATCTTAGGCCATCGCGAGCAGTTTCAAGAGCTCGCCGGGGGATCGGATGACGTGATGCGCGCCCCAATCGGAGATGGGGATGCCATCGCCCAGGTAGCCCCAGGCGGCGGCGACCGTGGTCATTCCCGCCGCGTGGCCGGCCAGCACGTCGCGATGGTCATCGCCCACGTACCAGCAGTGCTGGGATTGCATGCTCATTCTGCGCGCGGCTTCCAGCAACGGTGCGGGGTGCGGTTTGATGTGCGCGGTGGTGTCGCCGCACACGAGCGTGGCGGATGCGGCATGCAAACCCAGTGCCTCCACCAGCGGCTGGCCGAAGCGGGTGGCCTTGTTGGTGACGATGCCCCAGGGAACGCGCTGGGCCGACAAAGCGGCCAGCACCGGCTGCATGCCGGCAAAAACGCATGTCTCGCGTGTCATGCGCGCTTCATAACGCTGCAAGAACTCGTCGCGCAGCGCCTGGAATTGCGCGTCATCAGGGCCGACGCCCAGCGCCCGGGCCACCATGCCACGGGCACCGGAGCCCACCATCGGCCGAAAATGCGCCAGCGGCAGCGGCTCCAATGCACGCGCCTCTCGCATGTCGTTGGCCGCGCCGGCGAGATCAGGCGCGCTGTCAATCAGCGTGCCGTCAAGATCGAACAGGACCGCATGCGGCCGCCGGTTCATTGCGGCTTTCTGCAGGCGATCATGTAGTTGACGCTGGTGTTGCCGGACAGCCAGTAGCGGCGACTGAACGGGTTGTATTCCAGGCCTCGCGTGTCGCTGAGCTCCAGGCCGGCATCGCGGCACCACTGCGCCAGCTCGCTGGGGCGGATGAAGCGGGCGTATTCATGCGTGCCTTTGGGCAACAGCTTGAGCACATGTTCGGCGCCGACGATGGCAAACAGGAACGACTTGGGGTTGCGGTTGATGGTGGAGAAGAACAGCCAGCCGCCGGGCTTGACCAAGGTCGCACAGGCATTGACGATCGAGGAAGGGTCGGGCACGTGCTCGAGGATTTCCATGCACGTGAGGGCGTCGAACTGCGCCGGCATCTCCGCTGCCAGCGCTTCGGCAGCGACCTCGCGGTAGCTCACCGACTCCGTGCCGGCTTCCATGGCATGCAGTTGCGCCACCTTCAGCGGCTTGGCTGCCAGGTCGATGCCCAGCACCTTGGCCCCGCGCCGCGCCATCGAGTCGGAGAGAATACCGCCGCCACAGCCCACGTCGAGCACCTGTTTTCCGGCCAGGTGTGCATGCGCGTCGATCCAGTCCAGCCGCAGCGGGTTGATCTGGTGCAGCGGGCGGAATTCGCTGTCGGGGTCCCACCAGCGGTGGGCCAGGACGCTGAACTTGGCGAGCTCTTGCGGGTCGGCATTGATCATCATGGTTTGATGGTACCGAATACGTTGAAGCCCATAAAAAACCCCGCCGAAGCGGGGTTTCAGGAAGCGCGATTGCCCGCGCGGTAGAGCTTTTACTTCTTGGTGCGGGTACCGACCACTTCGATTTCGACACGGCGATTCTTCGCCTTGCCTTCCTTGGTCTTGTTGTCGGCAACAGGCTGCTTCTCGCCCTTGCCTTCGGTGTAGACGCGGTTCTTCTCAACACCCTTGGTCGTGAGGTAGCCCTTGACGGCTTCAGCACGGCGCACCGACAGCTTCTGGTTGTAAGCGTCGCCGCCAACGGAATCGGTATGGCCCACGGCGATGATGACTTCGAGATTGATGCCCGCCATCTTGCTGGCGATGTCGTCCAGCTTGGCCTTGCCTTCGGGCTTGAGCACGGACTTACCAGTGTCGAAGAAAGCGTCAGCGGCGAAGGTCACCTTCTCGCTCACCGGCGCCGGGGGCGGCGGAGGCGGCGGAGGCGGGGGCGGCGGCGCGGCCGGAGGTTCTACCGGAGGCGGCGGGGGCGGCGGCGGGGGCGGCGGCGGTGGGGGCGGCGGGGGCTTCAGCGCGCCATCACAATCGGGGTGTGCGGTGGCGGGAGTCCAGTTGGCATCACGCCAGCAGAGTTCGTTGGTGCCGTTCTTCCATGGAACGCCCGTGCTGTTCACCCATTGGTCCGCGCCGTTGGCCTGCGCAAAGGCGCCGGACATCGACGTGGCGAGGGCGGCGGACGCAAAGAGCGACGCTACCTTATTCAGTTTCTTCATGATTCTCCTCTCGTGGGAAGGCGCAGTGAGTCCTGCAAAACGTCCGAACCGGAATCGGAAAGTACTGGTAAACCCCGAAAAAACGGGTGCTGACCACCGACGGCAGATTGTGCCATAGGGCCCCCGTGGAACCGGATTTTGGCCCCCTGTTGACCGCGCACCGCCGTCGTTGTTGCGTGATTGCTACAACGCGCGGCAATTAGAATCCGTGACCGCGCAGTTCAATTTCAGCCGCACCCTCTTCAGGCCCGGCCTCCCCATCCCGCATGACCCAGTTCGCCAAGGAAACCCTGCCCATCAGCCTCGAAGAGGAGATGCGGCGTTCATACCTGGATTACGCAATGAGCGTGATCGTCGGCCGCGCCCTGCCCGACGCGCGCGATGGTTTGAAGCCCGTTCACCGCCGCGTGCTGTTCGCCATGCACGAACTGAACAACGATTGGAACCGGCCTTACAAGAAGTCGGCCCGCATCGTCGGCGACGTGATCGGCAAGTACCACCCGCACGGCGACCAGTCGGTCTACGACACGATTGTTCGCATGGCGCAGGACTTTTCGCTGCGCCACATGCTGGTCGATGGCCAGGGCAACTTCGGCTCGGTGGACGGCGACAACGCGGCGGCGATGCGCTACACCGAAATCCGGCTGGCCAAGATCGCCCATGAAATGCTGGCCGACCTGGACAAGGAAACGGTCGACTTCGGGCCCAACTACGACGGCAGCGAGAAAGAACCGCTGGTGATGCCGTCGCGGCTGCCCAACCTGCTGGTCAACGGCGCCGGTGGCATTGCAGTGGGCATGGCCACCAACATCCCGCCGCACAACCTCAACGAGGTGATCGACGCCTGCCACCACCTGCTGAAGAACCCGGACGCTTCCATCGACGAGCTGATGCAGATCATCCCCGCGCCCGACTTTCCCACCGCCGGCATCATCTACGGGCTGGCGGGCGTGCGCGACGGTTACCGCACCGGTCGCGGCAAGGTGATCATGCGCGCCAAGTGCCACTTCGAAGACATCGACAAAGGCCAGCGCCAGTCGATCATCGTCGACGAGATTCCGTATCAGGTGAACAAGAAGAATCTGCTCGAGCGCATCGCCGAACTGGTGCACGAGAAGAAGCTCGAAGGCATCAGCCACATCCAGGACGAGTCCGACAAGTCGGGCATGCGCGTGGTCATCGAGCTCAAGCGCGGCGAAGTGCCCGAGGTGGTGCTGAACAACCTGTACAAACAGACCCAGCTGCAAGACACCTTCGGCATGAACATGGTGGCGCTGATCGACGGTCAGCCCAAGCTGTGCAACCTGAAAGACCTGATCGAGGTCTTCCTGGACCACCGCCGTGAAGTGGTGACCCGTCGCACCGTGTTCACCCTGCGCAAGGCGCGCGAGCGCGGCCACGTGCTCGAAGGCCTGGCGGTGGCGCTGGCCAACATCGACGAGTTCATCCGCATCATCCGCGAGTCGCCAACGCCGCCGGTGGCCAAGGCCGAGCTGATGACCCGCCCCTGGGACAGCAAGCTGGTGCGCGAAATGCTGACCCGCGTGCGTGCCGATGGCGGTTTGATCAATGCCGACGACTACCGGCCCGACGGCCTTGAAAAAGCCTTTGGCATGGGAAGCGATGGCCTGT
>JANNDW010000210.1:0-15519 GCA_031378125.1 Methylibium sp. | reverse complement strand
GCCGGTAGCAGCCTCTTTTTGGCGAACGCAGCCTCCGATTCGGCATGTTCACGGACGTTAACGAGGCCTGCGGAGAATTGATTAATGACTTCGCCAAGCGTAGTCTTCATGCATGGACAAGCTCAAGCAGATCGAATCATTTGTCTCCGTGTCCACCAAAGGCAGCCTGACGGCGGCCGCCAACGCAGAAGGCGTGGCCCCCGCGGTGATCGGCCGGCGCATCGATGCGCTGGAGCAGCGCCTGGGCGTGAAATTGCTGGTGCGCACCACGCGCAAGATCACGCTGACCCACGAAGGCAGTGCGTTTCTCGAAGATTGTCAGCGCTTGCTCGCCGACTTTTCCAATGCGGAAGCCAGCGTCAGCGCTGGCGGCGTGAAGGCCAGCGGCTACCTGCGGATCACCGCGCCGGCCGGTTTTGGGCGGCGCCACGTGGCACCGCTGGTGCCGCGCTTTCTGTCCATGCATCCGGACGTGAATGTGTCGCTCAACCTGAGCGACCGGGTGGTGGACATCGTCAACGAAGGCGTCGACTGCGCTGTGCGGGTGGGCGACTTGCCCGACAGCAGCCTGGTCAGCGTGCGCCTGGCCGACAACCGCCGCATGTGTGTGGCCAGTCCGCCCTACCTGAAGCGGGCCGGCACCCCGCAGCACCCGAATGACCTGATGCGCCACCAATGCCTGACGCTGAGCAGCGATGCCAGCCAGACCCGCGGCTGGGCTTTCATCGTCGATGGCGCGGTAACCCACCTGCGGCCCGGCGGGCGGCTCGATTGCAGCGACGGCCAGGTGCTGCACGACTGGTGCCTGGCGAGCATGGGGGTGGCTTGGCGCTCGACCTGGGAGGTCGAGCAGGAGATCGCCGCGGGCCAGTTGGTCAGCGTGCTGGAGGACTTTGCGGCGTCTCCGAATGGCATCTATGCGGTGTTCCCCCACGCCAAGCACCTGCCCTTGCGGGTGCGGCTGTGGATCGATTTCTTGAAGCACACCTATGGCGACGCGAACTACTGGAGCACGCCCAAGGCACACCCATGAAAAAAGCCCGCGTTCAGCGGGCCCCTTTCGCAGCGAGGCTGGCGCCTACGCGCTGAGGCATTCCTTCATGAAGGCTTTGCGCTCGGCACCCTTGGTTTCCTTGGCCTTGGGGTCGGCGTTGCAGGCCTTCATCTTGTCTTGCTGGCTGGCCTTCTTGGCGGACAGGCAGGTCTTCATGAAGGCCTTGCGCTCGTCGCCCTTCTTGTCGGCGGCCTCCTTGTTGCACGCGCCCATCTTGTTGGTCTGCATGTTGGGCGCCTCTTTGTGGGCATTGGCGAAAGCCGAGGTGGAGATGGCGGCCGCACAAAGGGCCAGAGCGGTGAACAGATGTTTCATGGGGTCTCCTCAAGTAGCTTGCACAGTGGGCTGGATTGCCGACCGGGATTGGAGCACGCGGCGCCTGCCGGCAGCAAGAGGATCAACGCGCCGGGTTGTGGTGCGGTGGACACGGTGGCGCGGCCGATTCACGCTATTCGCGCTGCGGCATCCAGTGGCGGATCTCAAAGAATGCGCCGTGGATGGGCCAGCGATTCATGCGCCGCATGGAGCCGGCGCACCAGCACGTGAATGAATGCCTGGTCGAACAGGTGGCGGCCACTCGGGCTGAGCTGGGCCATCGTTTCGGGGGTGAACGAGATCGTGGTGGCGGCCTTGGCCACGATCACATCGGCACCGTGGCGCCGCAGGCCCTTGCTCGGTGCCAGGTAGGCCATTTCACCCACCGAGGTGCCGACGCCGAGTTGCGCCACCAGCTGCCCCTCGCGAAACACCTCCACTTCACCGTGGGCGATGACATGGAAGCTGCGCCCGTCCTCGCCCCTGCGGTACAGCGCATGCCCGAAGTGAAAGCGCTCCCACTTGGCGCGGTGAACCACTTCCCACAACTCCACATCGCCAAAGCCGGCAAAGAACTCCAGCGAGCGCAACAGGTTGAAGCGTTCTGAATCGAGCACGCCCTGGGTGTGCGCGCGCGGCACCAGGCGGTTGGTGATCAGGCCCGCCAGCGCTTGCGCGAACTCGTCCCAGTTGCGAAAGCGCTCTTCGGGCTTCTTGGCCAGCGCGCGCTGAATCACCGCGTCCAGGCCTTCGGTGACACCGGCACGCAGCGGCATCAGTGAATCCGGCCGGGCGTGATAGACCTGATGCATCATGGCCGCATGCGTCGAGGCATCGAGTGGCGGGCGGCCGGCGACCAAGTGGTACATCACGGCCGCCAGCGAATACATGTCGGCGCGGCAATCCAGCGTGCTGCCTTCGAGCTGTTCCGGGGCAATGTAGGCCAGCGAGCCGACCCGATGGACCTGGGTCAGGTCGGAGCCCATGTTGAGCGCGCTGCCGAAGTCGCTGACCTTCACGCCGGTGACGCTGCCATTGACCAGCGACACCAGCAGGTTGGCCGGCTTCACATCGCGGTGGATCAGCCCCTTGCGGAACACGTAGTCCAGCGCCATCGCGCACTTGAAGCCGATCTCGACGATCATTTCCAGCGACAGCAGCTGGTCGGCGCGGCAGTACGGCCGCAGCGTGCCGCCGGACACGTATTCCATCACCAGGTAGGGCTGCTCCGGGTCGGGCACGGCGTCGAAGATCTGCACCACGTTCGGGTGCTCCAGCTGGCCCACCAGGGCCGCTTCGGCTGCAAAAAAACGCTCGAAGTAGCGGCCCTCCATCGGGTCGCCCACCGCGCTGACGCGGACCCGCTTGATCGCCACGTCGCGGCCGCGAAAGTCGTCGCGGCACAGAAAGACCTCGCTGGTCGCGCCCTCTCCGAGCCGGCCCAATACGCGGTACTTGCCGATCTGGGCGGGCATGGCCGCCCCATCGGGGACAGGGTCCAGCGGGTGTGTGATGGAGGTCTGCATGAGGGGTTTGCCAGGCCAGGCGCCGAAGCAAACATCATGGCACGAGCCTGCTGCCCGCCCGCGCGAAAAGAACCGGCCATTTGGCGCCTATTCCGCCCGCCCGATGCCCGGGCGAAGAGCGAGCATGCCAAACGTAGAATCGATTCATGATCCAAGTGAAACAGGACCTGATCGAAGCGCTCGGCGCGGCTGTTCTCCAGGTCAGCCCGCAGTCCACCGTGGCGGCGGCCTTCGAATCCCCCAAACTGGCCGCCCATGGCGACCTGGCATGCACCGTGGCCATGCAGTTGGCCAAGCCGTTGAAGAGGAACCCGCGCGACGTGGCCCAGGCCTTGATCGATGCACTGCGTGAGCAGCCCGCCGTGCAGCGCTGGGTCGATGGGCTCGAGATTGCCGGACCCGGTTTCATCAACCTGCGCCTCAAGGCCGCCGCCAAACAAGCCGTGGTGGCCGAGGTCTTGAAGGCCGGCGACCAGTTCGGCCGGCAAGCGCCGAACGGCAAGCAAGTATTGGTCGAGTTCGTGTCGGCCAATCCAACCGGGCCCTTGCACCTGGGCCATGCCCGGCAGGCCGCGTTGGGAGATGCGCTCTGCAAGTTGTTCGAAAGCCAGGGCTGGCAGGTCACGCGCGAGTTTTACTACAACGATGCGGGCGTGCAGATCGCAACGCTGGCCGCATCGGTGCAGGCTCGGTTGCTGGGCTGCAAGCCCGGCGACCCGCAGTGGCCGCTGGCGGCCTACAACGGGGACTACATCGCCGACATCGCCGCCGACTTCTTGGCCGGCAAGACCGTCAAGGCCGATGACCGGGAGTTCACCGCATCGGGCAAGCCGGACGACCTGGGCGGCATCCGACAGTTTGCCGTGGCCTACCTGCGGCATGAACAAGACCTGGACCTGCAGGCTTTCGGGCTGCACTTCGACCAGTACTTCCTGGAGTCCAGCCTGTACACCAGCGGGCGTGTGGACGACACGGTCAAGCGCCTGGTCGCCGCCGGCAAGACCTACGAGCAGAGTGGCGCGCTGTGGCTGCGCACCACCGACTATGGCGACGACAAGGATCGTGTCATGCGCAAGTCGGACGGCACCTACACCTACTTCGTGCCCGACGTGGCCTACCACCTGAACAAGTTCGAGCGGGGCTTCAGCAGGGCCATCAACATCCAGGGCGGCGACCACCATGGCACGATCGCGCGGGTCCGCGCCGGTGTGCAGGCCGCGGGTGCCGGCGCGCCGCCCGGCTTCCCCGACTACCTGCTGCACAAGATGGTGACGGTGATGCGCGGCGGCCAGGAGGTCAAGCTCTCCAAGCGCGCGGGCAGTTATGTCACGCTGCGCGACCTGATCGCCTGGGCCGGCAAGGACGCAGTGCGGTTTTTCCTGATCGGCCGCAAGGCCGACACCGAGTTCACCTTCGACGTCGACCTGGCCCTGAAAGCGAACGACGAGAACCCGGTGTTCTACGTGCAGTACGCGCATGCGCGCATTTGCTCGGTGATCCAGCAATTCGTCGACAAAGGGGGCGATGCGGCCGCGCTGGCAGGCGCCGATCTGACGCTGCTGACGGCGCCCAGCGAAGCCGCGCTGATGCTCAAGCTGGCCGATTTTCCGCGCATGCTGACCGACGCGGCCGCCGGCCTGGCGCCACACGATGTGGCGTTCTACCTGCGCGAGCTGGCCAGCGGCTTCCACAGCTACTATGCCGCCGAACGTTTTTTGGCGGGCGATGCCGAACTGACGTACGCCCGCCTGGCGCTGCTGACGGCCACGCGACAAGTGATCCACAACGCCCTCGCCGTGCTCGGCGTGAGCGCCCCACAGCGACTGAACAGAGAGTTGGACAAGCCATGAATGAACGCGCAAGACAATCTCAAGGAAACGCCAGGCCGCCAGGCCGCCGCGCCGCGGCGGCCTGGCGGCGCCCTCAACGGGGCGGATTCGTCATGGGCCTGATCGTCGGCCTGCTGGTGGGTTTGGCGCTCGCGCTCGGCGTGGCGCTTTACGTTACCAAGGTGCCGGTGCCCTTCCTCAACAAGGTGCACCAGCGCTCGGCCGAGCAGGACGCCGCCGAAATCGAGAAGAACAAGAACTGGGACCCGAACGGCCCGCTGCAAAGCAAGCCGGGAACCCGGCCCGGCGTCGCGCCCAACGGGGTGGCACTGCCGGCTCCTTCGGCGGCGAAACCCGCGCTGCCGGTTGGCGCCACACCCGCCGCCTCGGGCCCGGGCGGCGCCACCCGCCCGGCTGCGACGGCCGATGCCTCGGCGTCGGCAGCGGTGGCCAAAGTTCCGCCGCCCACGTCCACCAAACCCGGCGTCGATCCGTTCACTTACCTGGTGCAGGCCGGTGCCTACGCTCGGACCGAGGATGCCGAACAACAACGCGCCAAGCTGGCGATGCTGGGCTTTGAAGCCAAGTTGACCGAGCGTGAGCAGTCCGGGCGCACGATGTACCGGGTGCGCATCGGCCCGTTCGACAAGAAAGTGGATGCCGAAGCGGCGCGCGAAAAACTAAAAGGGACCGGTGTCGATGCAGCCCTGGTGACCGTGCAGAAATAGAAACCGAACCGAGCCTGGCCTGAACTTCTGGCTTGAATCCACCTCTGTTGGATGTCGCATTGAACCCGTCCCCGCGAACCGAATAACCGAAAGATCGAATGAAAATGAAACGTCGCGAGTTTGCTGCCAAGCTGCTGGTTTCCGGCGCCGGCGCGGCTGGCCTCGGCCAGGCATCGCTGAGCCGCGCCCAGGGCACCCCCGCCGAAGGCAAAGACTACGTTCGCCTGAGCCAGCCGCTGGCGTCCGCCGCCGACGGCAAGATTGAGGTGGTCGAGTTCTTTTGGTACGGCTGCCCGCACTGCAACGAATTCGAGCCGATGCTCGATGCATGGGCCAAGAAGCTGCCCGCCGACGTGCAGTTCCGCCGCGTTCCGGTGGCGTTTCGCGACGAGCCGTTTGGTGCCCATCAGCGCATCTACTTCGCACTGGAGGCCATGGGCCAGGTCGAGGCGCTGCATCGGAAGGTGTTCTACGCGATCCACAACGACCGCGCGCGGCTCGACAAGCCCGCCGACATCGCGGCTTTCATGACCAAGAACGGGCAAGACGGCGCCAAGTTTCTCGACGTCTTCAATTCCTTCTCGGTCCAGACCAAGGCGCGCCAGGCCAAGCAGCTGTCGGAGTCGTACAAGATCGATGGGGTGCCGGCGATGGGCATTCACGGACGCTTCTATACCTCGGGCAGCCTGGCCGGGTCGAACGACCGGGCGTTGGCGGTGGCCGAATTCTTGATACAGCGGGCCCGCAAGGGCAGCTGAGTCCTACGCAGGGCCGCCAGTACCCTGGGCATGAAACCGCCGGGCTAGAATGGCCTGCAAGTTTCATGCCCTTATGCGCCACATCTTCAACCCCCTCGTTACCAGCCGCATCCGTCACCGGGCGACTGGGATTTTGGTCGGTGTGGTTTGCGCGGCCAGCGGCTGGGTGGCCCACGCCGAAAAGGCCGATCGATTTCAAAAGCTGAAGGTTGAGGCCGACCAGCAGGGCAAGATCGACCTGGTCAACAACCTGGTCGTCTTCAACGGCAACGTGGTGGTCAGCAAGGGCAGCATGGTGATCCGGGCGGCCCGCGTCGAGTTGCGTGAAACTGCCAGCGGGTATCACAACGCGGTCGCGTTCGGCGCCGACGGCAAGCCCGCCACGTTCCGCCAGAAGCGCGACGGCGTGGACGAGACCATCGAGGGCGAGGCCGAACGGCTGGAGTACGAAGGCCGGGCCGACACCGTGAAGTTCGTCAACCGGGCTTCGGTGCGGCGCCTGCGCGGCGCCAGCGTGGCCGACGAAATCAGCGGCAACCTGGTCAGCTACGACAGCATCAGCGAGGTTTTCAGCGTGTCGGGCGGGACTTCCGCTTCCCCCACGCAGCCGGCAGGTCGCGTGCGCGCCGTGCTGAGCCCGCGCGAGGGCTCGGCAGCCGCCGAAGAAGCCGCCCAGGGCGCGTCCAAACCCAGCCCGCAACTCAAGCTGAGCCCAACACTGGGAGACAAGCCTTGAATGCGGTGCTTGCGCAACCGGTGCGCGCGAGCAACCACCGCCTCGAAGCGGTGGGCATGCAAAAGTCTTTCGGCGCCCGCAAGGTGGTGCACGACGTTCACCTGGCCGTGGACAGCGGCGAGGTGGTCGGCCTGCTGGGCCCGAACGGCGCGGGCAAGACCACCAGCTTCTACATGATCGTGGGCCTGGTGCGAGCCGACGCCGGCCAGATCAGCATCGAGGGCAGGCGCGTCGAGCGGCTGCCCATTCACCAACGCTCGCGGCTGGGCCTGAGCTACCTGCCGCAGGAAGCGTCGATCTTTCGCAAGCTCAATGTCGAAGAGAACATTCGTGCGGTGCTGGAGCTGCAGCTGGGGCTGGACGGCAAGCCGCTGAAGCCCGCGCAGATCGAACCGCTGCTGAACCGGCTGCTGCACGACCTGAGCATCGCCAAGCTGCGCGACTCGCCCGCGTTGGCGCTGTCCGGCGGCGAACGCCGGCGGGTCGAGATTGCCCGCGCGCTGGCCACACAGCCGCGCTTCATCCTGCTGGACGAGCCGTTTGCGGGGGTGGACCCGATCGCGGTGATCGAGATCCAGCGCATCATCAGTTTCCTCAAGAGCCGCGGCATCGGCGTGCTGATCACCGACCACAACGTGCGCGAGACGCTGGGCATTTGCGACCGCGCCTACATCATCAGCGAGGGTCGCGTGCTGGCCGAAGGCACGCCGGCCGAGATTGTCGAGAACGCCGACGTTCGAAAGGTCTATCTCGGCGAACATTTCCGGATGTGAGCGCGCCGATGGGACCCGCTGTTCGAAATGCCGCCAGTTCGGCGCTGGGCTGTCCTCGGCCGCGGGCCGAGGGGGGTCGGGCGCGGTACGCCGCGCCCGGGGGGTTGTCATCGCGATGAAGCCCTCTCTGCAGGTCCGGCTGTCGCAGCACCTGGCGCTGACGCCGCAGCTCCAGCAATCGATCCGCCTGCTGCAACTCTCCACGCTGGAGTTGCACCAGGAAGTCGAGCAGATGCTGGAGCAGAACCCCTTTCTCGAAGCCGAGGAAGACAGCGCGCCGGCGTTCGAGCCGCTCGCCGAACGCCTGACACCCGCCGAGCGCGCCGGCGAACGCGAGACCGAGCGCGCCACCGACGCCAGCAGCGACGCTGCCGACGACGCACCAGCGCTGGACAGCGCCGACCGTGACGACTGGGAAAACGGCACCGAGCGCGAAGACTTCGACGGCGTCCGCGAAACCCCGGGCAAGAGCAGCGCGAGCAACGACGCCGACGACTTCGACGCGCGCGACCGCGACACCGCCACGCCCAGCCTGCAAGACCATTTGCGCGAGCAGTTGCTGGGCCTGCGTTTGTCCGGCGAAGACGCCGCGGCGGTGATGGTGCTGATCGAGTCGCTCAGCGACGACGGCTACCTGGCCGACCCGCTGGACGAGATCGCCGCCACACTGGCCGCCGATCCGATGGATGCCGAGCAAGTGACCGAGCTGCTCACCCGGCTGCAGTGCGCACTCCAGTGGTTGCAAAGCATGGAGCCCACCGGGGTGGGCGCGCGTGACCTGGCCGAATGCCTGATCCTGCAGTTGCGCACGCAACCGCGCAGCGAGCCGCAGATGATTGCGATCCTGATCTGCAAAAACCATCTGGAGTTGCTGGCCCGGCGCGACCTGAAGCGCTTGATGGCCGCCACCGGCGCCGACGAAGACCTGCTCAAACAGGCCCAGGCGCTGATCAAGGCGCTGGAGCCCAAACCGGCGCGCCAGTTCGCGCGCGCCGAAGCGCTGATCATCGTGCCCGACGTGTTTGTGCAGAAGTCCGGCCGCGGCTGGAAGGTGGTGCTCAACCCCGACGTGATGCCCAAGCTGCGCATCAACGACCTGTATGCCAACGCGATCCGCCAGCAACGCGGCGCCGGCAGCCGCGGCGGCGCCGATCCGTTGAACGGCGCGGGGGCGGGCCTGAACTCGCGCCTGCAGGAAGCGCGCTGGTTCATGAAGAACATCCTGCAGCGCTTCGACACCATTCAGCGCGTATCTCAAGCCATCGTCGAGCGGCAGAAGAGTTTCTTCACGCATGGCGCCATCGCGATGAAGCCGCTGGTGCTGCGCGAAATCGCCGACGAGCTGGGCTTGCACGAGTCCACCATCTCGCGCGTGACGACGGCCAAGTACCTGTCCACGCCGTTCGGCACTTTCGAGTTGAAGTACTTTTTTGGCTCCTCGCTCAACACCGAGGCGGGCGGCAACGCGTCGAGCACCGCGGTGCGTGCGCTGATCAAACAACTCGTCGGCGCCGAAGAGCCGGCCAAGCCGCTGAGCGACAGCCAGATCGCGCAAATGCTCGAAGAGCAGGGCATTCAGGTGGCGCGCCGCACGGTGGCCAAGTACCGCGAGGCGTTGCGCATCGCGCCGGCCAATTTGCGGCGCGCAATGTAGCCATGCCGCTGCCGCTGTTTTTGCCCTGTGCCGCGGGCGTTGAAGAGTGGCTGTTCGACGAAGTGCGGCGCCTGCTGCCCGAGGCTCGAATCAATCGCTCGCGCGGCGGTGTGGCGCTGGAAGGCGACCCCGCGGACGTGATGGCCCTCAACCTCGAAAGCCGGCTCGCGCAGCGCGTGCTGATCGAAGTGGCCGAGGCTCCCTACCGCCATGAGAACGATTTATACGAACTGGCCCGTGGCGTCGACTGGTTGGAATGGATCACCCCGCAACACACCTTGCGGGTGGACAGCACGGCCCAGCGCAGCCCGTTGAAGAGCCTGAACTTCGCCGCGCTGCGCATCAAGGACGCGGTGTGCGACAGGCTGCGCGAGGCCACCGGCGAGCGCCCCAGCGTCGACGCCCAGCAGCCCGACCTGCAACTCGTGCTGCACGCCGGGCCCGAGCGTGCGGCCCTGTATGTGGACAGCTCCGGCGAGTCGCTGTTCAAACGCGGCTGGCGCGAAGACGTGGGCGACGCGCCGCTGAAAGAAACACTCGCCGCGGCGATGCTGGCGGCCGCCGGCTGGCGCGGCACTCCGCAGGCTGGCGGCGCGCTGCACGACCCCTGCTGCGGCTCCGGCACGATTGCCATTGAAGCCGCGCAAATCGCCTGCGGCATCGCGCCTGGCCTGAAGCGGCGCTTTGGATTCGAGCGGCTGCTGCCGTTTGCCAGCCCCGAGATGCGCGCGCAATTGCAGCGGCTCAGAAGCGCGGCCCAAACCCGCATTCACGCCAGCGCCGTGCCCATCTTCGCCAGCGACGTGTCGTTTCGGATGGTCGACTTTGCGCGCCGCAATGCCCAGCGTGCCGGCGTGGAAGCGGCCATCACCTTCCATGGCGGCGACGCGCTGGAGCGACCCGCGCCGACGCTGCCACCCGGGTTGCATGGCACGCTGATGATCAACCCGCCCTATGGCGAGCGCATCGAGGTCGGCGGCAAGGCGGCCCGGCCCGCGGCACAACGGCGCGGCCAGGAACAAACCCGGCCGGACGACAACAAGGAATTGCCGGACGACTTCTTTGCCCGGCTGGCGGCCCACTGGAAACGCGCCTACACGGAGCACCCCGCCGGCTGGACCGCGTATGTGCTCAGCCCCGACATGAAGCTGCCGAGTGCGATGCGGCTGAAAGAATCGCGCCGGGTGCCGATGTGGAACGGGCCGATTGAATGCCGGCTGTTCAGGTTCGACTTGGTGGCCGGCTCGGCGCGGACGGGCCAAAAGGAAACCTCACCGGGTGCGTGAGAGAGGGCCTGCTGCTTCACGACCGTGCGTCAACCACCCTCAAGCGAACACCGCGGAACCGGCTCTGCCGGGCCGCTGGTCTGCCCTGCAGGCCGCGCCGGGCCAGTGGCCCCGGCGCTTCGCCAGGCACAAAAGCCCACAGGGCCCTTTGTGCCCGGGCTCAGCCCCCTTGAGGGAGAGCGGCGAAGCCGCTTCGGGGGTGGGCCCATTTCTAGCGCTTCATCAACATCCCGAGCAGATCGGTCACGTTGCCCAGCCCGCCTTGCGGCATCTGGCCCTGCGGAGTAAGCCGATCCACCACGTCGGGCAGCATCTGCGAAATCTGCGACGACGCATCGCCGTGCGACATGCCCAGCTGTTTGGCCAGGTTGGCCACCATGTCCGAGCCCAGCACGCTGTTCAGCTGGTCGGGAGAGATCGGCATGTTCTGGCCCTTGCCGATCCACGAACTCACCATGTCACCCATGCCGGACTGTTGTGCCTTGCCCAGGATCGCGCCCAGGCCACCGCCTTGCCCGCCCGCTTGCCCACCCCCAGCCAACATGCCGACGATGGCATTCAGCAGCGCCGCATTGCCGCCAGCCGCACCCTGGCCACCGCCCAACATCCCCACCACGGAATCCAGCAAGCCCATAGTCATCTCCGAGAGTTAACGAACGGCGCGATTTTGCGCGAGCCGCTGGTGCATGGCAAGCCACCACAACGCCAGCCCGGTCAGCAACACGGGCACCAGCGAGCCGATGTTCAGCCAGGTCCAGCCCTGGGTCGTGATGAGCGCGCCGGAGCTGAACGACGTGACGGTCATGGTGGTGTAGATCACCGTGTCCATCGCCGCTTGCGCGGTGGTTTTTTCCTCCGGCCGGTAGGTCTCGGTGAACAGCGTCGTGCCGCCGATGTAGAGGAAGTTCCAGCCCACGCCCAGCACGAACAGCGCCGCCAAAAACCGCATCAGGTCCACGCCGCTGAGCGCCACCACGATGCACAGCGCGTTCAACACCACCCCCGCGCCCATCACCGGCAGACAGCCGAAACGCTTGATCAGCGAGCCCGTGAAGAAGCTCGGCACGAACATGCCCAGCACGTGCCACTCCAGCACCAGCGCGGTGCTCTTGAATGGGTGGGCGCATTGCGCCATCGCAATCGGCGTGGCCGCCATCAACAGGTTCATCACGCCATAGCCCAGCGCGCAGGCCGCGACCGAGACGATGAAGACCGGCTGGCGCGCGATCTCTCGCAACGGCCGGCCCGGGCGCGCCGCGCTGGGCTGGGGCAGGGGCGGGAAGCGAATGAACGCCAGCGTCAGCAGGGCCAGCAGCGCCACCCCCACCAGCGCCGCGTAGGCGCCCGCAAAGGCGACCGGCAAGGCGTCGCGCGTGGCACTGGCCAGGTTGGGCCCGACCACGGCGCCGAAGATGCCGCCGGCCAGCACCCAGGAGATGGCCTTTTCCTTGAACGAAGGCGCCACCAATTCTGTTGCCGCAAAACGGTACAAAGCCGCATTGGCGTTGTAGTAACCCGCCACCACGGTGGCCGCCACCAGCAGCCAGAAGTTGTGGGCCGACGCCGCGTAGGCGCACAGCGCGCTCGAGCCCATGGCCACCACCAGGCCCACCTGGAACGTCCGCTTGCGGCCCCAGGCCCGCTGGTGCCGCCCCACCAGCCCGGCGCACAGCGCGCCCCCGGCGACGTAGCCGGTGAGGGGCAAGGTCGCCATCCACGCGCTCGGCGCCAGGCTCAGGCCGACCAGCCCGTTGACGGCGATGAAGGTGACGTTGTTGGTGAGGAAGAATCCCTGGCACAGCGCCAGCAGCAGCAGTTGAAGGTTCATCGGCGGCTTGGGTGTGCAAGCGGCGCCAACAGCGCCAGGTTTGCAAACGGCGCCGACAGCGCCAGGTGGGCCAGCAAAGCCAGCGGCGCCGTGTCCGCGCGCAGCACCCGCGGGCCCAGACAAACAGGGACAAAGCCGGCGTTGCGTGCCGCTGCTTCTTCGGTTTCGGCCAGGCCGCCCTCGGGGCCGCTGAGGCACAGCACGCCGCCGGCACAGCTCCCATCCATTGAGAGCGCCGAGCGCGCCGTGCTTGCCAAGCTGAGCACCACGCGCCGCACCTCGCCCGCGGCTCCCAGCCGCGCGAGCCAATCTTCAAAAGCCAGCACCGTCTCGACGCGCGGCACGCGTGTTCGCCCGCTTTGTTCGCACGCCGCCACCGCCACGCCCTGCCAGTGCGCGACCTTCTTCCGCGCACGCTCGCCGCTCAGGCGCAACACCGAGCGTTGACACACCAGCGGCTGAATCGACGCCGCGCCCAGCTCGGTGGCCTTCTCGATCAGCGTGTCCATGCGCTCGTTGGCCGGCATGCCCAGCGCCAGCATCACCGGCAGCGCCAGCTCGCGGTCGGTGGCGCGGTGATCATCCACCCGCACCTGCACTTCGCCGCGGCCCATGTGCACCACTGAGGCGCTCCACTCACCGCCCGCGCCGTTGAACAGCGTCAGCGCAGCGCCGGGTTGCAAGCGCAGCACCTGCACATGGCGCGCCGGCCCGCCGGGCAAGGAGAGTGTCGACCCGCTGCTCAAAGGCTGGTCCACATACAGGCGGGGCGGCATGCGTTGAGTGTGCCCGAGATACAGTCATGTCTCGGAGAAGGAGAAGACGATGGCCTGCGATGCGCTGGGCGAGCGGCAGCAGGCTCGCGCCCATGTGCAAGCGGCAGCTCGATCAAACGCTGAAGGCCCTGCCGCCGCGTTGAGCGGCCCGGTTCAGCGCGCGCCGCGCCGCAGCCAGACCCGCAGCTTGCGCCGCGCAACCCGCACGGCGCGCCAGGCCAACGATGCCTGGACGGCGGCCTTCACGCGCTCCTTCGTGACCCGCCACCAGCCCAACGCACGCGCGAACCACGCAAACCGCACCAACTGCGGTTCGGTCAAGATGAACAAGCGTCCGACCAACGCCGTGCCGAGCAGCTTGGCGGCGACGATGACCGCCAGGCCCAGCGTCGCCTGGCCGCGCTGAATGAACCACAGCGCCGCCAACTTCACCGGCAACAGCAGCAGCGAGGGCAGCAGGAACAGCGCCAGTGCCTGCCTGGGGCCCAAACGCTGAATGCGCGCTTCGAGCCGCGCCAGCGGAGGCCACTGCGCCAACCTCGCCGCCCATGCGGTGAGGGGCCGCCAGCCCCACTCCTCGAAGAACAGCGCCAGCGCGGCCAGCGTCAACAGCACGCCGCGAACGGGGCGCCAGAGCCAGCGCCAGATTGATTTCAGTTCGATCATCCGGAGGCCTCGCCGGCCAGCCAGTCGCTGACGATGGCGCGGGTGTAGACGCTCGCCACGTCTTCGATGAAGCGGGTGAAGTCGACATGCGCGGCGTCATCGGCGCGGTCGGAAATGCTGCGAAGCACGCCGAACGGCCGGCCGAAATCGGTGCACACCTGGGCCAGCGCGGCGCCCTCCATTTCGACCGCCAGCACGTCGGGGAGCGCCGCGCGCAAGGCCGCGCTTTCGTCGACGCTGGAGACGAATCGGTCGCCGCTGGCGACCAGGCCTCGGTGCAGGGACGGCCGCGCGATGCCCAGGCCGGCCAGGTGGGCCGCGCCGATCAGGTCGCCTGCGCGCCGCAGGCAGCGCCGCGTCGCGGCGCACAGCGCATCGGCAAGCGCTGCATCGGTCTCGAACCGCGAGCGCCCCGTCAGGGGCACTTCAAAGCGCGGGAACAGCGGCGAGGCGTCCATGTCGTGCTGGATCAGTCGCTGAGCCACCACCACGTCGCCCACCCGCACCCCCGGCCCCAGGCCGCCGGCCACACCGGTCAGCACCACCCGGCCGGCGTCGAAACGCTGCACCAACAGCGTTGCCGTCGTGGCCGCCGCCACCTTGCCGATGCCCGACAGCACCAGCACCACGGGCCGGCCATGGATGTCGCCCGAATGAAACTCGCGCCCCGCCACGGTTTCGCGCCGCGGGTGGTTCAACAGTGGCAACAGCGCACGAAGTTCTTCGTGCATGGCGCTGACGATGGCGATGCGGGTCACATCCACATCATCGCCGATGGCGTCAACCCATCGGCAGCCGGCGGACCGGCGGCATCAAAGGGTCGTCCAGCCGTTCGCGAGCGCGATCTTCAGCAGCTCGCTCGCAGAATCGACACCGAGCTTGCGGCGCAGGCTGAGGCGGTGCGTCTCGACGGTGCGCACGCTGATGTCGAGTTGCCGGGCGACCAGCTTGTTGCTGCGGCCATGCGCCAGCAGCAGCAGTACCTCGTGCTCGCGCGCGGTCAGTTGCGAGGCCATGCCGCCGGTCTGCGCGACCAGGTTCGAGACCTGGGCGCTGAAGTAGTTGCCGCCGGCCCAGACCGCCCCGATGGCCGCGATGATCTCTTCGGTCGGGGACTCTTTCAACACGTAGCCACGCGCGCCGGCGCGGATGGCGCTGAGCACGTACTCACGGTTGTCGAACATGCTGAGCATCAGCACCCGGATCGCGGGGTGCCGCTCGCGCAAGGCAGTCGCCAGCTCGATGCCGTTCATGCCGCGCATGCCCACGTCGACGAGCATCAGGTCGGGCGCGTCAGTGGCCGCCAGCGCCAGCGCCTGTTCGCCGCTGGCGGCCTCGCCGACGACCTGCAGGCCCGGCACCACCGACAGGCGGGCCCGCAGGCCGTCACGCACCAGCGAATGGTCATCGACGATGACGATGCGAATGGTCGGGGTCGTCATGCTCAGGCCAGGCCCGTCAACGGGAAGCTGGCGGTGACGGCGGTGTGGCCTGGCTGCGAGACCAGCTCGAACGTGCCGCCGTTGCGCTCGACGCGCTCGCGCATGTTGGTCAGGCCGATGCCCCGGTCCTTGCTGAGCTCGACCGTCT
>JANNDW010000173.1:0-7610 GCA_031378125.1 Methylibium sp. | reverse complement strand
CTTCGACCTTCGCGCCGTTGCCATCGAAACGCGGCGGGCTCAGTCGGTGGTAGCCCTTCAGCGGCACTTCCATGAAGTCCTCGCGCTCGATCCACACCTCGGGGCCGAGCGTGAAGTGGCGCAGGCCGCGTTCCGGCTGGCCCGGGTGCAGCGGTGCGGTGCAGGGCAGCGTCTGGCCTTTGCCGATGACCGAATCCCAGTTGTTCAGCACCAATTTCAGCGGGTCGAGCGCAGCCATCGCGCGCGGCGCCTTGTGGTCCAGGTCTTCGCGCAGCGCGATGTCGAGCGACGAATAGTCGATCCAGCCGCCGGCCTTGCTGACGCCGCTGCGTTCGGCCAGCAGGTGCAGGCTCTCGGGTGTGTAGCCGCGCCGGCGCATGCCCACCAGGGTGGGCATGCGCGGGTCGTCCCAGCCGTCCACATGGCCTTCATCGACCAATTGCCGCAGCTTGCGTTTGCTGGTGACGATGTAGGTCAGGTTCAGGCGCGCAAATTCGTACTGGTGCGGGCGCGGTTGTTTTGTCAGCCCCAGTGCGCACAGCGTGTCGAGCAGCCAGTCGTAGAACGGCCGCTGGTCTTCGAACTCCAGCGTGCAGATGCTGTGGGTGATGTTCTCCAGCGCGTCTTCGATCGGGTGCGCGTAGGTGTACATCGGGTAGATGCACCAGCGGTCGCCGGTGTTGTGGTGGGTGGCGCGCTTGATGCGGTACAGCGCCGGGTCGCGCAGGTTGATGTTGGGGTGCCCCATGTCGATCCTGGCGCGCAGCACCATTGCGCCGTCAGCGTGCTTTGCGTCACGCATTTCGCGAAAGCGCGCCAGGTTCTCGGCCGGCGTGCGCTTGCGAAACGGGCTGTCGGTGCCGGCATGGCCGAAGTCGCCGCGGTGGGCGCGCATCTCGTCGGCCGACTGTTCGTCCACGTACGCGTGGCCGGCTTCGATCAGCGCCTCGGCCGCGCGGTACATGAAGTCGAAGTAGTTGCTGGCGAAGTAGAGGTGGCTGCGGCTGGCGCCGGGGTGCAGCGGGTCCGGTGTTTCCCAGTCGAATCCCAGCCACTTCACCATTTCGATGATGGCGTCAACGTATTCCTGTTCCTCTTTCTCGGGGTTGGTGTCGTCGAAGCGCAGATGGCACACGCCGCCGTATTCGCGTGCCAGGCCGAAGTTCAGCCAAATGCTCTTGGCGTGGCCCACATGCAAGTAGCCGTTGGGCTCGGGCGGGAAGCGGGTGCGAATTTTTGCCGGGTCGCTGGTGCCCGCCGCATGCTGCGCCGCGTCACCCGGGGCGCCGGCAAAGTTGCGGCCGGCGTAGGTGCCCTGGGCCAGGTCGCGCTCGATGATCTGGCGCAAAAAGTTGCTGGGTTTGCTGGGATCGGCGGCATCTGCGGTCATGGGTTCATTCTATCGACGGGGTCTGTCGGCACCCTTTTTCCGGGGGGCGGCGCCGATTTTTGCCGCGGCGGCTTTACGTTTGTTGACAAAAGGAGCCGTCAACTGCCGGGCAACCGGGCCCGTTGTGGGCTCAGGCATGCAATTGCTGTGTGCCCCAAAGGAGAACTGGAATGAGAAAGCCCCTGATTGCAGCCCTTGCCACCGCCGCCACGTTGCTGGCCGTCGGCGCCGCTCATGCCGGCGGCAATGTGCAATGGTCCGTCGGCATCAACCTGCCTAACGTGGCGACGGTCATTTCAAACGGACCGTTCTATTCGCAGCCGCAAGTGGTGTACGAGCCGGCCCCGGTGATTTACGCTCCCGCGCCGGTGGTCTACGCCCCGCCGCAGGTGGTGTACCAACCCGCGCCGCGTGTGGTGTACCAGCAGCCGGTGGTGGTGTACCAGCAACCCGTGGTCGTGAGCCGGCCGGTGCCGGTGGTCTATGGCCAGTGGGCTCCTCCTGGACACCGCCGCCATTGGGATCGTGACGGCGACGGCATCCCGAATCGCTACGATCGCTACGACAACCGCTGGAATGGCGCCTACGGCGACCGCGACCGCGACGGCGTGCCGAACCGCTACGACCGGGTCGACAACCGCCAGTACGCAGACCGCGACCGCGACGGCATTCCCGACCGTCACGACGGACGCGACGACCGCAAGTACCGTCATTGATCGACGCCTCCGCTGACACAAAAAGAGCGCCCACCCGGGCGCTCTTTCTGTTGATGGATCCGTCTTCTTCCGCACGTCCCGCTACCATCGCCGCAGTTCTCACTCTCAGGACCTGGCAATGACTCAAAATGCATCCGTGTTGGTGATCGGCGCACCGGTGCCCGTGATCGAACAGGGTCTCGCGGCGCACTTCAACATCGTTCGCGAGGCGCGGGCCGGCATCCGCGGGCTGGCGGTGGCCGGTGGCCATGTGCGCATCGACGCCGCGCTGATGGACAAGCTGCCCGGCCTTGAAGTCGTGGCCAGCCTGGGTGTGGGTTACGACCATGTGGATGCGGCTGAGGCGGCAGTTCGCGGCGTCATCGTGACCCACACGCCCGATGTGCTCACCGGCGAGGTGGCGGACCTGGCCATGTGCCTGCTGCTGTCCACCCTTCGCCAGGTGCCGCGGGCCGAGCGCTTTCTTCGCGCGGGGAAGTGGTTGAACGATAACTTCCCGCTGACCTCCACCTTGCGCGAACGCAAGGTCGGCATCCTGGGGCTGGGACGCATCGGCAAGGCGATTGCCAGGCGGCTCGAGGCTTGTGACGTCACGGTGGAGTACCACGGCCGCAAGCCGCAACCCGACATGCCCTACCGCTACCACGCCAGCTTGCTGAGCATGGCGCAGCGCTGCGACGTGCTCTTGGTAGCGGCCTCCGGCGGCGCCCAGACCCACCACCTGGTCAACGCCGAGGTGCTGCAGGCGCTGGGCCCGGACGGCATTGTGGTGAATGTGGGGCGCGGCAGCGTCATCGATGAAGCGGCCCTGATCGAAGCCCTGCAGAACAAGACCATTCTGTCGGCCGGGCTCGACGTGTTCGAGAACGAACCCAAGGTGCCGCAGGCGCTGATCGATATGGACCACGTGGTGTTGCTGCCGCATGTTGCGTCGGCCTCGGTGCACACGCGCAAGGCCATGGCGCAGTTGGTGGTGGACAACCTGGTGGCGTGGTTCGATGGGCGCGGCGCGCTGACGCCGGTGCCCGAATGCAAGCACCTTGCGGCCGCATCACGTTCAACTACATCGCCCTGAATTTGTGCGCGTAGAGCCGGCTGGCGCTGAGCTTGTCCGTCGCGCCGCGCAGCGTCAGCGTCACCTTGCCCGATTCTTCACGCACCGCCGTGGCGATGGCGTCGGCGCGCACCACCGTGCCGCGGTGCACTTGCCAGAACTGCTGCTCGTCGAGCTGCGGCAGCAGTTCGCGCAACGAAGTGCGGATCAGGTGTTCGCGCTCGGCGGTGATCACGCGCACGTACTTGTCGGCGGCTTCGAAGTACAGCACCTGCTCAACGGGCACCATGTGAATGGCCGCGCCCACACCCGCCTGGACGACCTTGAGCTTGGGTGCCGTGGCCGATGACAGGGCGCCGCCGGGCTGGCCAGACAGGCCGGGTGCGGCCAACAGGCTGCGCAGTTGACCCAGCGTGGCTTCGAGTGCGGGGCCGGGGTTGGCCTCGGGCTCGGTACGCTGGCGCAACGCAGCCTGCAAACGCGCGCAGCTTTGCGCCAGCCGATCGGGCTGCACCGGCTTGAGCACGTAGTCCATCGCGGCGCGGTCGAAGGCCTGCGTCGCGTACTGATCGTAGGCCGTCACAAAGACGATCAGCGGCAGCGCCTTGCCCTGCGGCCAGTCTTCGGCCAGCGCCTGCGCGGCTTCCAGGCCGGTCAAGGCCGGCATGCGGATGTCGAGGAACAGCACGTCGGGCCGCAGCGCCAGCGCCTGCTCGACCGCGGCGTGGCCATCGCCGACGCTGGCCACGATGTGCAGTTCAGGCCACAGGCGGGCCAGCTCAGTGCGCAGGTTGGCGGCCAGCAGCGGTTCGTCTTCGGCGATCAAGGCGGTGGGTTGGTTGTGCATGGCACGATCCTCACGCCGCATCGATGGGCAGGCGAACGGTGGCCAGCGTGCCGCCGCCGTCCGGCGCATCGGCCAGCAGCAGCGACGCCTGCGGGCCGTACAGCGTGGCCAGTCGTTCGCGTACCTGGGCCAGTCCAAACTTCGTGCCGTCGTCGATGTTTGCGCCGGTGGTGCCGGCCGCAGACAGGCCCACGCCGGTGTCTCGCACTTGCAGCACGAGCTGCCGACCGTCGCGCGCGGCGCTGACGTGGATGGTCCCG
The DNA here is from genome assembly GCA_031378125.1 of Methylibium sp. Taxonomy (GTDB): domain Bacteria; phylum Pseudomonadota; class Gammaproteobacteria; order Burkholderiales; family Burkholderiaceae_C; genus LGRD01. The sequence continues at coordinate 3,343 of JANNDW010000173.1, read as the reverse complement.
CCATCCACCTTCGGCTCCAGGCCGTGCTTGATGGCGTTTTCAACCAGCGGTTGCAACAACAGCGGCGGCACCCGGCTGTCGGCCAGATCGGCCGGCAGGTCGAAGCTGATATGCAGGCGCTGGTCCATGCGTACTTTCATCAGCGCCAGGTAGTCGCCCAGGCGCGCGAACTCGGCCGCCAGCGGGTGTTGCGTTGCGCGCGATGCCCCCAAGGTGGCCCGCAAGAACGCGATCAACTGGTCGAGCATGGTCTGGGCGCGCAGCGGATCCATCGCAATCAGCACGCGCAGGTTGGCCAGTGTGTTGAACAGCATGTGCGGCTCAAGCTGCGATTCGAGCAGCTTGAGCTGGTTCTCAGTCGCGGTGCGCTTGGCCGCCTCGGCCTCGGCACGCGTGTTGGCCAGCCGCTCCATCGCCGTGAGCGCGACGACCGAACCGAGCGATGCCAGCACCGTCAGCAGCATCGTGACCTGCGACTGCGCCGAACTCAGCTGCAGCACGCTGGGCGTTGAGTTACCCAGGATCAGATCCGCGATTGCCGTGCCGAGCACCGGCCCGGCCAGCATGCCCAGCACCACCAGCGAGGCCATCCACGGCCAGCCGGGGAAGCCAGCGTGCGGCAGCAGCGCCTGGCCGCGCGCCGAGCGAAGGCGGTCGATCACCGAAGCCGCCGCGAGCCGGCCCGCGTCGATGATGAACCAGCAGCACAGACCGATGGAAAAGGAATAGACCAGGTTGCCAGCAAAGCCGCGCCCCCTCATCGCGGCCAACAGCCCGGCGATGCCCAGGCACAGCAGCACGACGAAGATCGCGCTGCGCAACAAATGGCTCCACCAGGGCGGCCGGCTGATGCGGGCCATTGAGTCCTGCGCCGCACTTACCGCGCCGAGTTTGACGTTGATCGAACGCATGGTGCGTGGATTGTGGATCAGGGTTTGGGGCAGGTTGGTCATCAAGCGGTGGGCGGCACGCAAGGAGCGTGCTGGCCACGCTGCGCACTGTGCCGCCGACTCGGCAACTGCGCCATCGGCACCCGACAAAACGCCGTGTGCCGGCGCGAAGTGCCGACGCCTGCGCGCGAAGCGCCGCGGCTCACAGCCGTGTCGGCCCGGCAAGGGTTTGCCCCCGGCGATTTGCCGAGCCGCTGCTAACGATGGCCTAACGGCCGCCGTCGATCCTTCGCTGCGGCACTTTCATCCGCCCACGATTCAACCCAAGGAGCCCAGCATGACCCTCGACGCACAACACACTTCCCATCTGCGCTCGCTCGCGCGCCTCGGCGCCCTGTTCGCCAGCGCTGCCGCGTTGGCCATGGCCTTGCCCGGCTGTGGCGGTGGCGGCGGCAGTGAGGCGCCTGCCAGTCCGCCGATCGGCGGCGGCACGCCGCCACCCCCGCCGCCACCCCCGCCGCCGGCCACGGTGGCCATCGGCGGCGTGGTGTCGGACGGGCCTTTGCAAGGCGCCACCGCCTGCTACGACCTGAATGACAACAGCGCGTGCGACGCGTCGGAGCCCACCTCGGCCGCCACCGACGCCAACGGCAACTACACGGTCACCGTGCAGGCCACCGATGCCGGCCAGCATGCGGTCGTCGTCACGGTGCCGGCCAGCGCGATCGACCAGACCACCGGTGCGGCGATCGGCGTGGCCTTGACGTTCAAGGCGCCCGCCACCAACACCCCCGGCGCGCAGAGTGTTTTTGTGAGCCCGTTGACGACGCTCGTGGTGAGCCAGATGCAGGCCACCGGCGCCAGTGCTGCCGTGGCCGCAGCCGTCGTCCAGGCGCAGGCCGGCCTGACGCTCTCTCCGCTGTTCGACTTCAGCGGCCCCAGCCCCGCCGCGCAACAGTCTGCGTTGCTGGCCCGGCTGGTGGTGCAAACGCACAAGGCCCTGGCCGCTGCCATGGCGCCCAGGCTGGGGCAGCTTGACGTGAGTGGCGCGACCGTGACGCAGGCCGACATCGACAAGGCTGTGGCGAATGCGCTGCGTGCCGCGTTGCCCGCGCTGGCCGCCACGGTAGCCGACCCGGCCGTCAGTGGCGCCACCGATGTGCAGGCCGCACTGGTCGCGGCCGCGCGGGAGCTGGTGGCCACCCAACCGGCGCTCAACGCCGCCGAAGCATTGGCCGCGGTCGGGGCTGCGAAACTGCCCGAGGTGCAGGCCGCCGCCGTGCCGACGGACACCGTGGCGCTGCGCGCGCTCAGCTACACCGACGCCAACAATTGGAGCTACCGCGCACTGGCGGGCAACACCGCCGACAACACGCCCGACGCGAGCGGTCTGGTGCGCTTCTACGACATCCATCGCCAGGCCATCGCCGGGGTGGTGACCAGTTGGGGATTCGGCACGCTCGAAGCCCGCAAGGGAGATCGGCACTGGACCGGCAGCGCCTGGGCCGAATGCACGCTCGGCCAGCGCAGCAGCACCACGCCGCGCGACGCGCAGGGCCGCAGCGTCTTTGACTATTGCGACGGCTACGAACGCGGTGTGAGCCTGCGCACCGGCATCGACATCGCGGGCCAGACGCTGGCCAGCGTGATCACCGACAAGATCCGCACCTACCCTGGCGAGGACAGCGGCACGGCCTACGCCGACTGGGGCCCGAGCAACCTCGGCCGGCTGGGCAGCACGACATTCCCGGCCGGCTCGCAGCTTTACTACCAGACCACCACACCCACCGAAACCGCCTTTGGGTACGACGTCACGGGCGCGGTCGGCACCTGGGGAACGTCGATCTCGGCCGGCGGCGACGCACGCAACAACCAGACCTTGCCCTGCTACGCGGCCTACATTGATTCGCTCAACGTCGATGTGGTCGGCGTGGCCACGTTCGAACAGCTCGTCACCGTCAACCCCGGAACGCCTTGCACGGTGGACCCGCAGACCACGTCCACCGGCAGCAGCCTGAACCCCAACATCTGGTGGTCGGGCACCAGCCTCTCGCTGGGCAACGTGGTCGACGGGACGACCCGGCCCGCGGGCACGGGCAACTTTTTCACGACCACCGCGAATCTGCGGGTGGCCTTCACCGGCGCGGGCAACGCGGCCACCTACTACCGCTGCTACGTGCGCACCGCCACCGGCGGAACACGCAACTGCGTGGCCATTGGCACCGGCACCTACAGCGTGCAGACCCTGGGTGACGCGCGGGTGATGACTTTCAACAACCTGCCCGCGTTGGCCCAGCGCCTCAGCGTCAACCGCGTCTTCGTGGAGCGTGGCGGGCTGGTGTACAGCGGCTACCGCAGCGTGCCCAACATCACGCGCAGCACGATCCGCCTGAACCTGCCGGCGGCCAACGCGTTGTTCGGCAGCCTGGGGATCGCGCCGATCGCGCCATGAC
>JANNDW010000160.1:0-14983 GCA_031378125.1 Methylibium sp. | reverse complement strand
GACATCAAACCCGCCAACATCTTCATGCTGGGCGAGCGCCGGCCCAAGGTGCTGGACTTCGGCATTGCGCGGGTAGCGCGCCAAGGCGGCAGCTTGCAAGCCGGCAGCGGGCCGTCCGCCGGATCACCCCAATATGCGGCGCCCGAGCAGTTGCGCGGCGGCAGCGCCGACGCCCGCACCGACGTGCATGCCTTGGGCGTGCTGCTGTATGAGCTGCTGTGCGGGCGCCGCGCCTTCGAAGGCCAGAGCCTGGCGCAAGTTGAAGCGGCTGTCGCCGGCACGCGGCCAGCCGCAGCGCATGTGCTCAGACCCGATCTGCCCAAAGCCTTGTCGCGCATTGCCGAGCGCGCCATGGCGCTAGACCCCGAGGCCCGGTACGACAGTGCCGGCGACATGGCCTTAGCCCTGCGGCGCTGGTCGCAGCACAATGCGCGGATGCGTGCGCGCAGCGCCACAACCGGCCCGGCGGCGATGGAGCAGCCGGCGCCAGCGGCCACGGTGGCGCTGGCCAGGCCGGCCGCACAGCGCAAGCTGACACGGCGCCTGGGCATCGCTTGCATCTGTGTGCTGGCGGTTGCGCTGACCTGCGCCTATGTGGCCTGGCACTCGCCGCCAGGCAGCGCCGGCCCAGGCGTGCAGGCGGCACAGCCGCTCGCCACCGCGTTGGCCGGTACGCCGCCTGTGCCAGCGCCCGCGCCACCGGCTGCCCCTGGGCCTGCGCTGCAAGCCACCCAGGGCGAGTCCCCGGCGTCGTCTGGCCCATCCGAAACGGCTGCCGGGCCCGGCGCTGCGCCTAGCCCGGCCAGCGCGCGACTGACCAGCGCTACACCCACGCCCGCTATCGCCCGCAAGGCCGCACAAACCCTTGCGCCTGCCGCCGTGCAGACGGCGCCCGAGGCCAGCCCCGCCACAGGCGCCTCCACCCAGGCCGCGCCGCTGGTAGCGCCTGTGGCCACTGGCCAGTTGCAGTTGGCCATCAGCCCTTGGGGCCAGGTCGAGGTGGATGGCCGGGCCATGGGCACCACGCCACCGCTGTCGCGCCTGGACCTGCCGGCGGGTCAACATGTGGTGGTCATCCGCAACGAAGACTTCGCCCCCTTCAGCATCACGGTGCACATCCGTGCCGACCAAGCGGCTGTGGTGCGCCATCGCTTTGGCTCTTGAATGGATGCAGCCCATGCGTAGCGTGACTGGCGTCAAGACCCTGTTCAGTCTTTTGGCCTCGGCCCTGGCCGCTTGCGCCGTGCCGCCGCCACCGAGCGCAGGCTTGGCCGATGTGATGCAGCGCCCGGCTGAACGAACGCTGTTATCCGCTATGCGCCACTATGACGACGGCAGCTATGGCCCGGCCGAGGCCTTGTTGCGCCAGGCCTTGGGCCTGGGCCTGAGCAGCCCGCGTGATCAGGCCATGGCCCACAAGCACCTGGCCTACATCTTGTGTACCAGTGATCGCCTGGCGGCCTGCGAGACGGCATTTCGCTCGGCGCGCGGCGCCGATCCGGCCTTTGCCTTGAGTCGTGCCGAGTCCGGCCACCCGGTCTGGGGCCCGGTGTTCAAGCGCTTGCCGTAAGCCTGCACAACCCCCCGGCGACACAGGGTGCTCGCGTATCATCGCGCGCGCCAATGAAGCCTCCCAGCCCCGCACCGGCGCGCCCGCCTTTTCGCTTTCCCATTCGCGTGTACTGGGAGGACACCGACGCCGGTGGCGTGGTGTTTTATGCCAACTATCTGAAGTACTTCGAACGCGCGCGCACCGAGTGGTTGCGCGCATCGGGGCATTCGCAGCAGCAGTTGCGCCTGACCACCGGCGCCATCTTCATCGTGACCGATACTTCGGTGCGCTACCTGAGGCCGGCGCGGCTCGACGATCAGCTTGAAGTCAGCGTGGACCTGGGCCGCAGAACCTACACCCGCCTGAGCTTTGTGCAACAAGCCTGGCGGGGGCAAGAGTTGCTGGCCGAAGGCACGATCGCCGTGGCCTGCGTCAACGCGGGAACTTTCAAACCCCGCGCCATTCCCAACGACCTGTTGAAGAGCATCGGATGAACCAGAACCTGTCAATCTTCTCCCTCGTCGTGCAGGCCAGCCTGGTCGTGCAGCTCGTCATGGCCGGCCTGGTGCTCGCTTCATTGGCGAGCTGGACGGTCATCTTCGGCAAACTGTTCGGCCTGCGCAAGGTGCGCGCCGCCAATGAAGAATTCGAACGCGAGTTCTGGGCCGGCAAGAACCTCAACGATCTGTACAACGACGCCACCAAGCGCACCGGCGGCGCGCCGATGGAGCGCATCTTCGCCACCGGCATGCGCGAGTTCCTGAAGCTGCGCGAGCGCCGCGTCAGCGACACCGGCGCGCTGCTCGACGGCGCGCGCCGCGCGATGCGGGCGAGCTTTCAGCGCGAGATGGACACCATCGAGTCGAACCTGTCGTTCCTGGCCTCGGTGGGCTCGGTGTCACCTTATGTGGGTTTGTTCGGCACGGTGTGGGGCATCATGCATGCGTTCGTGGGCCTGGCCAACATGACCCAGGTGACGCTGGCCACGGTGGCGCCGGGCATCGCCGAGGCGCTCGTCGCCACGGCCATCGGCCTGTTCGCCGCCATTCCCGCCGTGATTGCCTACAACCGCTTTGCGCGCGACATCGACCGCATCGCGATCCAGCTCGAAACCTTCATCGAAGAGTTCTCCAACATCCTGCAGCGCAACGCCGGTGCGCCGCCGGTTCCGGTTCCGGTGGCGGCGGCGGCAACGCAGGCGGCGAGGTAAGCCATGGCCAGCGTCAGCCACCGTGGTTCGTCGCGCCGGCGCACCATCAGCGAGATCAACATGGTGCCCTTCATCGATGTGATGCTGGTGCTGCTGATCATCTTCATGGTGACCGCCCCGCTCATCACCACCGGCGTGATCGACCTGCCCAGCGTGGGCAAGAGCAAGCAGCGGCCCGAGCATGTGGTGGAAGTGCAAGTCGGCAACGACGAAAGCGTGCGCCTGCGCCTGGACGGCAAAGACACCGCACCCACCACCCTGGCCGGCCTGCCCGCCCGCGTGCGCGAAGCGCAGGCCGGCAATGCGGCCACGCCGGTGGTCATCTCGGCCGACCGCACGGTGAGGTACGAGGCGGTGGTGAAGGTGATGGACAGCCTGCAGCGCGCCGGTGTGCAGCGCGTCGGGCTGTCGGTCAAGACCGGCGCCAATTGAACACGGTCCGATTGAGCCTGCCGAACTCGCCATGACCGCTGCCGCACTGTCCCGCGATGCGCTGATGCCGCGCCGGCCCGCCGGCATGGGCGCGGGGCTGGTGCTGGCGCTGCTGGCGCATGCGCTGCTGATGGTTGCACTGGCCTTCAGCGTTCGCTGGAAAACCAGCAACCCCGCCGGCGTCGAAGCCGAACTGTGGGCCGCCGTGCCGCAGATCGCCGCACCGCGCGCCGTGGCGCCGGAGCCGGTGCCGGTGCCGCCCGAAGTGAAGCCCCCGCCGCCGATCCCCAAGCTTGAACCGCCGCCCGCACCCGCACCCGCGCCCGTCCCCGATGCGCAGATCGCCATCGAAAAAGCCAAGCGCGAAGAAGCCAAGCGAGAGCAAAAACTGCGTGAGGACGAGAAGCGCGATTTGGCATTGCGCGAGGAAATCAAGCGCGAGCAATTGCGCGCCAAGGAAGAGCTTGAACGCAAGAAGAAGGAGGCCGCCAAGCTCAAACAAGACGAAGACAAGCTCGAGGCCGCCCGCGAAGCCAACCTCAAACGCATCCTCGGACAGGCCGGCGGTGCGGCCGGCGCCGCCCCCGCCGGCACCGCCGCGCAGAGCGCCGGCCCCTCGGCCGGTTACGCGGGTCGCATCAAGGCGCGCATCCAGCCCAACATCGTATTCGGCGACAGCGTCAGCGGCAACCCGCTGGCCACGGTGGAAGTGCGGCTCGCGCCCGACGGCACCATCATCGGCAAACGGCTGATCAAGAGCAGCGGCGTGAAGTCCTGGGACGACGCGGTGCTGCGCGCCATCGACAAGACCGAGGTCCTGCCGCGCGACACCGATGGGCGGGTGCCGCCACCGTTCGAGATCGACTTCCGCCCGCACGATTGAGCTTGAGCGCCGCGCGCGTGGCGCCCCTGGAGCTGGTTCGCCGACGCCGGCCTGCTCCGGGCCAAGGCCGGCGCCGCCCAGGCGCCCGCGAGGCCCGCTCAGCGGTACTTGGCGACGAACTCTCGGTCGATGCGGTTCTTCCACCACCAGACCCAGCGGCCTTGCGCCGACCACGCGCCCCAGGATGCAATGGCGTAGCGCCCGCCGCAGGCCAGCAGATTGAGTGAGCGGCCTTGGGGACGGTGCGCCTGCAACCGCCCCGCGGCGATGAAGCGGCGCAGGTTCAGCGCCAGCGGCGGCCCGGCGCGCACCGCATGGACGCCGCTTTTCGGCGTCGGCATGGCCGCATTCGACGCCACATCACCGGCGCCAAACACTTCCGGGTGCGAGGTGCTTTGCAGCGTGGCGCCGGTGGCGATGAAGCCGAGCGGGTCGAGCGCCAAACCGCTGCCGCGCAGCCACGACGGCGCGCCGGTGCCCAGAGCCAGCACCGCCGCGTCGCATTCCAGACGCATGCCACGGCCCAGCTGCACATGGCTGCTCGCGATCTCGGTGCAAATGTCTTCCAGCACGGTCACGCCGCTGCGCTTGAGCGCCCGCAGCGCGCGCGCTTGCACCCGCGGCGGGTGGGACGGCAGCGCAGGCGGCCCGCCGGTGACCAGGCTCAGCCTGGCCCGCTCGCCCAGCCGGTACTGCAGCGCCAGCGCCAGTTCGACCCCGGCCGCGCCGCCGCCGATAACGGCCACGCTGAGGATTTGCTGCTGCGTCAACGCAAAAAGCTCTTCCCACGCGACGATGAAATCTTCGATCGGCCGCACGAACAAAGCATGTTCCTGCGCTCCGGGAATGGCGAGGCGGTCCATCACCGGACCGGTGTCGACGCTGAGCACGTCGTAGTGCAGCACCTGGCCGTCTTCGAGCCGCACGGTGCGTGCGCTGGCGTCCAGCGCGCAGGCCGCACTCTGGATGAATTTGACCTTGGCCCTGGCCGCCAACGGCGCCAGCGGAATCACGCAGTCGTCGACGTTGTAGTGGCCCGCCACCAGGCCGGGCACCATGCCGGAATAGACCTGGCGCGCAAACGGCGACACCAGCGTGACCTGCGCGCCCGGCATCGTCTCACCGGCCAGCGCTTTCAGCACATGCACATGGGCGTGGCCGCCGCCCAGCAGCAGCAGGCGCCTCAAGGCTGAAACGCCAGATCGGCCACGTAGCCCAGGCTGTGGCCGTGGGTGTTGTCGGCGTCGGCACCGACGGCGATGCCTGTCACTGGCGGCATCTGCGCGCTTTCGGTCCCGAACAGCCGGATGAAATCGGCCGCGATATCGCGCCGCTCCGATATCCACTGACCGGTTGGCGCTGGGCCGCTTTGCAGCACCAGGTAGCGCATCCGGCGCGTGTAGGCGTTGGCCATCGCCGTGTCCGGCGGTAGATCGTTGTCCCACACGTAGCACACGGTCGCACCGGGCAAAGACTCGGTCGAACGTGCGCGTGCCAGGCGCAGCAGCTGGCGTTCGCCGAACGGGATTTTCTCCAGCGCAAGATCGAAGAAGACGCAGACCTTTAGCGCCGTGTCGTCACCGGCCTTGGTGCGCAGGTCCGCCGCCGCCAAGCGTTCATCGACGCGCCATTTCCACGCCAGACGCAACGACGCGGGCGTGCCGGCCAGCGGATGAACCAGGTTGCCATAGGAGTTGTCGGCCTCGACGCGCAACACGCGGCGGCCGTCCAGGTCGACCAGCGAAAAGCGCGTCAGCGACTTCGTTTGCTGCGGCAGCCCCGCCACGTGCCACGGACTTAGCGGCATGTCCGCCGTGGAGGACAGCGGCGTCAGTGCAATGGACTCGGCATGCGCCGCGCTCAGGGTGATCGCGGCAAGCAGGGTGAAGAGGGAGCGGAGCAGGAAGCGGATCAAGGCACAGGGGGCGCGTCAACACCCGAAAAGTTCAGTCTGCAATCGTAATCGACCTCCCGCGCCGCCACAGGCACGGCCTTCAGGCGCGCCGCCACGAATGAAACCTGCCCACCCATTCGAGCAGCTTGTGCGGCTGGTGGTTGCGCTTCCAAACGCCGGCGGCGTACTTGTTGGCCTCGGCCAGCGTGGGGTAGGTGTGGATGGTGCCGAGGATCTTGTTCAGCCCCAGGCCATGTTTCATCGCCAGCACGTACTCGGCGAGCAGGTCGCCGGCGTGCACGCCGACGATGGTGACGCCCAGAATTTTGTCCTTGCCCGGCACGGTCAGCACCTTGACGAAGCCGTGCGCGGCGCTGTCGGCGATGGCGCGGTCCAGATCGTCGATGCCGTACTTGGTGACCTCATAAGCGATGCCCTTTTCCTTCGCCTCCTGCTCGTTCAGGCCCACGCGCGCCACCTCGGGGTCGATGAAGGTGGCCCACGGGATCACCGAGTAGTCGGCCTTGAATTTCCTGAACGTGCCGAACAAGCCGTTGACGGCCGCGTACCAGGCCTGGTGCGCCGCGGTGTGGGTGAACTGGAACGGGCCGGCCACGTCGCCGGCGGCCAGGATGTTGGGGTAGATCGTCTCCAGGTATTCGTTGACCTCGACAGTGCGGCTCGGCTTTTGCGGATTCAGGATGCCGAGTTCCTCCAGCCCATAGCCCTTCAAGCGCGCCACCCGCCCGACCGCGCACAACAGCTGATCGAACTCGACCCGCGTTTCAATGCCGCCGGCTTCGAGCACGATGAACTTGCGCTCGCCCTCCTTGATGCAGCGCAGCGCCTTGTGGCCGGTGAGCACCCGAACCCCATCGTCTTCGAGCGCCTTGCGCGCCAACGCCGAGACCTCTTCGTCCTCGCGAATCATGATGCGCGGCAACATCTCGACCTGCGTCACTTGCGAACCCAGCCGCGCAAAACACTGCGCCAGTTCACAACCGATCGGCCCGCCGCCCAGCACCACCAGGCGCGGCGGCAGTTCGCGCAGCGTCCACAGCGTGTCACTGGTGTAGCAGCCCACGTCGTCCAGGCCGGGCAGCGGCGGGACAAAGGGCATCGCGCCAGTGGCGATGACGATGTTCTTCGTGGTCAGCGTCTGCTTTTTGCCGGGCTGGTTGGGGTCGCGAAGATCGATCTCCACCGTCCACGGGTTGACTATTTTTGCGTACCCGACCACCACGTCGACACCGAGGCCGGTGTAGCGCTCGATCGAGTCGTGCGGCTCGACCTCGCGCACCACGCGCGCCACCCGCTCCATCACATCGGCAAAGCTGAACGTGGCTTGCGCCTTGGCGATGCCGTAAGTGGCCGAGTGTTTCATCTGCCGCACCAGCGTGGCCGACTTGATCAGCGCCTTGCTCGGCACACAGCCGTAGTTCAGGCAATCGCCGCCCATCTTGTGGGTCTCGATCAGCGTGACCTTGGCCTTCACCGCCGCGGCGATCAGGCTGGTCACCAGCCCAGCCGCGCCGGCACCGATGACCACCATGTTGCAGTCGAAAGTCTTCGGCTTCAGGTGTGCCCACTTGGCGTACACCTTGCGCCGCTGAATGGCGTCGACGATTTTTTTCGCGATCAACGGAAAGATGCCCAACAGCACAAAGGAGCCCAGCAAGCCCGGCGACAGGATGCCGCGCAGCGAGTCGATCTTGGCGAGCTGCGTACCGGCATTCACGTACACCACCGTGCCGGCCAGCATGCCCAGCTGGCTGGCCAGGTAGAACACGCCGGCCTTCATGCGCGTCAGCCCCATTACCAGGTTGATGATGAAAAACGGAATCAGCGGCACCAGCCGCAAGGTGAACAGGTAAAACGCGCCGTCCTTTTCGATGCCCTTGTTGATCTCGGTCAGGCGCGAGGCGAAGCGGCTCTGCACGCTGTCGCGCAGCACATAACGCGACACCAAAAACGCCAGTGTGGCGCCGATGCTGGAGGCGAACGACACGATGAGGGTGCCCGCGAGCAGGCCGAAAATCGCGCCGCCGGCCAGCGTCATGATGGCCGCGCCGGGCAGCGACAACGCGGTGACCGCCACATAAACGACGAAGAACCCGCCGATCAACAGCAGCGGGTTGTCCGCATACAGCGCGGCAAACTCCTGCTGGCGCTGCTTGATGTAGTCCAGGCTGAAAAACCGCCCCAGGTCGAAATAGAAGTACACCGCGATCAGCACGATCAATGCGCCGATCAACAGCAGTTTCTGGCGGGACATGGTCTCTCCTCGTTTTGTTGTGCACGTATTCTGTAGGTCGCCGAGCCCAGCGCGAACTTACCGGCCCGGCGACGAAGACAGCGCGCGCCACCCGGCCCGCAGCCGCATGGCGATCGTCAGCGCGCACAGTGCGGCGAACGCGAGCGCCAAAACCGGGAAGTAAGCCGGCCACCAACACATGGCCACGAAGCAGGCCAGCGTCTCGGTCGCTTCGGTCAAGCCGCCCAGATAGTAGATGCCTTTGCTCGGGTAAGCCACGCTCGTCAGGCCACGCCGGGCGGCCAGCGTGGCGAAAGCCAGGAACGTGGTCCCGGTGCCGATAAAGGCCGCCAGCAGCACGGCCGCGGCCAACGCGTTGGCGGCCGGGTCGGCCAGCGCAAACGCCAGTGGGATGCTGGCGTAGAACAGAAAATCCAGCGTGATGTCGAGAAAGGCGCCGCGGTCGGTTGGCGCGGTCAGCCGTGCGACGGCGCCATCGAGCCCATCGCACAGCCGGCTGAGCAACAGCAGCAGCATGCCGGCGATGAACTGCTGCGCCGCGATGGCGCCGGCCGCGCCGACGCCGATGGCAAAGCCCAGCAGCGTGACCTGGTCGGCATGCACACCAAGATCGGCCAGGCGACGCGCCGCGCGCGTGAGCCCGGGGCCAAGCATGGCGATGGCAAAGCGATCGAGCACGGTCAGCCCGCGGCGCGCGCCACAACGAGCCCGCTGGCCGTCAGTCGCTCAGGCACACTACTTCTTTCAACCAGCCTTCGCGAAGTGCGGATGTCAACCAGGCGGCGAAGTCAAAGCTTTCGCCGGCCCGCTCCAGCGCCAGGCTCAACGGGGTGCGGCCCAGCAGCAGCCGCGTCCATGCCAGCGTCGCCTCGTCGACCGCATGGACCCTTGCGCGCCATCCGGCGCGCGCGATCAGCACAAGGTCGCCGCGGCGCGCCTCCAGCGCCGCGCGCACCGCACCGAAATCGGCGTCCGCTGGATCAGCGGCGCGATGAAGATGAGCGCGATGAATGGTGGCGATCGGCCACGCCGAGGACAAGGTGGCCGTGCCTGGCATCAGCTCGATGTGCAACCGCGCCGGGTCGCAACTTTGCAGCAGACCCAGTGACGCGACGTTCAACTCGGCATCGGCCGCCCGCTCACAACAATGCACGGCCAGGTCCAGGCGCGCGCAATCGCCCAGGTACGGCCATTCGACAAAGGCCGAGTGGGCCTGCAGCCAGGCGGGAAACTCGCCGCCCCACTCGCCCATGTCACCGCGTTGGGGCGGATGGGCGCGCCAGAAATCGCGCGCCAGGTGCTTGAAGTCTGGCGCACCCAGCATGGCCTGCACGGTGGTGAACACCGCGCCCAGCGCCCGCTCGGCCAGCGCGCTGGCGTTGGCGCGGTAGGCAGACAAGCCCTGGGCCGCGCGTTCGCCGGTTTCATGCAGGACCGCTATCGCATCGACATCGGCATCGGTCCGTGCCCAGAGCGCTGCCAGCAAGGCTTGTTGACGCTGAGCCTCGGATGCCAAACTCACTGCCGCACCCGCTCGCGCAGCAGCCCGGCGGCATGGTCCGCTTCACCCAGCAACACGTCCAGCAGCGGCACATCGGTGTCCCATTCCACCAGGGTCGGCAAGGGGCCAAAGCGCCGCAGCGCATGTTGATACACCGTCCACACCTCGGGCCGCACGCGGCTGCCGTGGTCGTCGATGGCCAGGCCATCGCTCCCGTCGCTGTTGCAATAGCCGGCCAGGTGCACTTCGCCCACGCTGCCCGGCTGCAGTGCATCGACGTAGGCACAGCAGGACCGCAGGGCCGAGTCGGCATGCGCATTGAGCGCGTTCACCATCAGGTTGTTCACGTCGAGCAGCATGCCGCAACCGGCACGCCGGCACAACTCGGCGAAAAACCGCGGCTCGTCCATCGCCTCATCACTGGCGGCTTCGCGAAACGACAGGTAGGCCGACAAATTTTCCACCAGCAGGGGCCGGCGCAAACGCTCCTGCACCTGCATGACGTTGGCCACCATGATGTCCAGCGCCGCGCGGGTGAAGGCGATGGGCAGCAAGTCATTGCCATGCACCACCGCCTCCCCGGGCACCAGCGCGGCGCGCGCAAAACAAGCGTGGTCGGACACTCTCGCCGGCTCGATGCGCCGCACCAGCCTCTCCAGCCGGTCCAGATGCCACGGGTCGACACCGGCCGCCGAACCCAGGCTCAGGCCCACGCCATGCAGACTGACGGCGTAGGTCTCACGGACCTGGCTCAAGACGCCGAGCGCGGCGCCGCCGTCGGCAAAAAAATTCTCCGAATGGACTTCGACGAAGCCCAGTGGCGGCGTGTCCCGCAGCACCTGCGCGTAGTGCGGCTGGCGCAGGCCGATTCCAACGCCCGCCCCCACGCCGTGCATCGCAGCAGGCGGCGGCGCCAAGGACTCTGCGCGCTGCACGATTTCAGCGAATCACTTCTTCATCGCATCCTTGGCTTCTTCGGCCGACTTGCCGCCCATTTGTTTGCAGGTTCCGGCGCCAACGTACTTCCATTCACCGCCGTCCATGTCGGCCTTGGATTGGCCCGAACAGGTATGCGTGCCCGCCAGGTTGGCGCAATCGTTCTGGCCGGCCTTGGCGATGCCGTAGCACTTTTCCTTCTTGTCCTGGGCAGCAGCCTGGCCCACCAGGCCGAGGGCCAGCACGGAAGCCAGTGCGGAAGAGAGGATGAGGCGTTGGTTCATGAGGTATTTCCTTTGAATGAAAGCGAGATAAACGCAGGGACCGTTGTCGACCGGCGGGGTTGCCGAACGACGACCGCTTCTGTCGCCAGCGCGGCGATGTTTCTTACAGCGCGGCGCAAGCCCGTCAGAATTCGGAGCCGCGCCGATTTTGCCCAACAAGTTTCGCAGTGCCGGGCCTACAGCCTTGAACACTCAGGGGTCATTGCGCCGCCACCGGGCCGGTTGCTGGCGATCGGCCCGCGCTTGCAGCGGCCTGGCCGTAGCCGCCACCCCCCGGCGTTTCGATCACGAACACATCGCCGGGCTGCATCTCCACCGAGCCGATGTGACCCAAGGCCAGCGTGCTGCCGTCGGCACGCTCGACCCGGTTGATGCCGGGCAAGCCGGGTGCGCCGCCGGCCATGCCGAAGGCGCCCGTCGCGCGGCCGTTGGACAGGATCGCCGCCGTCATCGGTTCGAGAAAACGCACCCGCCGCACACCGCCGTCGCCGCCATGCCAACGGCCCGCACCGCCCGAGCCGGTGCGGATGGCATAGCTGTCCAGCCGCACCGGGAAGCGGAACTCCAGCACCTCGGGGTCGGTGAGGCGCGAATTGGTCATGTGCGCCTGGACGACCGAGGTGCCGTCGAAGCCCCCGACAACGCGACCAGCGTCGTCCACCAACGCACCCGCGCCCGACCCGCCGGAGATGGTTTCGTAGTACTGGTGGCGCGCATTGCCGAAGGTGAAGTTGTTCATCGTGCACTGGCCGGCCGCCATGATGCCGAGCGCACCGTACAGCGCGTTGGTGATGCAGGTGGAGGTTTCCACATTGCCGGCCACCACCGACGCGGGGAAGCGCGGGTTCAGCATCGAGCCTTCGGGGATGACAACCCGCAGCGGCTTCAGGCAACCGGCGTTGAGTGGAATGTCGTCATCCACCAGCGTGCGAAAGACGTACAGCACGGCGGCCATGCAGACCGCGGTGGGCGCATTGAAGTTGTTGCTGAGTTGCGCCGACGTGCCGCTGAAGTCGATCACGGCGCTGCGCTCCTCTTTGTTGACGCGGATCGCCACGCTGATCTGCGCGCCGTTGTCCAGCGCCAGCGTGAAGGCGCCATCCTTCAAGGTGGTGATGACGCGCCGCACCGATTCTTCGGCGTTGTCTTGCACATGGCGCATGTAGGCCTGCACGACCTCCAGGCCGAATTGCTCGACCATTTTGCGCAGCTCCTGTACGCCCTTCTCGTTGGCGGCGATCTGCGCTTTCAGGTCAGCGATGTTTTGCCGCGGGTTGCGCGACGGGTGTTCGCCGCTGGAAAGCAGCGCGAGCATCTCGGCTTCGCGCAGCCGTCCGGCCTCGACCAGCTTGACGTTGTCGATCTGCACGCCCTCTTCTTCGATGCGGGTCGAGAACGGCGGCATCGACCCCGGCGTCACCCCGCCGATGTCGGCATGGTGGCCACGCGAGCCGACGAAGAACAGGATCGCGCCGCCGCGGTCGTCGAACACCGGCGTCACCACCGTCACGTCGGGCAGATGGGTGCCACCGTGATAGGGGTCATTCAGCGCATACACATCGCCCGGTTGCATGCTTCCCGCGTTGCGGGCAATCACCGTCTTGATCGACTCGCTCATTGAACCCAAATGCACCGGCATGTGCGGCGCGTTGGCGATCAGCTGGCCTTGGCGGTCGAACAGCGCGCAGGAAAAATCGAGCCGCTCCTTGATGTTGACCGAATAGGCCGTGTTCTGAAGCTGCAGCCCCATCTGCTCGGCGATGTTCATGAACAGGTTGTTGAAGACCTCCAGCATCACCGGGTCCACCGTCGTGCCGATGGCGCGGCGCGCCTCCAGCGGCTGCACACGCCGCAGCAGCAGGTGGTTGAGTGCGGTCACACGCGCTTGCCAGCCGGGTTCGACCACGGTCGTCGCGTTCTTCTCGGCAATGATGGCCGGACCCATCACCACATGGCCGGGCAGTGCCTGTTCGCGCACCACCAGCGCGGCATCCCACCAGCGGCCGCCGCTGAACAGGCGGACGGCCTGCGTGCTGGGCGCTGGCCCGCTGGCGCGGATGTCTTGGCGCGGCTCGGCCGGCGCGTCGCCCCGGCCCACGGCCTCGACTGACACCGCTTCAACCACCAAGGCGCGCTCGGCCATCAAGAACGCGAAGCGCTGGCGGTACGCTGCCTCAAACGCCACCTGGATCTGTTCGACCGTTCCGAAGGGCACCACCAGCGCCGAGTCGCTGCCTTCGTAGCGCACGTGAACGCGCTTGAGCACCCGCACCCGCGCCGATGCCACGCCCTGGCGGGTCAACTCGGCTTGCGCGTCCTGCGCCAGCACGGCCAGGCGCTGGGCCACGGCATCGAGCCCATCGGCCAAGCGCTGTTCGATCGAGGCTTCGCGCATCACGCTCTGGTCGGCCAGGCCCATGCCGTAGGCCGACAGCACGCCGGCGAGCGGATGCGCGAACACGCGGTTCATGCCCAGCGCATCGGCCACGCGGCAGGCATGCTGGCCGCCGGCGCCGCCGAAACACTGCAGCGTGTAGCGGGTCACGTCGTAGCCGCGCGCGACCGAGATTTTCTTGATCGCATTGGCCATCGCGCCGACCGCAATGTCGATGAAACCTTCGGCCACTTCTTCGGCGCTGCGCGTCATGCCGGTGGCGCGCGCGATGTCCGCGGCCAACGCGGTGAAGCGCTGCGCCACCACCTCTGGGTCCAGCGCTTCGTCAGCATCGGGCCCGAACACCTTGGGGAAATGCGCCGGCTGGATCTTGCCGAGCAGCACATTGGCATCGGTCACGGTCAGCGGCCCGCCGCGCCGGTAGCAGGCTGGGCCGGGGTTGGCGCCCGCGCTGCGCGGGCCGGCGCGAAAGCGGGCGCCGTCGAAACTCAGCACCGACCCGCCACCCGCCGCCACGGTGTGGATGCTCATCATCGGCGCGCGCATGCGCACACCGGCCACCTGGGTCTCGAACGCGCGCTCGAACTCGCCGGCGAAGTGGCTCACGTCGGTGGACGTGCCGCCCATGTCGAAGCCAATGACGAGCAGGGGATTGGCTGCGTTGCCCTTCACCCCAACCCTCTCCCCGGAGGGGAGCGGGGGCAACCCATGGGTCGCCGCCGCGCGCTCTGCCCCCTCTCCCTCTGGGAGAGGGCTGGGGTGAGGGCTCATCGCACCCAACCCCAACCCCAGCTGCGCGGTGCGCACCATGCCCACGATGCCGCCGGCCGGGCCGGACAGGATGGCGTCCTTGCCCTGAAACACATGCGCGTCGGTCAGGCCGCCCGACGATTGCATGAAGAACAGCTTCACGCCCGGCATCTCGCCGGCGACCTGCTCCACATAGCGGCGCAAGATCGGCGAGAGGTAAGCGTCGACCACGGTGGTGTCACCCCGGCCCACCAGTTTCATCAACGGGCTGACGCGGTGTGACACGCTGATTTGCGGGAAGCCGATGGCTTGTGCGATCGCTTGCGCTTGGGTCTCGTGCGCGGTGGCGCGGTAGCCGTGCATGAAGACGATGGCCACGCTGCGCAGGCCCGCATCGAATGCGGCTTGCAGGTCGGCGCGCAGTTGCGCCTCGTCGAGTGAGCGCACCAACTCGCCGTTCGCGCCCACCCGCTCGTGCGCCTCGATCACTTTTGAATACAACAGCTCGGGCAACACGATGTGGCGCTCGAAGATGCGCGGGCGCTCCTGGTAGGCAATCCGCAGCGCGTCGCGAAAGCCCTGGGTGATGACCAGCAGCGTTGGCTCACCCTTGCGTTCCAGCAACGCGTTGGTGGCGACGGTGGTGCCCATCTTCACGCACTCGACCCGCTCCGGCGTGATGGGCTCGCCGGGGTTCAACCCCAGCAGGTGGCGGATGCCGGCGACCGCCGCGTCGCGGTACTGCTCGGGGTTCTCGCTCAGCAACTTGTGGGTGGCCAGCGTTCCGTCGGGGCGCCGGCCCACCACGTCGGTGAAGGTGCCGCCGCGGTCGATCCAGAATTGCCATTTTTCGGCTGAACGGCTCGGATTA
>JANNDW010000128.1:0-39074 GCA_031378125.1 Methylibium sp. | reverse complement strand
TTCAAAAGCGCCACCCCTGGGTGTTCCAGGGCAGCGTGGCCAGCGGCAAGGCCGACCCGGGGGAGACGGTGCGCGTGCAATCGTCGAACGGCGAATTCCTGGCCTGGGCGGCTTACAGCCCTCCTTCGATGATCCGGCTGCGGGTCTGGAGCTTCGACGAAGGCGAGCGCATCGATGCGGCGTTTTTTGAGCGGCGCATTCATCAGGCGCTGGCCGTCCGCGCGCGCCTGCCCATCGCCAGCGACGGCCTGCGGCTGATCCATGGCGAAGCCGATGGCCTGCCCGGCCTGATTGTCGACCGCTATGCCGACACCTTGTGCGCGCAGTTCCTGTCCTGCGGCGCCGAGCGCTGGAAAGCGACGATCGCCGATGCGCTGCTCAAAGCCACTCAGCTGACCCGCCTGTACGAGCGCAGCGACGCCAGCGTGCGCAGCCTCGAAGGGCTGGAGCCTCACACGGGGTGGCTGCGCGGCGAGGGCGCCACCGAGGTCACGATCCGCGAGCACGGCTGGCGCCTCACGCTCAACGTGGCCGAGGGCCACAAGACCGGCTTCTACCTGGACCAGCGCGACAGCCGCAAGCTGTTTGCCGAAACGGTGCGCCACTTCGGCTGCCAGCGGGTGCTGAACTGCTACAGCTACACCGGCGGCTTCAGCCTGGCCGCGCTGAGCGGGGGTGCGGCGCACGTGACCAGCGTCGATTCTTCAGCCCCCGCGCTCGCGCGCGCCACCGCGCACGTGGCGCTCAACGGCTTCGAGGCGTCGCGCCACGAGACCGTGGACGCAGACGTGAACCAGACCCTGCGCGACTGCGTCAAGGCCGGCCAGCGCTTCGACGCCATTGTGCTGGACCCGCCCAAGTTCGCGCCCACCGCCGCTCACGCCGAACGCGCGGCGCGGGCCTACAAAGACATCAACCGCTTGGCCTTCCATCTGCTGGAGCCGGGCGGTCTGCTGTTCACGTTTTCATGTTCCGGCGGCATCAGTGCCGACCTGTTCCACAAGATCGTCGCCGGCGCCGGCCTGGACGCCGGCATCGACGGGCTGTTCTACGCCCGCCTGGGGGCGGCGCCCGACCACCCGATGACGGTGACTTTTCCGGAAGGCGAATACCTCAAAGGCCTGGTGATCCTGAAGCGCTGAGCGTCCCGCTCACGTTGGGGCTGCCGGCAACGCGATGGCCGGCTCGAACTTGGCGCGGTGCACACTGAAGAAGCTCTTCACGTTGCGCACGTTGGCGTCTTGTGTGAACAGGCGCTGCACCAGCGCGTGGTAGGCCGCCATGTCGGGCACCTGCAGCACCAGAATGAAGTCCGGCCCGGGCGAGACGCGGTGGCATTGCTGCACCGGCACCTCGGCCACCGCGCGCGCCTCGAACGCGGCCAGGTGTTCGGCGCCCTGGCTGTCCAGCGTGACCTCGACGATCGCCGTCAGCCCGGCGCCGAGCTTTTGTGGCGACAGGATCGCCACACGGCGCTCGATCACACCGCCGTCCTGCAGCCGCTTGACCCGGCGCAGACAGGTGGCCGCCGAGGTGTGCACCACCGCCGCCAGCGCCTGGTTGGTGAGCGACGCGTCGCGCTGCAACTGGTCGAGGATGCGCAGATCGGTGGCATCGAGGTCTTGGGTGTCGATTGAATTCATCAAGAACTGTATCTTCGTGAATTAATGAACCGCTGTTTAGCGGTGAAGGCACTATGTTGCACCAGCCACCGAGTTTTGCAAGCATATGCCGCGATGACCTGCCTACCATCGCGGTTCTGCTTCAACCGTTCAAGGAAGTCTCACCATGTGTGGAATCGTCGGCGCCGTCAGTACCCGCAACATCGTTCCGATCCTGCTGGAAGGCCTGCGCCGGCTCGAATACCGAGGTTATGACTCCTGTGGCGTGGCGGTCCACCAGAACGGCGAACTGCGGCGGGCGCGCAGCACGTCGCGCGTGGCCGAGCTGGACGCCAATGTCGCTGCCGACAAGGTGCAAGGCGGCACCGGCATTGCCCACACCCGCTGGGCCACGCACGGCAAGCCGGCCATCCACAACGCGCACCCGCATTTTTCGCACGGCCCGAGCGGCAAGGCTGTCGGCCAGGCATCGAAAGGCGCGACCGCCGGCCTGTCATCGAAAGGCGCGAGCGCCGGCCCGTCATCGAAAACCGCGACCGCCGGCCGCGTTGCCCTGGTGCACAACGGCATCATTGAAAACCACGACGAACTGCGCGCCGAGTTGCAAGCCAAAGGCTACGAATTCACCAGCCAAACCGACACCGAGGTCATTGCCCACCTGGTCGACCACCTCTATGCCGGCGACCTGCTCGAAGCCGTTCAAGGGGCCGTGCAGCAACTGCGCGGCGCCTTCGCCATTGCGGTGTTCTGCCGCGACGAGCCGCACCGCGTGGTGGGCGCGCGCGAAGGCTCGCCGCTGGTGCTGGGCGTGGGCACGCACCAGGGCGCGGGCGAAACCTTCCTGGCCTCGGACGCGATGGCGCTGGCCGGCGTGACCGACCAGATCGTCTACCTGGAAGACGGCGATGTGGTGGACCTGCAAATGGGCAAGCACTGGATCACCCGCCTCATGCCCGAGGGCGGCTACAAGGCCGTGCAGCGCGAAGTGCGCACCGTCAACGCCCACACCGGCGCGGCCGAACTGGGCCCGTACCGCCACTACATGCAGAAGGAAATCTTCGAGCAGCCCAAGGCCATTGCCGACACGCTGGACGGCCTGCACAGCATCACGCCCGAGCTGTTCGGCTGCGGCGCGTACAACGTGTTCAAGGACATCGACTCGGTGCTGATCCTGGCCTGCGGCACCAGCTACTACAGCGGCTCCACCGCCAAGTACTGGCTGGAGAGCATCGCCAAGATTCCGACCAACGTCGAGATCGCCAGCGAATACCGCTACCGCGACAGCGTGCCGAACCCGCGCACCCTCGTGGTCACGATCACCCAAAGCGGCGAGACCGCGGACACGCTGGCCGCGCTGAAACATGCGCGCTCGCTGGGCATGAAGCACACCCTCACCGTGTGCAACGTGGCCACCAGCGCGATGGTGCGCGAATGCAAGCTGGCCTACATCACGCGGGCCGGCGTCGAGATCGGCGTGGCCTCCACCAAGGCCTTCAGCACCCAGCTCGTCGGCCTGTTCCTGCTGACCCTGGCGCTGGCCCAAAGCCGCGGCCACCTCAGCGTCGACCAAGAGGCCGAGCACCTGAAAGCGCTGCGCCACCTGCCGGTGGCGGTGCAGGCCGTGCTGGCGCTGGAGCCGCAGGTGATTGCCTGGAGCGAGGTGTTCGCACGCAAGGAAAACGCGCTGTTCCTGGGCCGCGGGTTGCACTACCCGATTGCGCTCGAAGGTGCGCTCAAGCTCAAGGAGATCAGCTACATCCACGCCGAGGCTTACCCGGCCGGTGAACTCAAGCACGGCCCGCTGGCCTTGGTCACCGCCGAGATGCCGGTCGTCACCATCGCGCCCAACGACGCGCTGCTCGAAAAGCTCAAGAGCAACCTGCAGGAGGTGCGCGCCCGCGGCGGCGAGTTGTTCGTGTTTGCCGACGGCGACACGCGCATCGAAAGCGGCGAGGGCCTGCACGTGATCCGCATGCCCGAGCATTACGGCGCGCTGTCACCCATCCTGCACGTGGTGCCGCTGCAGTTGCTGGCGTATCACACGGCGTGCGCGCGCGGGACGGATGTGGACAAGCCGCGGAACTTGGCGAAGAGCGTGACGGTGGAGTGAGGTGATCCGCGTGTCCCGTACGCTGTTCTGACCAAAAGCAGCCGTAAACAACTCACAAGAAACAAACGCCGGGCCGCCCCAAGTGTTTCTCACCCCCTCGGGGGGCGGACGACGTATGTCGTCGGCCTGGGGGCGCTCATTAGAGTGGCAGACGAACGGGGCCTTCGAAACAGCAAGTTGCCGGGTGCACAGCGACGGGCGATCTCGAGATCGCGTACGCGATCCGAGAACGAATGTGTGGCTCGTTGATTCGGTCGGGTACTTTTTTGCCTCGGGGACTGCACTCGTATCGCAACGTTCGCAGTGCGCTGCGCGTCGATCTTGCGGTGGTATTCGTCGGGAAACTCGGCGCACAAGGCGCACACCGCGGCGCGGAGCTTCCTGGTATTTGTCGGGGCTCGTTTTCGGCATGCTGCCAGCTTGCCCGAATCAGCGCGATCAGGTCTGTTTCGCAACGGGCTCTTTGTCGTCTGAATACGCCGCATGCAACTCGACCGGTTTGGCCGAGCGCTTGCGCATACGGATGTTGAGCATTTCGACGCCGACCGAAAACGCCATCGCGAAGTACACGTAGCCCTTGGGCACATGCTGGTCGAAACCTTCGGCGATCAGCACCACGCCCACCACCACCAGGAAGGCCAGCGCCAGCATCTTGATCGTCGGGTGATCGGACACGAAGCGGCCAATGGCGCCGGCAAACACCATCATCAAGCCGACCGACAGAATCACCGCGGCGATCATCACCTCGATCTGGTCGACCATGCCGACGGCGGTGATGATCGAGTCGAGCGAGAACACCATGTCGACCACCATGATCTGCAGGATCACCGCGGCGAACGTGGCCTTGACGGCCCCGGACGCATGGCCTTCCTGCCCCTCCAGCGACTGGTGGATCTCGCCCGTGCTCTTCCAGATCAGGAACAGCCCGCCACCGACCAGGATCAGGTCGCGGCCCGAGATTTCCTGCGCCAGCACGGTGAACAGCGGCGCGGTCAGGCCGATGATCCAGGCCAGCACCAGCAGCAGCCCGATGCGCATGAACATGGCCATGAACAGGCCGATGCGCCGCGCCAGTTCGCGTTGCTGCTTGGGCAGCTTGTCGACCAGGATGGAGATGAAGACGATGTTGTCGATGCCGAGCACCAGCTCGAGCGCGGTCAGGGTGGCAAGCGCAATCCAGACCTGGGGGTCGCTGAGGAGTTCCATCATGGTGGGTTCGATTCAATGCAATGCCGCGTCCGGGCGAACCCAACAAAGGGCGTGCGGGGTTGCGGGCGGGCCGAGCATCGCAATGTAGTCAGTTCAACACTTCGCGTAAATTCGAGTTTTCTGATCCATCACTTCGTGCATGGCGAAGTGACGGACGGATGCTCGCCACGCTCGACCGCGCCATGAACTTCAAGCACCTGCACTACTTCTGGGCCACCGCCAAGGCCGGCGGCATCATGCGTGCCGGCGAGCAGTTGCACATCACGCCGCAAACGCTGTCGGGGCAGATCAAGCTGCTGGAAGAACGGCTGGGCTGCGGCCTGTTCCGCAAAAGCGGGCGGCGCCTGGAGCTCACCGACGAGGGACGGGTGGCGCTGGGATACGCCGACCAGATCTTCGCGCTCAGCGCCGAACTTGAAGCCGCGTTGGGGCGTTCGCGCGGTGGGCGCAAGACGCTGGACTTCCGCGTCGGCCTGGCCGATTCAGTGCCCAAGGCGCTTGCCTACCGTCTCCTTGAGCCGGCGCTGGGGCTGGCGGAGCCGGTTCGGCTGGTCTGTCACGAGGGCAAGTTCCCGGACCTGCTGGCGCAGTTGGCGGTGCAGCGGCTGGACCTGGTGATCGCCGACGAACCGATGGGCAAGCAGCGCAGCGTCAAAGCCTTCAACCACGCACTGGGCACGACGCCGATGAGCTTCTTCTGCGCTCCGGCGCTCAAGCGTTTGCTCAAAGGCGCCTTCCCGAACAACCTGGACGGCGCCCCGATGCTGATGCAGGGCGCGGCGTCGGCCATGCGCCAGCGGCTCGAGCTGTGGCTGGCCAAGCACCGGCTTCATCCGCGCGCCGTCGGTGAATTCGACGATGCGGCCTTGATGAAGGCCTTCGGCCGCGAGGGACGCGGCGTGTTCATGTCGCCCACGGTGCTGGAAGCCGAGACCCGCGAGCAGTACGGCGTTCGGGTGCTGGGCCGGACCGACGAGTTGGTGGAGGAGTATTTCGCGATCTCGGTGGAGCGGCGCATCACGCACCCCTGCGTCGTGGCCATCACGCGCGCCGCCCGCGGCAAGCTGCTGGACGCCTGAGCCGGACCGCTGCAACGCAGGCGCGCGTGGGCCGGCGTTTCAGGCTTTGACGAATGCGCCGTGCAGCCCCAGCGGCAGCGCATACGACAAGGTGGCCTGTGCCACCGGCCCGTCGCCCAGGCGGCCGGCCCGAAAGCACGACAGCAGCGTGCGGCGGCGCTTCAGGTCCAGCGCCGTACCCAGCACCCAGCCGGAGCCACCCGGCGCGGAGCCGGGCTCAGGGACGAACAGATGCTCTTCGGCCATGTGATCTTCGCCGTAGGAATAGCGCTCGGTCGTGCCGCTTTCCACGTTGCTGCGCGCCACGGCGCTGAAGCCGGGGTGGTGGGCACTGGTCTGAGCCGCGTGGATCAGCTGCGTGTGGCGCAGGCCGGTCAATCGCGGGTCGATGCGCGGGAACTCGGCGTCCACGCGCAGCAACTCTTGCGACGCGGTCCTGCCGGCGGTGTCGATGCGCGCCAGTGCGATGTGATAAGCCGGCCGGGGCAGGTTTTGCCCCCGCATCACTGCGCGGTCGGTCTGGAACAGCGCGGTCGGTTCGGCGGCGTGGATGTAGTCGACCCGGATCACACCCTGCGCGTCTTCCCATGCATTGCCCAGGTGGAACAGAAAACCCGCGGGCAGCTCCAGCCACTGACGCCGGCCCCAGTCGGCCTTGTCCACCACCAGCACGCGCATGCCCTGTTCAGGCCGCCAGACATGGCTGTCGACGAAACTCTTGCCCGCGTGGAATTGCTCGCGCTCGAACACCAGCGGCGGCATCAGGAAGACCAGGTGGCGCTGGGTGACGGCGAAGTCGTGGACCATGTTCGTTTGCGGCAGCTTGAGCGCCTCGGCGCGGCGCAGCTGGCCATCACGGCCGATCTGGTACAGCACCATCACGTCGTCCAGCACGCTCAGCCCGAAGTTCCAGATGCTGCCGTCCGGGTCGACCCGCGGGTGGGCGGAAAACGGCACGCCGCTCAGGTCGTCGCGCCACAGCTTGGGACCCAAAGTCTCCAACGTTTTCGGGTTCAGGCGGTAGGCCGAACCGCCTTCCCAAAGGGCCAGCACTTCGCCGCCGAGGGGCAACACGCTGGTGTTGGCGGCATTCAGCGAATCGGGCGATGTGGTGGGTTGCATGCCCGGCCATTGGCTGCCGAAGCCGGCCCGCAGGCGTTTGCCGGCGGCGGCCTCTGCGCGGTACTTCAGCGTGCGCACGATCCTGCCGCTGTGCACCACGCTGGCCGCGCCGACCGCGAAGCGCTGCACCATGCCGTCACCGTCGAACCAGTGGTGATAGCGCTGGCCGGCCATGTCGTGCACGGCGGGGCCGTTGCGAAACAGAACGCCCTGCACGGCGGCCGGAAAGCGGCCGCGCACCCGTGCCGGCCAGGGCTCGATGTCGCCGCTGGCGCTGCGAAAACCCAAGGCCCAGGGCGCCGACGCCTCGGCCCGCGCAAAGCCACTCATCCATGCGTCCTGCCACTCGGCTGCGCGCAAGACGGTGGGGGCGAGTGCCGTGCCGAAGCCAGCGGCTCCGGCAAGGCGAACAAAGTCACGACGGTTCATGGTCGGTCTCCGATGGACGGGTGGGTTGGCAGGGCGTCAGCGAAGCTTGATGGCGATGGCTGCATCGCCGCCCAGGTCGAGCGCGGCTTTGTCGAACGACGGCGCGGCGAAGTTGCCGACCGCGTCGTTGCTGAAGCCGAATGGCTCGGTGGGCATGCCCAGCAGGTTCATGTCCAGCTTGCCGTTGCCGTTTTCATCATGGAAGACCGCCAGCGCATAGCGTCCCGCGGGCAGGTTGCGAAAGCTTGCCGTGCCGCCGGCCTGTGAAGCCGGGATCATTTGGGCATGGACACTCCGGTTGGCTTTCGGAAACGTCTCGGCGCTGTTGTACAGGGCCAGCATGACCGAGCCCTGTTGTGAGCGCAGACCGGTGACGGACACCGTCAGGTCCACCGCACGAGCCATGGACGAGGCGAGTAGCAGGCTGCCCAGGGCCAGCGCGGCGGGAACTTGCGCAGCGGCGCGCGCCATGAGGGTCGGGATTTGCATGTTTCACTCCGGGGATGGGTTGAATCGGCGACGACATGTCTTCGATGGAGTGAACTGTCGGCGCCAAGGCTGGCGCGTCACAGTGCGATGAGACCAAGCGTTGGCGGAAGTGCGCGAAACGCCGGCTGGCGCGAGCGAACCGGAGCGGCGCGCTCGTGCACGGGCGTGCTCGCGGCCATCAGCGGAGCCGATTGCGGCAACAACGCACAGCGCGCCGCGCGCAAGGCTTCAGAAAGCGCCCGCGTAAGCCGATTTCCTACATCAGGCAGCGCCGAGAGCCGACACGCAAGCGCGGCGGCGGCCGATGGCGGCGCCATTGGCGGCTGCCTAGAGTTGCCTCAGTGTTGCGACCGCGCCGAATTGCAGGAGCCCATCGAAATGACGACCCTTCCGATGCCTTTGCCCGAAGCTCAACACTACGAGCTGCGCTACCCGTCGCTCTTCAACGAGGGCCGCGGGTTCTCCTTCCCGTGCGACGCCGCGGGTCACGTGAACATGGACGCGCTGAGCGAACAGGCGCGCCACAACTACTTCTATGTCCGCACCGTGGTCGGGCGCGAATTCGCAACGCCGGCGGTGCGCCCGCACTCGCTGCAATGATTCGGTGAGCTTGGCGGCCGGGCGGCCCAGGCGGCCGCCAGAACGAGCCCCGGTCGCTGCGCGCCGGCCCCTGGGCTGAACGGCAGGGCCCGCACCACCCGCGGGACACGCCGCGGAAAGCGTCACGGCCCACAGCGGGCCCCGACTACAATCCAAGGCTTTTTCGCGGCCGGCTGAGCGCCGCGTTTGACCGAGGATTTTCAAGTGTTCATCTCAGAAGCGTTTGCGCAAGCCGCGCCCGCCGCCACCGGTGGCGTGGAATCCATGTTCGGCAGCCTGGGCACGATGCTGCCGCTGGTGCTGATGTTCGTGGTGCTGTACTTCGTCATGATCCGCCCGCAGATGAAGCGCCAGAAGGAGCACAAGGCGATGATCGACGCGCTGGCCAAGGGCGACGAGGTGGTGATTGGCGGCGGGTTGCTGGGCAAGGTGTCCAAGATGGGAGAGAGCTTCCTGCACGTCGAAGTGGCCAATGGCGTGGAAGTCCAGGTGCAGCGCAGCTCCGTGGTGCAGGTCCTGCCCAAGGGCACGGTCAAGTAGTCGGTTTGCCATGAACCGCTACCCGCCGTGGAAGTACGCGATCCTGCTGGCCGCATTGCTGATCGGGCTGGTCTACACGCTGCCCAACTTGTTTGGCGAGGCGCCCGCGGTGCAGGTCAGCAGCGCCAAGGTCACACTCAAGCTCGACAAGGCCATCGAGGCCCGCGTTCAGCAGGTGCTGACAGCGGCGGGCATCCAGGCCGACTTTGTCCAGTTCGAAGGCAACTCGGTCAAGGCGCGTTTCAATGATCTGGACACGCAGAGCAAGGCCAAGGACGCGATCAACAAGGCACTCAACCCCGACCCGGCCGACCCGAGCTACATCGTCGCGCTGAACCTGCTGTCGCGCTCGCCGCACTGGCTGACCGCGGTGCGGGCCATGCCCATGTACCTGGGGCTGGACTTGCGCGGCGGAGTGCACTTTTTGATGCAGGTGGACATGAAGGCGGCGCTCACAAAGAAGGCCGAGTCGCTGGCCGGCGACATTCGGGTGATGCTGCGCGACAAGAGCCTGCGCCATGCCGGCATCACGCGCGACGGCAACAACGTTGACGTGCGGTTTCGTGATCGCGAAACGCTGGCTGCCGCGCGCAACCTGCTGGCCGACCAGCTGCCCGACCTGCTGTGGACCGACGCGCAGGACGGGGCCGACGTCAAGCTCACCGGCACGCTCAAGCCCGAGGCCGCGCGGCTGGTGCAGGAAACCGCCGTCAAGCAAAATATCACTACGCTGCACAACCGGGTCAACGAACTTGGCGTGGCCGAGCCGGTGATCCAGCAGCAAGGCCTGGATCGCGTGGTGGTGCAGTTGCCCGGGGTGCAGGACACGGCCAAGGCCAAGGACATCATCGGCCGCACCGCCACGCTGGAGCTGCGCATGGTGGACGACAGCGCCGAGGCGGCCGCCGCTGCCGCCGGCACCGGGCCGGTCCCGTTCGGAGCCGAGCGTTACGTCGAACGCGGCGGCTTGCCGCTGATCGTCAAGCGCCAGGTCATCCTGACCGGTGAAAGCCTGACCGATGCGCAGGCGGGTTTCGATTCGCAAACCCAGTCGCCGGCCGTCCACCTCACGGTCGACGCCAAGGGCGCGCGCATCATGAAGGACGTGTCGGGCGCCAACGTCGGCAAGCGCATGGCGATTCTGCTGTTCGAGAAAGGCAAGGGCGAGGTCGTCACCGCGCCGCGCATCAACAGCGAGCTCGGTTCCCGATTCCAGATTTCGGGCTCGATGAGCACGGTGGAGGCCAACGACACCGCGCTGCTGCTGCGCGCCGGCTCGCTGGCCGCGCCGATGGAGATCATCGAAGAGAAGACCATCGGCCCGACGCTGGGTGCCGAGAACATCGCCAAAGGGTTCAACAGCGTGATCTACGGCTTTGCCGCGATTGCCTTGTTCATGTGCGCCTACTACCTTCTGTTCGGCACGTTTTCCACTTTGGCGCTGGCCTTCAACCTGCTGCTGCTGGTGGCCGTGCTGTCGATGCTGCAGGCCACCTTGTCGCTGCCGGGCATCGCGGCGATCGCGCTGACCCTGGGCATGGCGATCGACTCCAATGTGCTGATCAACGAGCGGGTGCGCGAGGAGCTGCGAGCCGGTGCGTCGCCGCAGGCCGCCATCAACATCGGCTACGAACGTGCGTTTGCGACCATTCTCGATTCGAACGTCACCACCTTGATTGCGGGCATTGCCCTGTTCGCCTTCGGCTCGGGCCCGATCAAGGGCTTTGCGGTGGTGCACTGCCTGGGCATCCTGACCTCGATGTTTTCGTCGGTGTTCTTCTCGCGTGGCCTGGTGAACCTTTGGTACGGGCGGCAAAAAAAGCTCAAGGGCGTCTCGATCGGGCAGGTCTGGAAACCGCGGGCCGATGTGCCCGCGAACACTTGATCCGCTGACAGCCAGGCAACAGGGAACGGAATGGAATTCTTCAGGATCAGGCGCGACATCCCGTTCATGCGGCATGCGCTGGTGTTCAACATCATCTCGCTGCTCACGTTTTTGGCGGCGGTGTTTTTTCTTGTCACTCGGGGCTTGCACCTGTCGATCGAATTCACCGGCGGCACGGTCATCGAGGCCGGTTACTCACAGCCGGCCGACATCGGCAAGCTGCGCACCACGCTGCAGGGACTGAACCTCGGCGAAGTGCAGGTGCAGAACTTCGGCAGCTCGCGCGACGTGCTGATCCGCCTGCCGGTGCGCGCCGACGTGAAGAAAGACGACATGGTGGCGCGCGTGTTCGGCGAGCTGTGCAAGGCCGAAGGCGGCAAGGTGGCTCCGAAGCAGTACACCAGCGACAAGGGCGAATCGGTCAGCAAGCAGGTGTGCGAAGCGGGCGGCGCCGAGCCGGTCAAGCTGCAGCGCAGCGAGTTCGTCGGCCCCCAGGTGGGCCGCGAACTGGCCGAGGACGGCGCCAAGGCGCTGGCCTTCGTGGTCATCGGCATCATGCTTTACCTGGCCTTCAGATTCGAGTGGAAGTTTTCGGTGGCCGCCATCGTGGCCAACCTGCACGACGTGATCATCATCCTGGGCTTCTTCGCGTTCTTCCAGTGGGAGTTTTCGCTCTCGGTGCTGGCGGCGGTGCTGGCGGTGCTGGGCTACTCGGTCAACGAGTCGGTGGTGATCTTCGACCGGATTCGAGAGGCCTTTCGCCGCTACCGCAAGATGGACACCCAGCAGGTGATCGACCATGCGATCACCAGCACCATGAGCCGCACCATCATCACCCACGGCTCGACCCAGATGATGGTGTTGTCGATGCTGATCTTTGGCGGCCCGACGCTGCATGAGTTTGCGCTGGCGCTGACCATCGGCATTCTGTTCGGCATCTACTCGTCGGTGTTCGTGGCCGCGGCCATCGCCATGTGGCTGGGCGTGAAGCGCGACGATCTGGTGAAGTACAGCGCCAAGGAGACCGATCCGGACGACCCGAATTCAGGGGCGGTGGTGTAGAGTTCCGAGCTTATCCAATAGGCGGTTTCCCGACCCCAACATGGCGACTCTTGGCAACCCGACGGCACTGGCCCAGCAAGCGCGCCGAGCTTACGCCGAGGGGTTGCTCGGAGGCATGCCGATGGTGGTCCAGGCGATTGACCAGGGGGCCCGGGCGCTGCTGAGCCATGTGGCCGAGGGATCGGTCACGATGAAGCGGCGCGACGCCGTGCAGGACCTCAACACCGCGCGTGCGTTTTGGCTGCAAGGCATGACCCAAATGTTGCGCGGCGCCGTGCGCAGCGGCAGCGTGTCCATGTCGCGCCCGGGCGACCTGCCATTGCCCGCACCCCGCGCCGCCAACATGAGTCTGGTGGACGACGACACCATCGAGAACGAAATCCTCAGTTCGAGGCTGGCCTTGTCGGTGATGGATCGCGCTTCCTGGGAGTTCACCGATCTGCGTGCCCGCATGAATGTGCTCGAAGGCCGCGACGAACTCGAGGTCAACGATGTGCTCAGGCCGCATGTGCTGGCGCGGGTGGTGATCAACTCATGGCGGGCGGCCGGCTTGACCCTGGACGCCTGGCGCGCGCTGCACACCGTGCTGCACGACGAAATCTCGCATTTCGCCGAAGAGGGCTATCACGAGACCAACCGCTGGCTGATGCAGCGCCAGGTGCTGCCCGAGGTGGACCTGCGTCCATTCATCCGTCGCTCGCGCAATTCAGCCTGGCTGGCAAGCTCGCACTCCTCGGGCGGAGGGTTCGCGCAATCCGGGCCGCATTCGGTCGTCGGGCGGGTTGAGGTCGGCGAGGAAACGCGCATGCTGACGCACCCCGCGCCGCTGGTGCGCGGGGGCGACCATTCCGGCGAGGTGCTGGGCCGGTTGAATCGCCTGATCGGGCGGCAGTTGCCCGAGTTTGCGGTCACCGCGAACGCGCCCCAGCCCGCTTCAGCCAGCCTGAATGCCGCCATCGCGGTGGCGCAGCAAGGCATCGCCAACCGCCTGTCCCGGCCGGGTGCCGCCGGGGGTGTGGCAGCGCCCTTCAGCACCCCGGCGCTGCTCGAAGAGCTGAACCAGCGCAAGCAAGCCTTGAAGCAGGCGGCGGCAACGCCGGTGGAGCGCGCCACGATCGAAATCGTGGCCCTGTTGTTTCAGAGCATCCTCACCGAGGAGCGCATTCCCGCTACCGTGCGGGTCTGGTTTGCCCGCCTGCAAATGCCGGTGTTGCGCGTGGCCGTGAGCGAGCCGGATTTCTTTGCCACCGTTGACCATCCCGCGCGCCGCCTGATCGACCGCATGGGGGCCTGCGTGATGGGCTTCGATGCCACGGCGCGAGCCGTCGGCGACATGTTGCAAAAGGAGATCAAGCGGGTGGTGCAGGTGGTCGAGGCCTACCCCGACACCGGGCGGCGCGTGTTCCAGACGGTGCTGACCGAGTTCGAGCGCTTCCTGGAGCACTATTTCAAGAACGAGAACGAGGCCTCGCGTCGCGGCGTTTCGCTGGCCCAGCAGGTCGAGCAGCGCGAGACGATGGCCATCCAGTACACCATCGAGATGCGCAAGATGCTCAACGAGATGCCGGTGCAGGAGGGGGTTCGAGAATTCCTGTTCCAGGTGTGGGCCGATGTGCTGGCGGTGACGGCCGTGAAGGAAGGTGTGCAGGGCGAGGCCATCAAGACCATGAAGCGGGCCGCGGCCGACCTGATCTGGTCGGCCAGCGCCAAGGTGTCGCGCGAAGAGCGCGCCGATGTGATCCGCCGCCTGCCGCCCTTGCTGAAGTCTTTGCGCGACGGCATGGAACAAGCCGGCGTGGCCGTCGACAAGCAGGACGAACACATCGGCAAGCTGAACAACTCGCTCGCGGCGGCGTTCACCGCCAAGACCGCTTCCATTCCGCACGAACGCCTGGTCGAACTGATGGCGCGTCTGGAAACCCTGGAAGAACTTCTGCCCGATGCCGAGGACGTGGAGATCGACGAGTCGCTGGTGCTGGACTTGTCGGGCCACGAAAGCGAGGAACTCGAAGTGGTGGGCGAGGGCGGGTCGATGCCGACCCCCGCGATGCTGGCCTGGGCGCGCGAGTTGCAGGTCGGCGGCTGGTACATGCTCGACTATCGCAACCGCAATGAGGCGGTTCAGCTGTCCTGGCAGGGCTTGCGCAAGCAACTCACGCTGTTCGTGTCGCCGCAGGGCCGAGGCATCCTGTTCCAGAAACACCGGCTCGCGTCGTTCCTGCAAGCCGGTTTGCTGGTGCCGGCGCAAGATGAGTCGCTGACCGTGCGCGCCACCCGCGATGCACTCGAGAAGCTCAACGTCGACCCGAGCCGCCTGCTGAGCTGAAGGGCCGATTCGCCGCCCCGCCGGCCGGCCAGTCCTGCGCCGGATTGCGACCCTCCGTGGGCAAAGCGAAGCAGGCCCCTCAAACCACAACTCATGCACGGGTTCCCCGGGCATCGAGTTGGCGCCCCTCGGGGGCAGGAGCGCAGCGACTGGGGGGGGCCCTATCAATGAATCAACCGGTCTTCCGCGTCGACGAACAGTTCGTCCAGGATCAGCGCGTCGGGCTCTTCGCCGACCGACCAGAACACCATCAGCACGATGATCTTCAGGTCTTCCAGGTCGAGCGGGTTGCCGCCGATCGCGGTGGCGCGGTCGATGACCATTTCGCGCATCGGCGGCGGCAGCACGCCCGCCGATTCGAGGAAGCTGATGAAGCCGATGGACTCCTCACCCAGCAACTCATTTTCCTGCACCGAGTAGACCCGCAGGCTGCGCTCGCCCTGTTCACCCACATACGACTGCGCGGCATGGGCGAGCCCGTCCAGCCACAGCAGCGCTTCCTGGATCTCGTCCGACTCGAAGCCCACCGACGACAGCTTGCGGGTCAGCTGATCGTGGCCGGGACAGGCGTCGGGCCGCCAGTAGTTTTCGTACAGGTACACGAGCACGTCAAACATGCAAAATACTATACCGCAGGGCGGTTTGCCGTTCGGGCATAGGGCGCGACATTCGTGGCGGACTCGCGCTCAAGCCAGCGGTGCAGGAGGTTTGCCGGGTTCAGCCCTGGGCGACACGCTGAAACAACTGGCCCGGCAGGCGGGCAACACGGCCGTCCAGCTCCAGCTCCAGCAAGCGGGTGTTCAACGCCGATGCCGGCCAGCCGGTGCGCGCCACCAGGGCGTCCAGCGTAACCGGGTCGAACCCCAGCGCGGTGAGCAGCGGATCTTCCTTGCGGAGCGGTGCCGGGCTTGCGTCGCCGGCGGGTGCGCGGGCACCGGGCGGCTTCAACTCTTCCAGAATGTCCTGGGCGCTGTCCACCAGCTTGGCGCCCTGCTTGATCAATGCGTGGCAGCCTCGCGCCTGGGGTGAATGGATGGAGCCGGGAATCGCAAAGACATCGCGTCCGGCCTCAATGGCCAGGCGTGCCGTGATCAACGAGCCCGATTGCAGTGCCGCTTCGACCACCAACGTGCCACGCGAAAGCCCGGCAATGATTCGGTTTCGAATCGGAAAGTTGGGCGGCAGCGGCGGTGTGCCCAGCGCGTACTCGCTCAGCATCAGTCCCTGTTCGGCGATCCGATGCGCCAGGACCAGGTTGCGGCGCGGATAGACGCGGTCCAGCCCGGTGCCCACCACCGCCACCGTGCTGGCGCTACCTTCAAGGCCGCCTTCGTGCGCGGCGGCGTCGATGCCCAAGGCCAGACCCGAGACCACGGTCAAGCCGGCGCGGCTCAGGTGGGTCGAAAAGGCGCGGGCGTTGTCGGTGCCCTGCGGCGTCGGGTTGCGGCTGCCGACCACCGCAATCGCATCGGCCTGCAGCAACTCGGTGTGGCCCTGGGCGTACAGCAGCAGCGGGGGGTCGGCGGTTTCGAGCAGCGCACGCGAATACAGCGGGTCGCCCAAGGTGATCACCGCGCGCGGTTCGGGCGACTCGGCGTTCAGCCACGCCAGCGTGAGTGTGACCAGCGCGGCCAGTGACTCGTGCTCTGACGCCAACGCCGATGCCGCGCCTGCACCGGCCACCTCGCGACGTGCGCCACCCGAGGCTTCAAAGACCGCCTGCGGCGAGCCGAACGCTGCCAGCAGCATGCGGGCCGAGTCCCGGCCCACACTCGGTGTTTCGAGCAGCCGCAGCCATGCGGCGAGTTCGTCGCGGTCGATCACGCGGCGCGCGTTGGCAGCCTATTCAAGGCTCGGTGAAACGATCGCCCCGCTTGACCGGGTCCTGGACCGACATGATGAGCGCGTAGGACATCCGGTCGAACACCCGGAACACAAACAGCGTGCCATGCCGTTCGTCGGGCAACCGGATGATCGGCCGCTTCGGATCGGTCTTGTCGACGGCATCGACGCCGGCTCGCCACAACGCCAGCACGTGGCCACGCTCCATGCCGTCACGCGTGCCTTTGTTGAGGGAAACGATCTGGTTCTGGCCCGCGTTCAGGCCCTCGCCGTAGACCGACACGATCTGCCCGGCCAGCGCCCCCTGAGGTGCATGGGGTGTGTAGTTGCTGAACTGCGGCGGCGGCACCGCCGCCAGGCGATCACCCACGCCGGCTTCCTGCCGCAGGTTGGTCAGCGTGAAAGTGGCCGGGACGATTTCTCCCTTGCCATCCGCGGCGCTGCGGGTTTCGCCCGGCCGCGTGTACTCGGCCACACCGACGTAGTTGGCTTCGTAGCCGAGCAGTTCGTTCGTGGTGGGGTCGAGCAAGGGCTTAGCCTCGCGGAAGACCCGGTATTCGCGCTGCGGGCCGCTCAAGTCGCCACGCACATAGGCAATGTCGCCGCGACCCATCAGCACGCGCCCCTCTTGGGCTGCGACGATCCGTGGCGCGGACTCCAGCTCGTTGCCCTGGAAGATCACGGCCTCGTTCAAAAACGGCTCGATCAGGTGGAATGGAATCGACGCGATGGGGCCGGTGTCCAGCCCTTGGCCGCGCACTCTGGGAGACAGTTTCACCGTGCCGCCGACGCCGCCCGGTTGGCCCATGCGCAAGCGGGCGCGTCCGCCGGTTTTGTCCAGGTACAACACCTGGCCCGGGTAGATCAGGTGCGGGTTGCGGATTTGCTCGAGGTTCATGCCCCACAGCTCTGGCCAGCGCCACGGGCTCTTGAGAAACACCTTGGAGATGTCCCACAGCGTGTCACGTGGTTTGACCGTGTACGAGTCGGGTGCGTTCGGCGCCAGTTCGGAGATCGGCACGCCGGCCTGCGCCACTTGTTGTGCGGTGCCGCGCTGCTGTGGGGTGACGGGCCAGGTGGTCGCCGCTGCCGGGACCACCCCAAGGGCTGCGGCCAGCGCCGCGCCCACACAGGCCAAACGCGCTGCCCGGCCAACGTGAAAATCGTATCGGTTGCGACGGGTCATGTAGGGCAGTCTCGGTGGGCGCCGGTACCAGAGGCCTGCGCTGTGGGGTTACTGGGCTGAACGCGCCACGCCAGCGGCAGTTCGGTGAAAATCTTCATTTACTCTCGCAGATTCTGCCCCTAAACACTTGATGCCGCAACGAAAGTGGACCTGCGCTGCCCTCCGGGTGTGAGACCTGTCACAACCTGTGGGACCGCACGTGGCCGACGTTTGGCGTGGCTTTGCGCACTCGCTGTTTTCCTGCCGATCCGTCCTCTCTGTCTATCCTCTCGATCCCTCCTCCCCATCTCATGGCCAAGCTTCAGATCCTTCGCTATCCCGACCCCCGCCTTCACACCATCGCCAAACCTGTGGCCCAGGTGGATGCGCGCATCCGCCAACTGGTGGACGACATGTTGGAGACCATGTACGACGCTGAAGG
Source organism: Methylibium sp. (assembly GCA_031378125.1). Taxonomy (GTDB): domain Bacteria; phylum Pseudomonadota; class Gammaproteobacteria; order Burkholderiales; family Burkholderiaceae_C; genus LGRD01. The sequence goes on along the minus strand of JANNDW010000128.1, from coordinate 21,152 downwards.
GGTTGGCCTGGCCGCCACGCAAGTGGACGTGCACGAGCGTGTGATCGTGATCGACACCTCCGACCGGCACAACGAGCCGTATGTGCTGATCAACCCCGAGCTGTTGGCCACCAGCGCGGAGATGAGCTTCGGCGACGAAGGATGCCTGTCGGTGCCCACGATCTACGACAAAGTGCAGCGCCACGCGCGGGTGACGGTGCGCGCGCTGAACCGCGCCGGCGATGTGGACCAGTTCGACGCCGAAGATTTGCTGGCCGTGTGCGTTCAGCACGAGATGGATCACTTGATGGGCAAGGTGTTTGTCGAGTACCTCAGCCCGCTCAAGCGCGAACGCATCAAGACCAAGATGGTGAAGCGCACCCGAGACGAATTGCGCGATGCCTGAGATGGCCCCCAAGGCGCTGCGCTCCTGCCCCATGGGCCCCGAAAGGCCCCCGTCGTGGCCCGTGGGCGCCCTGCGGCTTGGGACGGCCCGGCGCCGGAGCCTGATGGGCTCTGCATGAGAGTTGCCTTCGCGGGCACGCCCGAATTTGCGCGCGCCGCGCTTGTCGGCCTGCACGCCGCCCGCTTCGACGTGGTTCTGATCCTGACTCAACCCGACCGGCCCGCCGGGCGCGGCATGAAGCTGCACGCGTCGTCGGTGAAGGCATTCGCGCTCCAGCACGGCATTCCGGTTGCTCAGCCGCGCAGCCTGCGCCTGGATGGCAACTACACCGAAGATGCGCTCGCGGCGCAGCGGCAACTTGGCGCGGCTCGGGCCGATGTGATGGTGGTGGCCGCCTACGGGCTGATCCTGCCGGGCTGGGTACTGGAGTTGCCGCGGCTGGGCTGCCTGAACATCCATGCCTCGTTGTTGCCACGCTGGCGCGGTGCGGCGCCGATTCACCGCGCCGTCGAGGCCGGTGATGCGCAGACCGGCATCACCATCATGCAGATGGATGCCGGCCTGGACACCGGCGCCATGTTGCTGGCCGAGCCCATGCCCATTGGCGCCGACGACAGCACCGCCACGTTGCACGACCGCTTAGCCGCGCTGGGGGGGCGCCTGATCGTCGAGGCCCTGGAACTCGCCGCGCGAGGAGGGCTGACGCCGATGCCCCAGCCCGGCGTGGGTGTCAGCTACGCTCACAAGATCGAAAAATCCGAAGCCGCGATCGACTGGCATTTGCCCGCGCTGGTGATCGAACGCCGCATCCGCGCGTTCGATCCGTTTCCAGGCGCCAGCGCGCGGCTCGGTGACCACCTTCTCAAGTGCTGGCGTGCCGAACTGGCCGCGGGCCTCGCACTGCCGGGCGAGGTGCTGGCGGTGGACGAGAGCGGAATCACCGTGGCCTGTGGTGAGGCTGCGTTGCGCCTGACCGAGTTGCAACGGCCCGGTGGCAAGCGGATGACAGCGAAGCAGTTCCTGCAGGGTGTTCCGATCGAAGTCGGGATGTCGTTCGGATCCGGCCCGGGCTGAGTTTCAATGAGGATATAGCTGCCTCGGCACAGTTGGCGTCGTGTTGATTGCGCGGGAGACTCCGATGAAAACAGGCCAGCTCGTTCCAGCCCATTGCATGCGTCGAGATGTGCGACTGACCCTGGCGCTCGTCACCGCGCTGTTTCTGATCGATCCCGTCGCACAAGGGCAAGAGGCCGGCGCGCCGCCTCGGCAGCCAAGCTCCGAGACCGTGATTGGTTCCGGCAAGCTGCAAACCGAGACCCGCGCCATCAACGGCTTCCAAGCTGTGGCGCTGCGCGGTTCGATGAAACTGGTGCTGCGTCAGCGCCAGCGCGAGGCGGTGGAAATCCGCGCCGACGACAACCTGCTGCCGCTCATCGAGACCCGGGTGACGGATCGTTCGGGCGTGCCGACGCTGGAGATCGGCGGCAAGCCCGGCACGAGCTACTCGGCCCGCGGCGAGATGACGGTGACGGTCGACCTCCGCACCTTGAAGGCATTGACGATCAGCGCGTCTGGCGACGCGTTCTGCGACGGCCTGAAGACCGAGGCGTTGAAGCTTGTGCTCAGCGGCTCCGGCGATCTGTTGCTCAGGCAACTCAGCGCCGATGCGGTGGAGATCCAGGCTTCGGGCAGCGGTGATGCTGAAGTGGCCGGCCGCGCGGATCGCGTCGACGTGGCGATCGCCGGCAGCGCAGACGTGAATGTGCGCGGCCTGCAAGCCGGTGATGTTGGCGTGCGCATCACCGGCAGCGGCGGCGCCGGCGTGAACGCACGCCGGACGTTGACGGTCGCCATTGCCGGCAGCGGTGACGTGACGCAGGTCGGCGACGCCGCGGTGAAGAGCTCGATCACCGGCAGTGGCCGAGTGACCCAACGCTGACGCCGCGAAGCCGCAAGCGCATGGCAGCACGACAATGAGGGCATGAACCCGCGCCGAGCCCTTGCGAAGCACCCCGACTTCCGGCGTGGCGCGCGCGACATGCTGGAATACACCCCCGGCATCGCGGCCTGGGGCCTGGTGACCGGTGTGGCCATGGTCAAGGGGGGCTTGAGCGTGCCGCTGGCGCTGTTCATGTCGTTGGCGGTTTACTCCGGCGCCGCACAACTCGCCACCTTGCCCTTGATCGTTGCCGGCGCACCGCTCTGGGTGGTGTGGGCGGCGGCTGGCTGCGTCAACCTGCGCTTCGTGATCTACAGCGCGCAGTGGCGGGTGCATTTTGAACACCTGCCGCGCCTGCGGCGGCTGACGCTGAGCTACTTTGCCGCCGACGTGAACCTGGTCGTCTTCCGGCGCGCGTACCCTGAGGCGCGGCGCGAGCCCGGGCAGGTGCCGTATTGCATCGGCGGCATGCTGACGCTCTGGCTGAGCTGGCAAATCCCCGCGCTGATCGGCATCTTGCTGGCCGACGTCATTCCCACCCAATGGGGCCTGGGTTTTGCCGGCACGCTGGCGATGCTGGGCCTGACCTATGGCCTGCTGTCGGACCGCAGCACCTGGACCGCCGCGGTCGTCGCCGGCCTGGCCGCCGTGGCGGCGTTTGCGCTGCCACTCAAGCTGAACATCATGGTGGCCATCGCGGCGGCGGTGGCGGCGGGTCTGCTCGTCGAGCAGGCCGAGCGCGCCGCCCAGCGGTTGCGCGGTCCGGCATGACGAAGCGACACGGCGTGAACGAACTCGGAGCATCAGCATGAACGGTGGCGACGCCGCACTGGCCATCGCCGGCCTCGGGCTGGTGACGCTGGTGACGCGCGGCTTCTTTTTGTTTCCCAATCGCGAGGTGCCGATACCGGCGTGGCTCAAGCGCAGCCTGAAGGTGGCGCCGCTGGCCGCGTTGACGGCCGTGGTGGTGCCCGAGATCGTGATGACGCACGGCCACCTCATCAACACCTGGCAGGACGCGCGTTTGGCCGCGGTCGCCGCCGCGACGCTGTGCTACCTGTGGCGCCCCGGCGTGCTGGGGCCGCTGCTGGCGGGGCTCGCCGCCTTCCTGCCATTGCGCTTGCTGTGGGGCTGGTAATGTGTTGATCCCGCCCTGTAACCCGGTTACTCTAAAATCAACTCTGCAGTTACGACCCCCATGAACGTCATTCGCTTCACCGATCTCATCCAGGCCGGCAAGGTCGCCGGCCAGCGCGTCTTCATCCGCGCCGATCTCAACGTGCCGCAGGACGACGCCGGCCGCATCACCGAGGACACCCGCATTCGCGCCTCGGTGCCCTGCATCCAGATGGCGCTGAAGGCCGGTGCCGCGGTGATGGTGGCCTCACACCTGGGCCGGCCCACCGAAGGCGAGTTCAAGCCCGCCGATTCGCTTGCGCCGGTGGCCAAACGGCTGGGCGAGTTGCTCGGCTTCGACGTGCCCGTCGTCGCCGATTGGGTCGACGGCGTGAGCGTGGCGCCGGGCCATCTGGTGATGCTTGAAAACTGCCGCGTCAACAAGGGCGAGAAGAAAAACAGCGAAGAACTCGCCCGAAAAATGGCCGCGCTGTGCGACATCTTCGTGCACGACGCGTTCGGCACCGCGCACCGCGCCGAGGCCAGCACCTATGGCATTGCGCAGTTCGCGAAGATCGCCTGCGCCGGCCCGCTGCTGGCCGCCGAAATCGATGCCATCACCCAGGCCCTGGCGCACCCGAAACGGCCGTTGGTGGCCATTGTTGCGGGCAGCAAGGTCAGCACCAAGCTCACCATTTTGCAGAGCTTGGCCAGGAATGTGGACGGGCTGATCGTCGGCGGCGGCATCGCCAACACCTTCATGCTGGCCGCCGGCCTGAAGATCGGCAACAGCCTGGCCGAAGCCAGCCTCATCGGTGAGGCCAAGGCGGTGATCGAGGCGATGAAGGCGCGCGGCGCCGCGGTGCCGATCCCGGTCGACGTGGTCACCGCCAAGGCATTCAAGGCCGACGCACCCGCCACCGTCAAGGCCGCCATCGATGTGGCCGACGACGACCTGATTCTCGACATCGGCCCCAAGACCGCGCAGATCTTGGCCGAACAGCTCAAGTCCGCCGGCACCATCGTCTGGAACGGCCCGGTGGGCGTGTTCGAGTTCGACGCTTTTGCGCATGGGACCGAGGTCATCGCGCGCGCCGTCGCCAGCTCCAGCGCGTTCAGCATTGCCGGCGGTGGCGACACCCTGGCGGCGATTGCGAAGTACGGCATCGAGAATCAGGTGGGCTACATCTCCACCGGCGGAGGGGCCTTTTTGGAAGTGCTGGAGGGCAAGACGCTGCCGGCCTTCGAGATCCTTCAGAAGCGTGCCCGGGGTTGAAATCGAAGCCTTCAAGCCCGTGCGTTGCTGGCCGGCCGATGTGAATCGCGCCGGCTGACAGTTCATTCAAACACCCCAACGGAGACCACCATGTCGCGCGCCACCAAGATCGTCGCCACCCTCGGCCCCGCGTCCAGTTCACCCGAGGTGCTGGAGCAAATGATTCGCGCCGGGGTCGATGTGGTGCGGTTGAACTTTTCGCACGGCAAGGCGCAGGACCACATCGACCGTGCCACGCTGGTGCGCGAGGTCGCCAAGCGGGCCAACAAGGAGGTCGCCATCATGGCCGACCTGCAGGGCCCGAAGATCCGTGTCGGCAAGTTCGAGGGCGGCAAGACCATGCTGGAGAACGGCCAGAAGTTCATTCTGGACGGTGTCACCACCGCGCTCGGCAGCAACGAGCGGGTTGGCCTGGACTACAAGGAGTTGCCGCGCGACGTGAAGCCCGGCGACACCTTGCTGCTCAACGACGGCTTGCTCAAGCTGACCGTCAATGCGGTGCGCGGCGAAGAGGTGCACACCACGGTCGTGGTCGGCGGCGAGCTGTCCAACAACAAGGGCATCAACAAGGCCGGCGGCGGCTTGACGGCGCCGGCGCTGACCGCCAAGGACATGGAAGACATCAAGACCGCGATGGCCTTCCAGTGCGAATACCTGGCGGTGAGCTTCCCCAAAAGCGCAACCGACATGGAGATGGCGCGCCAGCTCGCCAACGTGGCCGGCGAACCGTGGCGCCACAAGCCGGCGCTGATCGCCAAGATCGAGCGCAGCGAGGCGATTCCGGTGCTCGACCAGATCTTGCGCGCCTCCGACGGCATCATGGTCGCGCGCGGCGACCTGGCGGTCGAGGTGGGCAACGCCGCGGTGCCGGCGCTGCAAAAACGCATGATCCGCATGGCGCGCGAAATGGACAAGGTGGTCATCACCGCCACGCAAATGATGGAGTCGATGATCGTCAACCCGGTGCCCACGCGCGCCGAGGTGAGCGACGTGGCCAACGCCGTGCTCGACGGCACCGACGCGGTGATGCTGAGCGCCGAAACCGCGGCCGGCAAATACCCGGTGGAAACCATCACGCAAATGGCCGCGATCGCGCTCGAAGCCGAAGCGGCCGACGACTTCAGCATCGAGACCGATTTTGCGAACAAGCGCTTCGGGCGCATCGACCAGTCGATCGCGATGGGCGCGCTGTTCACCGCCCACCACCTGGGCTGCAAGGCGATCCTGGCACTGACCGAATCGGGCTCGACCGCGTTGTGGATGAGCCGGCACAACATCAAGGTGCCAATCTACGGGCTGACATCGCAGGTGTTCTCGCAGCGCAAGATGACCTTGTACCGCAACGTGCGCCCGCTGCTGATGCCGGCCTTCCGCGACCGCGACGAAGCGCTGGCCAGCGCCGAAGCCTTGCTGGTGGAACGGGGCGTTCTCAAGCCCGGCGACACCTACGCCATCACCTGCGGCGAGCCGATGGGCTACCCCGGCGGCACCAACATGCTGAAGGTGTGCCGCGTGGCGTGAGTGAGTGGCGCCCTGGGGCGCCGGCGCAGTTGACGGCGGTCACGGGTTCGGCGCGCGCGGCAGCACGAGCAATGAAATGCTCTGCGCCGGCAGCGTGAGTTGCCAGCGCGAGTCGAGCGCCGTCAGGTCGGCCATTCGTTCGATGACGTTGCGCGCCGTCAGCTGCCAGCGCTGCGCCGTTGCACTGCGCTCGACGAAAGCGTCGAGCTGCAGCGTCACCGGCGCGGCCATTTCGAGATCCTTGTTGAGCAGCATCAGGGTCAACGCGCCGTCGGCGCCGCGCTCGGCGGCGAAGGCGGCCAGCCGGTCGGGGTCGTCGGCCCGCGCGGCGACGCTGATGTCGCCGAACGTCGATTTCGCGCCGTCGTAGTTGCGGTACATGCGCATCGCGTTGAATGCCGGTGAGCCCAGTGCCGGGGCCTCCCAGCGCGTCGCGAGGTCCAGCCCCTCGCGACCGAAGATGCCCAGCACGTCGGCCTGCGCCATCGCACCGCTGATGTGATGCTGCGCGCCCCAGTCGTATTCGGTGATGCCGATCGCTGTGCCGGGGTAGTGTTCGGCGACCCACTCGCGCAGGCGCGGGATCAGCCGCACCTGATCGGCGATCCACGACTCGTCGCGGTAGGCGGGATCCCACAGCGCGCGCGTCGAACGATTGCGCAGCCGCTGCGCCGCGGGTGACACGTCGTCGCTCGATTCGCCGCCTTGCGGGTAGTAGTGCACGCTGAACACGTCGAGCAATCGGCGCCCTGTCCGCTCATGCGCGCGGCGCAGCTGATCGAGCAGCCACGGCAGGTACGGCCGGTCGCCGTTGGCGGCGCGGTCGGGTAGCGGCGCGCGCCAGCCATGCACGTCGCCCCATTGCAGGTCGAAGCCGCTGTGGAAGTAGCCGCTCCAGCCCCATTCCTCAGGGCCGAGCACCAACGCGCCGGCATCGACATCCTTGATCATCGATGCCGCCTCAATGATGCGGTCGCGAATGTCGCGCATCGTCGCACCGACCGGCTGCACGTCGCGGTGCGTGCGGTGCCAGAGGCTGGGCTCGTTGTCGAGCAGGTAGTAGCGCACACCGCCCGCGCCGGCACGACCCCACTGCGCGGCCAGGTGCTCGAGCCAGCGGCGCTGGTGTGCCACGGCGGCGCGCAGATTGGCGTCGCCTGGGTCGTTGCCGGTCACCGGCGAGCCGTCGCCGCGCAGGCCGTTGCCGGCGTCGGGGAACCAGCGCGCGTCGTGGTCGGCCTGTGCACCGTACTTGGCAATCGAGAAGCTCGCGAGCTTGGTGCGTTCGGGCCCGAGTCGAGCTGCCCAGCCCAGCGTGGGAATCGTCAGCATCGGCTCGGCGCGCGCGGCACGCGACTCGCGCACGAAGCTGTCGGCGGCTTCGCCGGGTGTGGCGTCGGGCCAAGGCGTGCTCTGGAAGTACCAGTCGCGGCCGCGATTGGAGGCATTGAGCTGCCAGTTGTAGCGGCTGGTGGCGTTGCCGCCGTGGCGATTCAGCGGCGCATTCAGCTCGTCGAGTTGCTGCGTGCTGCCCCAGTTGACCCCATAGATCAATGGGCTGATGCGGCGCCGCGAGGCTTGCGCATCGACCCGCACCGACACCGTTCCCGCAGCGGCGCCGGCCAGGCCGAACGAGGCCAGCGCGGCGGCGAACGCGGCATCGCGTCGCCGGATCATTGGCCGGCCCCACGGCGCAGCGCGGGACCCTTGGAAACGGGTGTCGACGGCAAGCAGCGCATGGTTCGCATTGTGCGTGGGCCGGTCGCGCGGCGCAGTGCGAGCCTCGGTCGACTCGGAGCGAGGCAGGGTGCTACTTTGCGACCCAGATCGCCGGTACCGCGGCCGAGCCGTCGGCCGCCGCCGGGCCCGGCTTCGGCGCGGCCGGCGCCGCTGCACCCTCGATCTTGCCGCGCGGCGAAGCGCTGCGGAATGCGCGCATGGCGGCCAGGTTGGCGGCAATGCGCGCGTCGTGCGGGGCGAGGCGCGCGGCCCGCTCCAGCAACAGCCAGGCGTGTTCGATGTCGCCGCGCGCCGCGCTGGCGACCGCGACTTCGTTCATTTCCAGCGGGTTGGCCGGATCGGCCATCGGCACCGGGGCAAGCCCGTTGACGGCGCAACCGCCCGCGCACAGCAGCAGCGCAAGCAAGCTTGCCGTCAACGACGTGGTCATGCCGTTGGGACCATGGCGTGGGCGCCTGCTTCGCATGGATCAGTACTCCGACGTGGGTAAAACGGGGTCGGGCGGGAACGCCACCGATCGCAGTGCGGCCTCGCCCGGCGCAAAGCGCAGGTAGACGAGCGCACGATTCGGCGCATAGTCTTCCGAGCGTTCGATCTCGAAGCGCGCGCCGACGAACAGTTGCGGCGAGAGCTGGGTCTCGAACGCAGCGGCCAGGGAATGGCCGCGGCCGCTGCTCTTGCCGCCGGCGTAGTAAGGGTTGACGCCATTGCCGGGCGCAAGCGCCTGGGCGGCGGCCTGAAGCGCCGCGTCGGTCGGAAAGAACGCTGCGCTGTCGGTGCGGCTGCGTGATTGCGACACGGCGGCGCGCAGCGAATACGACCAACGCCCCAGACGCTCGGCAAAGCTCAGCGGCAGCGACACCGAGCGGTGCGCCTGCGGGCTGTAGTAACCGCCGTGGCCGAACGTGAACTCGCCGGCGTTGTGCGCGAAACCTTGCAGCATGCCATTCACGCCCACGCTGAGCACGCGGTGCTCGTCGTTGATCGCGCGCCAGTAGACGCCGCCCATCGCGCGCCAGCGCTGGTTGGTCTGCACGTTCTTGCCGTGCAGTTGGTGCCACCCGAACGACGACCAGACGCCCAGGGCCAGCCCCTCGTCGCGGCTCAGGCCCAGCCGCACGCCGCTGGCCTGCAAGCCGCCCCACAGCTGGCCGGTGCGCGGGTCGCGCGTGCCGGCGTAGGAAAGCAGGCTGCTGGTGACGGGGCGGCTCGACACATCGACGCTGTACGACCCCGCGCCCAGATCGCCCTTGAAGCGCACGCCGCCGACCGGCCGCTGGACGGCAAATCCCAGCGGCGTGCTGCCCAGGTCGACATGCAGGCCCCCGCTCTCGTAGGCCGCATTCAGCGCCAGGCCGCTGTCGCGCTGCGCAAACGCTCCGCCCGCGCAGACGGGCTGGCACAGCAGCAGCGAGCCGAACTCGCCGGCATTGGGCGGGTCGGCCAACGCCACGCTGCCGGCGTCGAGCTGAACCAGGTCGGCGCGCAACACGAGGCGCGCGCCGCCGCCGAGCGGCCGCGCGTTCTCCAGCGGCACTTCCTTCGCGTCGAACTTCGACTTGCCTTCGCTGCCGCTGCGAAAACGCCAGTCGATCGCACCGGCCCACCACGGGCTTTGCTGGTCAAGCCACTCGGCCAGCGGCCGGTAGGGGCGCCAGGCGCTGCTTTCGGCCTGTGCGGTGCGCGCGTCGGCGCGGGTGATCTGCAACGCCGGCAGCGCCCCCTCTTGGGCCGTTGCGCCCAGCAGCGCCAGGCGCGAGATGGGCCGCAGCGCCCCGCCGGCGGCACGCGCGTCCCAGTCGGCCGCGGCGGCGCGCCGCAGGTGCTCGATCGCAGGCTCGGGCCGGCCCTCGCGCAGATCGAGTTGCGCCAGCAAGCGCCAGGCGCGCGCGTGTCCCGGGGCGGTGGCCACCACCGCGTCCAGTGAGCTGCGGGCGGGGCCAAGTTGCCCGAGTTCGATCAGTGCCCCGGCCATCGCCACCCGCAGGTCGACGTCGCCCGTGGCCGCATCGCCTTGACGCAAGCGCTCGTCGAGCTGTTGCTGCGCCTCGGCGCGATCGTCGGCGCCCGCCAGCGAGGCGACCAGGGCCTGGTGGGCGTTGTCGTCATTGGGAGCCAGCGCAAGCGCGCGCTGTCCGAGCGGCAGGGCCTCCTTCGAGCGACCCAGGGCGCGCAGCACCTCGGCGTGCGCCAGCAACAGCGCGCCGCGCACCGGTGCGTCGGCGGTGCGTTCACTCAGCACGTCCAGCGCCTCCTGGGGCCGACCCTCCTCGCGCAGCCGGCCTGCCGTGTGCAGCGCCAGCGCGCCGCGCAACTCGTGCAGGTCCTGCCGTTCCGGCTCGCCCAGGCCCGGCGCGGCGGCAATCTCGCCGAGCAGCGCTGGCAAGGTGTCGAACGCGCCCGCGCGCTGCAGCAGCGCCGCATGGCGCAGGCGCTGCGCGGCCGGCGTGGCCGGCGTCCACGCCAGCCGGTCGGCAAGCTGCCGCGCATGCGCGGTCTCGCCCGCGTCGGCCCATGCGTCGGCGACGGCCAGCGTCAGGTCGAGGTCCCCGGCCGCGGTGGCTTCGGCGTCGCGCAGCAAGGTCGCGCCCTGCATTGCGCGGCCGCCGCGCGCAACCGCCTTCGCCCGCTGCAACTGCAAACCCAGCCACAGGCGCCGTTGGGTGCGCGTCAGCGCGCTGCTGCGCTCGCCGGGCTCGATGCGTTCGAGTTCGCGCAGCGCCGCGAGCTCATCGCCCAGCTGCGACTCGTACAGCGCGAGAGCGTGCAAGGCCTCGGCGTCGGGCCGGGCGACGCGCGTGCGCTCGGTCAGCAGCGCACGGCCTCGCTCGGGCGCACCCCGATCGGCATGCAGCCGCGCCAAGCTGTAGCGCAGCCAGGGGTCGGCAGCGTCGAGCTCGATCGCGCGTTGCAGCATGGCCACGGCTTCATCGCCACGCCCGGCCTCGGCGAGTTGCCCCGCGTCGTCGCGCAGCCGATCGCGCCGGACCCCGGCGATGAGCTTGGCGAAGGCGCGTTGCTGGGTGGGCGCCAGCGCGCCGATCAGGCGATCCAGGCCGGCGCGATCACCCCGCTCGGCGTGCAGTGCCACCAAGGCGCGGAACGCCCCCGCATGTGTCGCCTCGACACGCAGCGCCGCGCGCAGGCTGGCTTCGGCTTGCGCCAGCGCCCCTCGGCGCCACTGCGCGCGGCCCAATGCCAGCAAGGCGTCCGCTTCACGCGGGTCCAGGCGCAAGGCCGACGCGGCCAGCCGTTCGGCCGATGGCGCGTCGCCCCGCTCGAGCGCCTCGGCGGAGGCGCGCAAAATACCCCGCAGCTGCGCTGTCTGGCTCAGAATGCGCCACTTCGCCGCGCGCTCGTGGTCGAGCTGCGCGGCCCGGTCGAATTGCGCCTGCGCCTGTGCATGCCGGCCCTGGCGCAGCCGCAGGGTGCCCAGCGCCACGAGCACATCGACATCGTCGGGGCGTTGCGCCAACGAACGCTCGAGCAGGCCTTCGGCGGCGAGAAGATCGCCGCGCTCGAGCGCCGCCTGGCCTTGCACGCCGGCCCGGAACGCCGGATCGGCGGCCAGCCGGCGGCGGCTTTCCAGTGCCGTCGATACCGCGGCCAGGCGTTCGTGCACCGCGGTATCGGCCGCATCGTTGGCAAGGTATTCGCGCAGCAGCGCCACGGTCTGCGGCTGCGGGTCCTGGCGCAGCACCGCGCGTCGCCAGGCCGCTTGGGCCTGGCGCGCGAACTCGGGCAGTTTGGCCATCTCGATCACGCGCCGCAAGGCGGGCAGGTTGAGCGGGCTGTGCGCCAGTTCATGTTCCGCGAGCGCGAAGCGATAGCGCAGATTTTCCGGCTGTTGCAGCGCCAGACGCGCCAGCCCGGCATGGGCAGCCGCCCAGCCGTTCGGCGTGGCGGCGACCAGCTGCCAGTATTCGAGCCCGAGCTCGCCGCTCGGCGGGCCGTTCGGGTAGAGCGAACCCAAGGCTTCGATCGCCGCTTCGGTGCGGCCACCCTTGGCCAGCAGGCGCGCCTCGCGCAGCTTGTTCTTGTCGGGCCCTTCAAGGCGCAGCAGGTCTTCGAGCCGGGCGATATCGGGGTGGCGCGGAGCGCGCGCGCGCAAGCGATCGATCGCCGCACGCGCGGGGGCCAGCGCGCCGCTGCGAATGTCGAGTTCGGCCAGCAACGCCAGTGCATCCGCGTGCTCGGGCGCAACGCGTGCGAGGCGCTGCAACGCCTCGCGCGCCAGGTCGGGCCGGTCGCGCGCGGCCCACATGCGGGCGCGCTCGAGCAGCGCGGTCGCTTCCGGGGAATCGGCTGCAACCGCAACCGAAACCGCCAGCGGCAGCGTCATCAGCAGGGCTGCCAGCACGGCCGCCAGCCGCGCCGAGCGCCCGGCTGCCAGCCGCAAGGCGCTTGTTGCGAGGTGCAAAGCGCTGGTCGTGAGGTGCAATCGGTTTCGCATGCGGCGCCCTTCGTCAGCTGGTTGTGCCATGCCGCCGTTCGGCCGCGGCGCGCAAGGCCCGCCACATCAGGTGGGCGAGCAGCACCGCCACCATCAAGGCCAGCAATGCCACCAGCAGCGGGTGGCGCGAGATGGGGAACCACAGCGATGTCCACAGCGGCACCGAGCCCACCATGTAGGTCGGGCCGACCAGCAGGCTCGACACTTTGTTCGCGTGCACCAGCACCACGCTGCCGTTCATCGCGCGCACCTTGCCGGTGTCGTCGAGCGCATCGAGCACCTCCAGCATCTGCTCGCCCGCCGAGGCGGTGAGCACGACCACGCTGCGCTGGGGCGAGCGCGGATGTTCCAGGCCGAGCAACGCGCCGAGCGCCCCGCGTTGCGCGAACTCGGTGTGCGCGCCGATCGTCGGGTCGGACTTGATGCCGAAGCCCAACCAGTCGTAGGCAAAGCTCGCCTGCGACACAGGCAGGTTCAGCCGCAACTGGTCGCTGGCGATGACCGCCGGCAGATGCGCCTGCCAGCGCGCCAGCAGGCGCTGCTGCGGCGCGCTGCCGATCACCAGCAGGTCGGCGTCGCGCAGTGCGGCCTCGTCCTCGGCATCGGCAACCCGAAGGCGCAGGGCCGGATAGCCGGTTGATTCGCCCATCCGGCCGAGCAGGGTCAGGAACACCGACACGTCGGTGGCCGTGGGCGCCGGCGGCAGCACGACGACCGTTTGTGACAAGTCGGCGAACTTGGTGAACGGAAACCCGGCGCTGGCGAAAGCACCGAGGTTGGGCAGCGCCGCATAGTGCGGAAAACCGGAGAAATCGACCGTCGAGTCGGGGTCGATCTCGCCGCGCACGTTCGGCACGAAGCGGTCGCGACAGGCGCCCTCGCGCGGCACGCCGAACGAGAAGCCGAGTTCGAGCTGGTTGCGCGGGCCCAGCGTGAACGCCGGCAACAGCGCACTGCCCTCGCCGCCGCGCAGGCCCGATTCAAGCAACGCCACGCGCACGCGCTGGGCGCTGCCGGCGGGCTCGGCGGGGTCGAGATCGAACGAGCGGATCAGCTCGTCGTTGACGCTCAGCGTCAGGCGCGAGGCGCCCGGCTGCATCGTCGGCGCGTTGTGCCGGTAGCGGATGTCCACCGGGACGCCGCGGCTGCGCCAGGTGAACAGGTCGGGCGGCACGCGCAGCGGCATGCGCACCCGATCGGGCGAATGGCCCTGGGCCTGCAAGGCCTTGGCGTCGGCGACCAGCTCACCGAAGCGCGTTGGCCGGTCGGTGCGCACCCAGCGGGGCGCATCGTAGGGTTGCCGCAGCGCCTGAACCACCACCTCGCGCAGTTGTGCGCGCGGGCCGGACAGTGCCGCATGGCCGAGCGCCAGGCCATGCGCCGCCCGCTCGAGTTGGCCGGCGTCGCGCCCGAGCACGAGCAGCAGCTTGGACACGCCGTCGGCGGGGTTGTCGATCACGCTCAGCGTCGCCTGGTCCACGCCCGCCAGTTTCGACAGGAATGCCGGGCGCGCGTCGTTGGTCGCGAACACGACCGCGTGGCCGCGCGGTGGCTGGTCGAAATGGGCGGAGAAGCGCGCGCCTCGCCAGGCCGCCAGGCTGCCGAACCACGACGCGACCGCGCCCGCCGCGCGCAGCGTGTCTTTCGTCGGCTGCGCGGCGAAGACGAAGGGCAAGTTCAGCCGGTTCAGGTCGCGCGTGTCGAAGAACGGCTCGGGCAGCAGGGCAAGATCGCTGGCCGCCGGGAGTGGACGCACGCTCAACTCGATCTCGCTGGTGCCGCTGACTTCGGCCCACAAGGCGCTGTGCAACTGGTCTTCGCAATCGGCGGCGTAGTGGCCGATGAACTGCAATTTGAGGCGGTTGAAATCGGTGACCAGGCGCGGGTCGAGCTCGAAGGTGCGCGTGCTCGGGCCAGCGCCGGGTGTCGCGCCGAACGGGACCACACCGAGCAACTCATCGTTGAGCAGCACTTTCAGGTGCGATTGGCTGACGATCAGCGCCGGGGAGTGGCTGAACTTCAGGTGCAGGCGCGCGCCGACCACCAGCTCGTCGGCCCTTGAGCCGAAGACCACGGTCGCGCTGCCGTCGGTGCCCCGCAAGGTCAGCGAGTTCTGGCCACTCAGCTGGCGCAGGGTCGCGCGCCGCACGGTTGCCGTTCCCGCCGGTGCTTTGGCCGCAACGCTGGCCGGCGCGAGCATGGGCAGGGTTGACGCCACCGGGGTTGCCGCCGGTGGGTCGGCGGCGCGAGCGGCGGGCGGCCCGGCCAGCGTCAGCACGGCCAGCAGGCCGGCGGCGCAGGCGATCACGGTGGTGAGGCGAAGACGAACCGTCATGCGCGGGCTTTCCTGGCCGCGGCCTGCCCGGGTTGGGCAGGGTTCGCTGCAAGCGTGTGTGGCAGGCCGAGCAGCTCGGCGGGGGTGCGCGGCAACAGCGTGTCGATGTGCCGCAACATTCGCCGCAGCGGCTCGAGCCCGCGGACGGCGTCCTGCGCCGCATGCGCCGCCAGGCCCCGGTAGCCGGCCACGCCGACCGCCAGCACGTCGACCAGCGATGCCAGCAGTTGGTCGGGGCGGCGACCCTGGCTCCAGTGCGACCAGGCATCGTGGCGCGCCAACGTGCATTCCACCAGCGCGCGCTGCTGCGGCGCCGTCGGTTCGACCCAGGCCATGCGCAGGCCGCGCGGCGTGACCGCCGTGACGCTGGCGGTCAACGCGAGCTTGCCGCGGACGTGGGGCAGCATCAGCGTGACCAGGTCACCCGGCGCCACACCGTGCCGCGCCGCCAACCGCACGGCGGCGCCATGGGAGGAAACATCGCGCGTACTCGACTGCAAGCACCGGGCGCCCGCCAGCCACAGCTCGGCCGGGACGCGCAGCGCCGCCCGCTGCGTCGATCGGCGCTGCGGCGGCTCGACGGCCACGGCAATGGCCGCCCCGATCAGCAGCACGTTGAAGACAGTCCAGACCATGTTCAGCAAGGTGGTGCCCGCTTCGTCGGCCGGGCCCGCCACCAGCCGCGCCGCGCCGAAGCCGAACGCCACCATGTTCAGGCCCGCCAGCAGCAGGAACGGCCAGGCAATCTGCCAGTCGAAGAAGCCGCGCTGGGCGCCGCCGCCCTTGATCGTGACGTTGAACGTGCCCTTGCGCGGGGCAAACAGCGCCACCAGGGTCGGCAGCGCGATGTACCAGGCCAGCACCGTCTCGTAGACCTCGGACCAGAACGAGCTGCGGTGCGCACCCTGCAGGCGTGAATTGGTGATACCCGCCAGCACGATATGCGGCAGCACGTACAGCAGCACGTCCAGCGGCGCGGCGTCGATGACGTAGGTGTTGGTCAGCAAAAAGGCGCTCGGCGCCGTGAGATAGATCAGGCGCGGCCCGCCATTGAAGAAGTGCAGCATCGCACTGCCGTAGCACAGCCGCTGCGCCCAGTGCAGCCCCTTGCCGAAGAACGGGTTGTCCAGCCGGAAGATCTGCGCCATGCCACGCGCCCAGCGGATGCGCTGGCCGATGTGCGCCGACAGGCTCTCGGTGGCAAGGCCAGCGGCCAGCGCAACGTTGATCAGCGCCGTGTTGTGGCCGCGCCGTTGCAGGCGCAACGCGGTGTGCGCGTCTTCGGTGACGGTCTCCACCGCGAAGCCGCCGATCTCCTGCAGCGCGCTGCGCCGCAGGACCGCGCATGAGCCGCAGAAGAAGGCAGCGTTCCAGAAGTCATTGCCGTCCTGGATCAGGCCGTGGAACAGCTCGCCTTCGTTGGGCATGCGGCGGAACTTGGCGAGGTTGTGCTCGAACGGGTCGGGCGAGAAAAAGTGGTGCGGCGTTTGCACCAGGGCCAGCTTGGGCTCGCGAAGAAAGGCGCCCATCACACGCTGCAGGAACGAGCGCGTGGGCACGTGGTCGCAATCGAAGACGGCGATGAATTCGCCCTGCGTGTTTGCCAGCGCGTGGTTCAGATTGCCGGCCTTGGCGTGGCGGTTGTCCGGCCGGACCAGGTAGTTCGCGCCGAGCTCGCGTGCCAGCGCGCGGCATTCCGGGCGGCGGCCGTCGTCGAGCACATGGACCTTGAACTTGGTCCCGGGCCAATCGAGCGCGAGTGCCGCGACCACGGTGGGCATGACCACGCTCATCGGTTCGTTGTAGGTGGGGATGTAGACGTCCACCGTCGGCCACGCGCGGCTGTCGCCGGGCAGCGGCACCGAGTCGCGACGCAGCGGCCTGGCGGTCTGGAAGTAGCCGAGCAGGAGCATCAGCCAGGCATAACACTCGGCCAGCAACAGCAGCACGCCCCAGGCCAAGTCGAGGGGTTCGTCCCACTTCAGCGTGTAGGCAACGCGCCACCAGATGTAGCGTGTCGAGGCAAACAGTGACAGCGTGATCAACAGCAGGCTGATCGACAGGCCCGCGGTCTGGCGAATCAGCAGCGCGAAGCCCCAAAGCAGCAGCCCGAGCAGCGCCTGGTCCCACGAAGCGAGCGGCGTCGTGACGGCCACCATGGCCAGCGCCGCTGCGAGCAAGCCGGCCGCCCAGCGCGCGCCGGGCGACAGCAACGATGGCTGCGACGCAATCCCCTTCTTGAGCTTGGCCCGCGTGTCGAATTGGCGCGCGAACCAGCGCGGCGGCAGCGAAATCAGGTTCAGGAAGCGGCGCCGCACCCGCTTCGCAACGCGGCGCCAGCGCCGCCACCTCAGGCCAGCGCGGCGCGTCGGCCGAGGCGCCGGCGGGGCAGCCTTCGGGCGCACCAGCGCGAGCCATGGAAGCTGCAGGGCCAGGCGCAACAGGTCGAGCGCAGCAAAGCGGCGGAAGTCGATGTGCGGAAACAGCTGGGCCGCACGCTGGGGCCAGGGCCGTGCCTGGCGCGCCGCGCCGGGCACGAACAGCAGCGCGACCAGCCAGAGCGGCCAGGGCCAACGCGGGTCGATGCCCCAGCGCTGCACCAGCGCGTGCCAGCGCGCTGGCAGTGCGGGCCTCGCGGGCAAAGCTTGCGGGGCCTGCGCTGATGTGCAGGCCGGCGTCGAATCCGTGGCCATGGGTGGTCGGTGATGTCGCGTTATTCTTGTTCGCGTCCGGGAGTCGACCCCGTCGCGTCTGCTGTGCAGGTTGGCCTCAGGGCTGCGCGCCGTTGTATTCGCTCCAGCCTTGATTGCCGATGCGCAGGAAGTACTTGTCGTCCTTGCCCAGCATCACCGTGCCGGAATTCTCCGCTATGAACGGCGTCGCCGGCAAGTCGCGTGCATAGTCGGCCGGCGCAAACCCGCTGGCGCCATAGGGCGGGCGCTCGAGCAGGCGCGCGATCAGGGTGGAGACCGCGAGGTAGCTCGTTGGGCTGTCCACGCGCATCGCTTCGCCGCTGCGCCGCGCGCCCGGGCCAAGCACCTTGAGGCCCACCGGCACCTGCGTGATGGCCGGGGTGGGCACCTCGCGCATCCCGGCGATCTGCATGCGGTCGCCGCGAAACCCCGCACCGTGCTCGGGCAACAGCACGACCACGGCACGCCGGCCGCCGCGTTCGAGTTCCGTCATGAAGGCGTCGATGTCGTCCAGCAGTTTGTTCAGGCGCAGCTTGTACGACGCCAGGCTGTTCAACCCCGAGTTCGCACCGACCAGGCGGTTGCCGTCGTGCAGGCTGATGGTGTTGAAGTAAGTCGCCACGCGTGCCGCGCCGCCGGTGGCCGCCGATTCGGCCGAGCGCCGCAACACCGCGAGGTCGTCGTAGATCGGCGAATCGTCGAAAGAGCGCTGCGCCACCGGCAGGCTGTCCAGCGGCAACGCCTGCAAGCCCTGGTTGCCCTGCGCGCGGACGATACCGAGAAAGTCGTCGAAATGCCCGTCATGGTTGAGCGCCAGACGGGTGTCGAAGCCGGCCTGCTTCAGCGCCGGCATCAGGTAGCAGCCGCTCTGCTCGGGCTGCGAATAGAGCGCCCCATGCGGGAGTTGGCCACAGGGCGCACGCAACATGCGGATCACCGCCGGGCCGCTGTACGACGCGGCCGAGTTGAAGCGCGTCAGCACGATGTCCAGCCGCTCCAGCAGGCGGTGCCGGTCGAGCCCGGTGGCACGCAAATCGTCCCACGACATCGAGCACACATGCAGGAAGATGAGGTCGAATGGCACCGCAGCCGCCACCGGTTTGGGAAACGGCACCTGGCGCGTGGCCTCGCTCGCGTAGCGCTCGCGCAGCACGGCATCGAGGTCGCTCGGCTCGCGCCCCGCGGCGCTCTGCGCCGCTCCGCCTGCACCGCCCTGCGCCGCGCCGGCCGCACCGCTCTGCGCTACGCCGCCCGCAGCGCTGGACGCCTGGGGCGGCGCACCCGCCAGCGTCGGCGCCGCCGGTCGTTGCAGCACCGTCAGCACGGCCAGCGTGGCCATCACCAGCACGCCGACGCGCAAGCGCTGTGCGACGATCGAATAACCAGCGACGGCCGCGACGATGGCAGCCACGGCCGGCCAGCTGATGAAACGCTGCGCGATCTCGGCCAGGTAGCTGGGGCTGAAACTCGACACCAGCGAGGCCTGGGCGAACAGTCGCGACAGCGGCGGCAGCAGCGAGTCGTGGTAGAGCAACGCCAGACCCACCGGCACGGCCACCCAGGCGCGCGCCACGGCGAGTCCGCGGCGGCGCAGCGGCACCAGCAGCGCCGCCGCGAACGCAAGGTTTTCCAGCCCATGCAAACCGATCACGCCCTGCCACAGCAGCGCGAGTTTGGCCAGAAAGTAGGCGTTCCACCAGCCGAGCCGGGGCAGCGCATCGAACGCCGCGAGCGGCACCGCGTCGTCTTGCTCCGGCCCGCGCCGAGCGGCGTCCAGCACCGCTGCGTGAGGCGAGTCGGTGATCGAAGGGTCGGCATTCAAGGGCACGTCGTCACAAGTTCAAAAAACATTATTGTTGATTGTTTCAATTTGATGACAAAAATGGAAACCCTGCCCCTGGTACCCCTATTTGAGGGGGAGGTCAGGGTGCGCCGGGACGGGTCCGCACCATCGTCTTTCAAGGCGGGTGGCCGGTACTTCGCCCTAACATGCCCAGGTTCCCAGTGAATGTCGCTTCGAGAATGCCCCATGACCGACCTGTCCCTGGCCCATCACATCGCCGCCGTGCTGCCGTCTCACGGCAATGACGTTGACCCCGCCGAGACCAGCGAATGGTGCGAGGCGCTGGACGCGCTGACCGCCGCGCACGGCCCCGAACGCGCGCGCTATCTCCTCGATGCCTTGCTGGCCCACGCGCGGCGGCGCGGTGTGAACTGGCAGCCCTCGATGGTCACGCCGTACGTCAACACCATCGCGCTCGAAGCGCAGCCGCCTTTTCCGGGCGATTTGGGCGTGGAGCAACGGCTGGCCGCCTTGATGCGCTGGAATGCGTTGGCAATGGTGATGCGGGCCAACCGCGTCGAGACGGGTGGCTCGGCCGACCTGGGTGGGCACATTGCCAGTTATGCGTCGGCGGCCGATTTGTTCGAGGTCGGCTTCAATCACTTTTTCCGCGCCCGCAACGACAGCTTTGCCGGCGACTTGGTCTACTTCCAGCCGCACTCGGCGCCGGGTGTTTATGCGCGCGCCTTTCTGGAGGGGCGCCTTTCGGCCGATGACCTGGCGCACTACCGCCAGGAGTTGACAGCGCCCCGGCACGGCGCGCGCGGCTTGAGCTCGTACCCGCACCCGCAGTTGATGCCCGACTTCTGGCAGTTTCCGACCGGCTCGATGGGTATCGGCCCGATCAACGCGATCTACCAGGCGCGCTTCATGCGCTACCTGCAGCATCGTGGCTTGCTGCCGGCGGTGACAGCCAGCGAATCGCAAAGACGGGTCTGGGGCTTTTTTGGCGACGGTGAAATGGACGAGCCCGAATCGATCGCCGCGCTGTCGCTGGCCGCGCGCGAGCAGCTCGACAACTGCACCTTCGTCATCAACTGCAACCTGCAGCGCCTGGACGGCCCGGTGCGCGGCAACGGCCGCATCGTCGACGAGCTGGAATCGGTGTTTGCCGGTGCGGGCTGGCACGTCATCAAGTGCCTGTGGAGTTCGGACTGGGACGTGCTGTTCGCACGCGACCACGACCATGCGCTGATGCGCGCCTTCGCGCACACGGTGGACGGCCAGTTCCAGACGCTGTCGGCCAAGGACGGCGCTTTCAATCGCGAGGTGTTCTTCGGCCAGAACCCCGCGTTGAAGGCCCTGGTGGCCGACCTGCGCGACGAAGACATCGACCGCCTGCGCCGCGGCGGCCACGACGCGGTGAAGATCCATGCCGCCTTTGCGAGGGCCACACGCCACACCGGCCAGCCCACCGTGGTACTGGCCAAGACCATGAAGGGCTATGCGATGGGCGACGCCGCCCAGGGCCGCATGACCACGCACCAGCACAAGAAGCTCGACAGCGAGGCGTTGCGCACCTTTCGCGACCGGTTTGCGCTGCCGCTGACCGACGCGCAGGTCGAGGACCTGGCGTTCTGCAAGCCCGAGCCCGCCAGCGCCGAGCTGAAGTACCTGCACAGCCGCCGCCTTGCGCTGGGCGGCTATCTGCCGGCACGGCGCAGCGATTGCCCGGTGCTCGCCGTGCCGCCGCTGGACACGACCGCCGCTTTCGCGCTGAACGCCGACGGCAAAGAGATGAGCACCACGATGGCTTTCGTGCGATTGCTCGGCGCGCTGCTGAAGGACGAGGCGCTTGGCCCGCGCGTGGTGCCCATCGTCGCCGACGAAGCGCGCACCTTCGGCATGGCC
>JANNDW010000099.1:0-8786 GCA_031378125.1 Methylibium sp. | reverse complement strand
TCGATGCTTCACTGGCGGCGTCGTGATGGGCTGGGGGAGCCTGCTGATTCCAGGCTCGAACGACGGACTCATCTTGATTGGCATTCCGCTGCTGCGCCCTTATGCCTGGTTGGCGTTTGCCAGCATGTTCGGGGCGATTGCGGCCGCCATGCTGATTCAAGGCTTCTTGGGGCGTCAGGCGGTCCGCGATGGCGGAAGGGCCTGACGGCATCATGGCCTGGGCTCGCAGCAGCCTCTGCGCAGGCGAAAACTCGAATCAGGCAGCGACTGGCCGCCGCGGCGGCACCGCATGCGGCCGGGTTGCGTCGGCGGCGCTGCTTGCGCTCTTGCCATTGCTGTGCGCGGCGCAGATCGGCCCCGTGATGGAGCGCGAGGTCGCCGGCCTGCTGCAGGCGGTGGGCACCTCAGGCTGCGAGTTCATACGCGGCAGCACGGCCTACACCGCCGCTCAGGCGCAGCAGCATCTGCGGAAGAAGCACGAGTATATGGCCGCTCGCGGCCAGTTGGCCTCGACCGAGGATTTCGTCGGCAAGGCCGCAACCAGCAGCAGCATGCTTGGTGAGGCCTACTTGATGCGCTGCGGCAGTGCCGCGCCACAGCCCTGTGAGCAGTGGCTGCGGGCCAGGCTCAAGGCCATGCGCCAGGCGCCGGTGCCTTGAGGCAACAGGTGCCGGCCACCGTCAGAGCTGCGAAAGTGGCACCAACGGGCGCAGCAGCATCAGCTTGAAGCGCTGCCAGAAGGACGAATCGGGCTCCTCGGTGAGCAGCATTTCCTTGCCGTCATCGAAGCCCAGCCATTCGCAGCACTGGCCTTTGGCGTCCAGGCGCAGACGGTAGGCGCTCTCCAGGCGGTCGATGTCGATGATGCGCGTCATCTCCCGCGCCAGCGCCGGGCTCTTGATCACCGCGCCCAGCTCGGTATTGATGGTGGCCGAGCGCGGGTCCAGGTTCATCGAGCCGACGAACAGCACCTGCCGGTCGACCACCGCCAACTTGGCGTGCAGCCGCCCCAGCGAGGCACCGAAGAGGTTGTTGCGCCGGTTGCGCTTGACGCGCGAGCCGCTGATCTCATAGAGGTCCACGCCGAGCGCCAGCATGGCTTCGCGGTAGGTCGTGTAGCCGATGTGCACCAGCGGCTCGTCGGTGGCGCCCAGCGAGTTGGTCATGGCCGTGACGCGCACGCCGCGCTGACGCAAATCCCGGAACAGCTCCATGCCCATCTGGCCTGGCACCAGGTAGGGCGAAGCGATGACGACCTCCCGCTGGGCCATGCGCAGGGCTTCGAAGACGTTGTAGGTAACGCTGGTTTCCATCAGCTCACCGCCGGCTGCGCCATCGAAGGGCTTGTCGGGGTGGTCGGCAAAGACATAGGCTTCGCCCCACAGCAGGCCCAGCCGGCCGGCGTCCAGGTCTTCGGCGATCGGGCCGTAGCCCAGGATGTCCGATCGCGGCAGCGGCCCGGGTCGCGGCGTCTGTTCCGGGCCGGTCCAGGTTTCGAATATCTGCCGCAGTTCGGCCGGCGAAGCCGCCGAACGGGCGAAGGCCTGCAGCGGGTACACCGCGTCGGCGTTCCAGTAGCGGTCGAACAAGCCCAGCAAGGGCGGGACCACCCAGCCCACAACGAAGGCATCGACGTCGATGAAGTTCTGCCCCATGCTGTTGCGCAGGAAGTACTCGTTGGCCACGTTGCGCCCGCCGATGACCGCCATCGCGCCATCGGCCACGAAGAGCTTGTTGTGCATGCGGTGATTGACCCGCTTGATGTCGCCGATGGACGCCGCAAAGCGGGTCAGCTGGCCGTGCGAGCGCGCACAACAAAAGCGGTTGAACAGGCGCACCTCGATGTTCGGGTGCGCCGCCAGCGCCAGGAAAAGCGCATCGGTGCCGCTGGTGTAGAAGTCGTCGATCAACAAGCGCACGCGCACACCGCGGACCGCGGCGTCGCGCAGCGCTCGCAGGAACCAACGGCCGCTCTCGTCGTTTTCGATGTGGTAGTACTGCACATCCAGCGAGACCTGGGCACGCTGCGCGAGTTGCACCCGCGTGTCCAGCGAGAAGCTGCCCAGCGGCATGAGCCGGAAGCCGGAGTGGTCGGGGGCGGGCCGGTAGGCATTGGCGATGCGCCCGAGCACGGTGGACTCCGACAAGGGAATGGCCTCGGCGCTGCGGGTGTCTCGCTCGACCCGGGGCAGACTGCCGCAGGCGCCCAAGGCCATCAGACACAGTGCCAGCAGCGGCGCACAGAGGGCTCGCAAGAAGCCGGCTGTTGGCTGGGCTGGACGGCGGTGAATGCTTTGCATCGTGTCGCTTTGGGTCAGGTCGGCGGCGCTGGGCCATGGCGCCCGACTGTCATGGGGTCAATCGACGCCACGCATGGCAACATCGCAGTAGTCGATCCAAGCGTAGGAGCATTTCATGTTTTTGAGACACCACGCCTTGCGCAGCTTGTTGTCTCTTGTGCTGGCGACGCCCGCCGCGCTGGCCGCACTGGATGTCGGTGACAAGGCGCCTGACTTTTCCACCGAGGCGGCCAGGGCCGGCAAGCAGTTCCAGTTTTCACTCTCGGCGGCACTGGCCAAGGGCCCGGTGGTGCTGTACTTCTTTCCGGCCGCCTTCTCCGACGGCTGCTCGGTCGAGGCGCACGCCTTTGCCGAGGCCATCGCCGAGTTCGAGTCGCTGGGCGCCACCGTGGTGGGTGTGTCACGCGATGACATCGATGTCCTGTCGCGCTTCTCGGTCCAGGCCTGCAACGGCAAGTTCGCCGTCGCTTCGGACGAGTCGCTGGCCATCGCCAAGTCCTTCGACGCCACGATGCAGCTGCGCCCCGACTACGCCAATCGCATCTCGTATGTGATCTCTCCGGCCGGTCGGGTGACCTACAGCTACATGAGCCTGGATCCCACACGTCACGTCAGCAACACTTTGGCTGCGCTGCGGGACTTGAAGCAGCGCTCGGCCAAGTAGTACGCTGTTCGTCGATCTAAGGTCGTTCGGGCCCGGGCGCGCGCGCGCGACCGCCAGCGTGTTGAACCTGACGGTAACGGGCGGGCGTGACGCCCAACTGTTTGCGCATCACCTGCGTCAGGTGCTGCTGGTTGGCGAAACCGCAGGCCGCGGCCACATCGGCCAGCGGCTGGCGGTCGTTTTGCAGCAGTGACTGGGCCAGTTGCAACCTCTGCGCCATCACGAACTGGTGCGGTGACTGTCCGGTGCATGCGGTATAGGCATGCGCAAAGTGATTGGGTGACAGGCCGACCACGGCCGCGAGGTCGCGCACCAGGATGCGCTCTGACAGGTGTGCCTGCACGTGCTCGACCAAGCGCCCGAGCAACTGCGGCGTGAGCGGATTGCGAGCAGCGCGGTGCTGGGCGCGGTGTCGCGCCACCTTGATCAGCAAAAGCCGCCCCAGGCTGTCCACCGCCTCGCTTGACCACAGCGGGCCTGCCTTCAATTCGGCCACGAGTTCATCGGCCAGGGTACGAATGCCGGGCACGCAGACATTGAGCGGGGGTGCGCCATCCAGCGTGGGCCCCTGCGCGCCGATTTCGCGGTCTGCCAGTGCGTCGGCATGGAAGTACAGGCTCAGGTGGCGGCTGGTCGACTCCTTGTTCCAACGAGCGGCCGCGCCGGCGGGGGCGACGAAGACTGCGTAGCGCAAGGACTGGAAAACCTGCAGCCTGTCACCGTCGAGGCCACCGCTGACGCGTGCCGGGGTGAGCGTGATCGACATGCGGGACATCGGCAGGGCCGGCACCTGCAGGTCGTAGGGCGGCGATGCATAGGTCGCGGCGCAGAGGGCAGATCGATCCCCCTGGAACATCAGCGTCTCCAGTTCCTTGCCACCGGCAAAGGCCAGCGCTTGCGCGTAGGCGTCGGCGCTGTCACGCACGAGCGCGTGCGCCTCGGCGTCTGCATTGGCATTCATCGTCTGGCTCCTTGTCGAGCTTTGCAAGAACCTGCGTGCGTGTCCGCAAGGCTCGGCTGTTATCTGCAAGACACCACCCTCGGCGACGTGCCCCAATCAACCCTGACCGGCGCGAGTGCCTTGATGCGCGGTGCGGTCAACGTGTACTTAGTCTGCGCGGGAGGCGTGACATTTCAACGCTGCCGCCGGAAATGTGTGTCGTCGTGCAAGCGCGGATCGGATCCGTGCGGGTGGGACGTCGTTACTCGTTCCCATCCCCAAACACTGGAGGACATAGCACCATGAATTCCGACAAGACCAGATGCTCGGCCGAGCCTGTGCGACGAGCCAACGCGAACCGCATCTCCGCCAGCCTGCTGCGCCCGTGGGCCGTCGGCGGCGCGTCCATCGCGCTGCTCTGCAGCACTGTTTCCGTACAAGCTGACAACCCCGGCATGAGTCCGGCGCAATTGCGTCACTTCATCGACCAGCAGGTCGGCGGCATCGACAAGCTGAAGGTCCCGGCGACGAATGCCGGCATCCCCGTGCCGCCAGGGCCGGCAGCGCAGCCGAACCGCTACGAGACCACCGAGGCCAAGCGCTTTCTCGGCAAGATGCTGTTCCACGATCCGATCCGCACCACGCGCATCAACATCAATGAGAACGTGCCGGTCAACTTGCCTGTTGGGACGGCTTTCGGCGGCACCGTGAACCCTTCCAGTTCAAACGTCCCGGCGATCGTCGCTGCGACGAAACAGACCGGTTCGTGTGGCACCTGCCATTTCGGCGAAGCAGCTTCCAAGGCCGGTCAGGTGCTCAACCTGCACGTCGGCGCAGAGGGCCGCGGCTATACCGATGAGAACGGCAAGTTCATCGTCCGCCGACGCACGCAGGAGATCCTGGTCAAGAAGCGCACGTCACCCATCTTCCCGGGCGACACACTGGTCGACGCGTTGCCGACGCTGACCGACATCGCCTCGATAGGCGGGATGCCCGTGGTTGGCACGCCGGCGCCCTTCTACCACGACCCTGTCCCGCAAGCCCTGCTAGCGACCGGCCGGCTTGACGAACTGGACAGCGTGGGGCGCATGTCCATGTCCGTCATCGGTTTTGCGTTCAACACCCGCCTGCTCTTCGGCGGGCTCGCCGGGGAGCCTCCGTCGTCACTGGGCGGGATCAATCCGCTCAACGCGCCCGACGGCGATCCGGCCGGCGAGAACATTGCGCTGCTGCTCCTGGATGCTCACCGCATGATCGGTACGCAATCGGATGCGCTGCAACGCAATCCCGTGTTCGTGAAACTGTTCCGGGATGCATTCCCGACGGAAGCCGCTGCTGCAGGCAATCACCTCAATCAACTCATCAACGACGAGACCGTACTCCGTGCGACAGCGACCTTCATGCGCACAGTGGTCACCCGCAACACGCCGTTCGACCGCTTCGTCGCCGGAGACGACCGAGCACTGACCCCCAGCCAGCGGCGTGGCGCAAAGCTCTTCTTCACCAACGCCACCGAGGGCGGCGCCGGCTGCGTCGCCTGCCACAGCGGGCCGATGCTCAACAAGCAGATCAATGACCCCGACGTGGCCGGCATCGGGCGGTTCGTCGAGGAGAACTTCGTCAACATCGGCATCGGTGACCACCCGGTCCAGGCGCTCAACGCGCTGGCCAGGAACAAGCTCAACCCCAACAATCTGGGCATCGACGGCTTTCCGTACCACGCCGAAGACACCGGGCGGCAAGAGATCACTGGCAACCCGGACCATGCCTTCAAGTTTCGCAGCCTGACCCTGCGTCAGCTCAAGGATGGCGGCAACTTCATGCACAACGCTTCGTTCACCAAGGTCCGGGAAGTCGTCAGGTACTTCAATGCCGGTGTTCCACAGGACCGCACCGCCGGCGCAGCGCACACCCTTTCGGCCCGCTTTACGAATCCGCGTGGACCGGGTTTCCCGAGGGGGCTGGGCCTTTCGCAAGATGAGGTTGACGATCTCACCGAGTTCCTGGAGGACGGTCTGTACGACCCGGCCTTTCTGAAGTACGACCGCCATTCGTCCACCGATGCCTTCCAGCCGCACGAACGCGATCTCAGCTACTCGAAGTACCGTCCGGACCTCGCCGCCTTGGGCGCCAGGGATGGCTTCATGCCCAGCGGGCTGGCCATCAACAACAACGATCCACTGTCGCGTCGCGACCAGGGCCTCGAGTTCCTGGACGTGACCTCGCAGGCGCAGATCACCCTGCTCGACCGTGACCAAGACAACGGCCGGCAGAGGGATCGGTACCGGATCACCAACAACAGCACGTCGATCATCGACACGCATCTGCTGATGGTGGCCAGGGGTCTTCCACGCCAGATCGAGCTCGTCAACGGCAGCGGCAAGACGGAAGCCGGCGATCCCTACCTTCGCGTCTACTTGAAGGACGGCGTGATCCTGCCGGGCAGGAGCATTGACGTCTCGCTGGTCTTCAAGCGCCAGCGGCATGATCCGCGCGTGCACTACAACCTCGGACTGCTCTCGGGGCAAGGACGGCCGTAGTCCGCCGAAGGCAGATCGAAGAACCGCGGATCCGGCGGGCAGAAGCACTTCGCTTCGCCCGCCAGTCTGCTTGTAGAAGCGCGCTGCTGGAATGGTCACGCCGAAGTGGTCCCGGGTGGCGGTGCGCAGGTCGCTGACCAGGCTGGTGGTCGTCTTGAGGAAGGTTCATGCATGCCGTTGGCGAAGTCATCACAGGCTGCGGCTGCCATCAGCTCACGCAGACGCCGGCCACGGCACCGGTGGCGATCTGCCAACCTGGGTGGCCGGGGCGCTCGCCCGGCCCAGATGCTTCGATTGGCCCCGTTTTCGCCGAGGAGACAGAGTTCGAACAACCCTCGTTCTCGCCCATGCCCGCCAAGGCACGGCCGATGACTCCGCTTGATGCGGTCTTTGCAGTCGGCTGCGACCTGCAGAGGTTCGACAGTGCCACCCAGACGCCCATCGACCGAGTCGGCTACAGCTGAGCCCTGATCCCCGGACGCACCGCAGGCCGGCGGTGAGTGCGTCGCTCACCTGGCTGCCCAGCCTGAATCAGGCCAGACGCTCAAACTGGATTGAAGCCAGGGCTTGTCCAGTGAAACGGTGCACACCATTGAGCAGATCGGATTCCAGCATGTCGGTGCTCAGGTGATGCACGGGCGTTGCGGGGCTTGAAACCGCATTGGTCGACCCGAAAATGGTGCCATCGTCAGTGCCTGCGTCATAAACCCGCAGCGGCATCTCCAGACGCTGCAGCCACTGCCCCTCCCGCAGCAGAGAGACGCCCCCACACCGGTGAACCAATCGGGACTGGGACCTAGCATGCTGACCAGCGTGACACGCGGGAATCGAGTGCTGACGTTGAACTGTAGCGAGACCTCCGGCACGCCAAGGGTAACGCCGTCGCCGCTGAGCGCGAACTCGGCAGTACCTGCCGCGATGGCGTTGGCCACTTCGTCGAGAAGAGGCGTCTTTCGACCTCGCACGGCCATGTCTTTAATGCCGATGCTGGCCAGTGCCCCAAGCGCCTAGGGAAAGTCTGCAAAACAGGCCCATGACTTGCATGCCGTGAGGCCATGATCACCACCTGCAGCAACGGCATGAAGCAACTCGGCCTGGGACTGAATCTCTCTACGAAGAAGACCCGCAAGGGCAAGTTTCTCGACGAGATGGAGCGCGTGGTGCCGTGGGCGGCGCTGGTGCGGATTGTCGAGCCGCACTGCCCGCGGGCGAAGACTGGCCGCCCGCCGTTCGCGGTGGAGACGATGCTGCGGATCCACTACCTGCAGCAGTGGTTCACCCTGTCGGACCCGGCGATGGAAGAGGCGCTGCACGACACGCCGTTGTTCCGCGAGTTCGCCAAGATCGACCAAGGCGTGGCTCGACTGCCCGACGAGACCACCATCCTGCGCTTCCGTCACTTGCTGGAGCGCCACAACCTGGCGCCGGACATGCTGCGCCTGGTCAACGACATCCTGAGTGCCAAGGGCCTGCTGCTGCGCACAGGCACGGTGGTGGATGCCACGCTGATCGCCGCTCCGAGTTCGACGAAGAACGCCGACGGCGAGCGCGACCCGGAGATGCACCAAGCCAAGAAGGGCAACAACTGGTACTTCGGTATGAAAGCCCACATCGGCGTGGACGCGCAGTCGGGCCTGGTGCACACCGTGGCGGGCACTGCGGCCAACGTCAACGACCTGAACATGGCGGGAGCGCTGCTGCACGGCGACGAAGAAGCCGCCTTCGGCGACGCCGGCTACCAAGGCGTGCACAAGCGGCCTGAAGCGGCCGGGCCGACCTGGCACGTGGCCATGCGCCCCGGTCTGCGCCGCCAACTCAATCCGTTCATCGAACCCGACTTCGTGGCCGAACGGGTGGAAAAGATGAAGGCCAGCATCCGTGCCAAGGTCGAGCATCCGTTTCGCGTGCTCAAGCGGCAGTTCGGGTTCACGAAGGTGCGCTACCGGGGCTTGAAGAAGAACACCGCGCAGATCGTCACGCTGTTCGCGCTGGGCAATCTGTGGATGGCGCGCAGGCAGTTGATGGGAGCGCAGGGATGAGTGCGCCCGCACAGCGCGCAGGGCGCTTGCGACACACCCAAAACGCCCCTCAGGCGCTGCCCGCGGGACGACTTGCCGGTCTGAACTCGCAATTCCCCGGGATCCGGTCAACAGATCGCCTCAGCGTCCTATGCCAGTTGCGTTACGCAGACCTTCCCTAACGGAAGCATCTCATTCGGACCCGTACCGGAGACAAAGGCGGTCGTGGGTGGGTTTTCGATTATTGAGGTGCCTTCGCGAGAGGATGCGCTTGTTTGGGCGGCCCGGATGGCCAAAGCATGTCGGTGCGCGCAGGAGGTTCGC
>JANNDW010000092.1:0-24148 GCA_031378125.1 Methylibium sp. | reverse complement strand
TGGCCAGCACCCGCAGCGGGCCGTGGTGGCGGTCGTGCACGAGCGTGCGCCCGGCGTCAAAGCGATAGTTCAGGGCCAGGTGGGCGTGCCAGCTCATCGGGGCGATCGTAGGCGATGTCTTACCGCGTCAGCTGGGCCCGGCCGACAGACGCGCCGCCCGCCGCGCCGAATAGTCGGAGTCCGTTTCATCCACATGAATCCACACGAATCCACACGATCGGAGTCCCCATGAGCGAGCACCAAGCGTCCCACATCGAACCGTCCAAGCACTCGACCAAGGAGGTCGACGAGAAGCTGCGCCAGGTCGAAGGCAATGTCGACGTGAGCAAGGGTGCGGGCTCACCCGCCATCAAGCCCAACACCGATTTGCGCGAAGACGGCAAGCCGAACACGGACACGCCGGAGAACCCGCGCGTCTGAGAGCGGGTCCGAGCGCGGGTCCAAGCGCGGGTCGGCCGCCGGTTATTTTTCGGCGGCCGCCTTCAGGTTGGCCAGCCCGGTTTCGAAGTCCTTGCCGATCAGGCTGTCCATGCTGGTGAAAACCTGCACCAGCTTCGACACGAACGGCGTCGGCCCGTGCATGGCCCACGTGAGCTGGGTCGAATCGCCTTGCGGCCGCAGCGTGAACTCGGCCATGTTGTGGCCTTCGATCGGCTTGATGAAATCGAGCTTGATGAGCACCTTGGTCGGCGGCGTGGGTTCGGTGATTTCCATGCGCCCGGCGCCGACCTTGCTGTTGCCCTGCCACTCGTAGACGGCCCCCTTGCCGCTGGGCGCGCCGCTGTGGGTTCGCTTCATCGCGGGGTCGAGCTTTTCCCACGGCGACCACTGGCCCCAATGGTGAAAGTCGTTGATCAGCGCGAACACCTTTTCCGGTGGCGCCTTGATGGTGGCCGAACGCTCGACCCGGAACCTGTCGGGTTTGGTCGCGGCCAGGCCGAGAACGGCGGCGATCAGAACGACGATGACGATGAGGCTGATCTTGAGCATGGGAGTCTCCTGGTTCTGACACGACCAACAAAGTTGTTCTCTTTCGACATGGAATGAACCCGTGCAAACCCGGACCGCAACTCAGGCGGGAGCCGGGCCGATCCGTTGCGGCGCCCACAGGCCCGTTTCGGGGCTGCGCCACAAAGATGAACCTGCTTTTGCCCGCTCATCGTGCGCTTGCGCAAGCCGGGCCGGCACTACCTTGTCGGGCAGGAGGATCTTATGCAGTACCAGCATCTTCTCGGGGTCATCATGGCGGCGGCTGCCCTTGCAGGCCATGGTGGAGCGGCGGCGCAGCCGCTGGCCGCCGACCACTGCGATCGTGCGGCGGCACTCTACACCGGTGGCGAGCACAGGGCGGCCTTCCGCCGCTTCTTTGCCTGCGCCATCACCGGCGACGCGGCGGCGCAGTACAGCGCGGCGATGATGATGCGATCGGGTGAGTCCAACGACGATCGCCATCCCAACCCCTACGGCGCGCGGGTGTTCCTGGAACAGTCGGCGTTGCAGGGCTACGCACAGGCCGTCTACACGCTGGGCATGGAGTACGACCTGGGCAGTGCCGCCTTCGCGCGCGATCCCGCCATGGCCACCGCGCTGTTCCACGAAGCCGCGCTGATGGGCCATGTGGAGGCCCAGGTCGACCTGGGCACCCAATACTTTCTGGGCCGTGGCGGTGTGCCGCAGGACGACGCGGCCGCCGCGCGCTGGTACGAACAGGCCGCGTACGCCGGCCACTGGGGCGCGCAGTTTCTCATCGCGTCGATGTACGAGCATGGCAATGGCGTGCGCCGTGACGAGGCGCTGGCCTTGCGCTGGTACGAGCGGGCCAAGTCGGGCGGTGATGAATTGGCGCCGATGAAGGTCGAGCAGCTGAGGCTGCGGATTGCCACCAAGGAGCGGCAATTGCGAATGGACTGAGGCCGGACGCAAGGCCCCGGAAGGGGACTTGCGCCTGCCGAAGGCTCGGGCTCGATACAAGCGACCGAGCTGAGGCCGGACGCAAGGCCCCGGAAGGGGACTTGCGCCTGCCGAAGGCTCGGGCTCGATACAAGCGACCGAGCTGAGGGGGTTGGCGGCCGTTCAACCGGCGCAGCCGGCGGCCCCGCTTCCTGCTGCCGGGTTCACGACGATTGCGATCGGGGCATTTCTCAAAGTTGGTCACGCAGTTTGCGCAAGACCGATTTGTCCAGAACATCTTTCTCACGATAGTCCGTCTTGGACTTGAGCAAACCTTCGATGTTCAGCAGCTTGACGGTCACGTCTTCGACCTGTAGCTCACGCACATAGGGTTGCAGGCTCTCGAAACTTTCGCCGTTGGCGGCGAACAGCAAATCGACCAACAGTTCATCGGCCACGCGGATGTTCTCAACCTCCCCGTCGGGGTGAGGTTCAAACCACGCCGCGTCCAGCTCCGCCGCCGCCGGCAGAAAGCTCAAGGCGCGGATGATTTTTTCGCCGTTGCCGCGGCTGGGTTTGAGCAACACATCCACGTCTTCCGTCGCACGCACAAAGCCATTCAAGCGAACCGCCTGGCCACCAATCAGCACGTACTCCACGCCCTCCTCATGAAAGCGCCTGAGCATGTGGAGAAACAGGTCGCCGGGTGGTTTGGCTTCAGCCTGCATGGGCAAGGCTCCCGGGTTGTTGCCGCTACTCGCGAAGCAGGTTGACTTTTGCGGCCTGCGCAAGCTGGCGCTCGAGATCGAGGCGGTTCATCTGCGCATGGGTCAAGCGCCACACGCCGCGCGGGCGCGGCGGCTGGGCGGCACGCAACATGGCATCAAGCAATTGGCAGCGCCGCCAGGCCTTTTGCGGGTCGGGCTCCATCTCGCTGCGGTCTTGGGTGCCGACGATCTTCATGCCGCAAAGTTTAGCCCCGAACCATTGGCCGGTCGGGTAGCCGACATCGGCAAGACCTTGGGCCTGGCGGGGCCCATTCGCGCTGGCGCTTTTTTCTTGCGCCGCCACGAGACCGGCGCCAGCCTGCGCAGTGAATAATCCCCCGCAGCATGGCCACTCCCTTCTCGCTCCGCAGCGCCTTCAAACACCCCGCGTTCAAAGGCCTGTGGCAGGGCGGCACGGTCTACTTCATCGGCAACGCGATGCAGGCCATGGCGGCGGCGTGGTTGATGGTGGAGCTCACCGGCTCGTCGTTCCTGGCCGCGCTGGTGCAGACGGCGGTGTTCCTGCCGATGTTCTTGCTGTCGCTGCCGGCCGGGGTGCTGGCCGACACCACCGATCGCAGGCGGCTGATCGTCACGGCACTTCTGGTGCAAGCCGCCACGGTGACCCTGCTCGCGGGGCTGCTGCTGAGCGGCGTGGCGGGGCCGGGGACGCTGTTGCTCTTCACCTTCGTGGCCGGCTCGTGCACGGCGCTGTTGTCGCCGGCCTGGAACTCGACCGTCGCGGACAGCATTCCGCGCGACGAGTTGCCGCAAGCCATCACCGCCGTGGCCATTTCCTACAACGCGGCGCGCGCACTCGGCCCGGCGATGGCCGGCGTGGTGTTTGCGCAGGCGGGCCCGGGCTGGGTGTTCGTGATGGCGGTGCTGACCACCTTGGCCATGATGCAGGCGGTGCGGCGCTGGCCGCCGCGCCCGCACCCCGACTCGCGCCTGCCGGCCGAGCGGCTGTGGGGCGGCACGCTCAGCGGCCTGCGCTTTGCGCGCCACTCGCCCATCATCCTGGCGCAGCTGGTGCGCACCATGGCCTACAGCGCGGCCGGGTCGGCCCTGTGGGCGCTGCTGCCCGTCATCGGCCAGCGCCAGCTCGGCCTGGGCGCGGCGGGGTTCGGGCTGTTGATGGCTTGCCTGGGCACCGGGGCGGTGGCCGCGGGCCTGGTGATCGGCAGGGTGCGGGCGCGCTTCGGGCTGGACGCCATCGTCGCCTGCGGCTGCGTGGTGTTCGCCTCGGTGATGCTGCTGGCCGCGCTGTCGACCTGGCATGCGCCGGTGTATGTGGGCCTGGTACTGGGTGGCGCGGCGTGGATGGCCGTGATGTCCACCTTCAACACCGCCACGCAAACCAGCGCGCCACCGTGGGTGCGCTCGCGCGCGACGGCCATGCACACCCTGAGCGCGCTGGGCTCGTTTGCGATCGGCTCGGCGTTCTGGGGTGCGCTGTCGGGCATTTTGGGCCTGGCTGCCACGCTGTGCATCGCAGCCGCGTGCATGGCCGCCGGCTTGTTCTTGGCGCGCCCGTTTCCGCTGCGCATGGGCGAGGCGCAAGAGGTGACGCAGGCGACGCCCTGGGAAAAACTTTTCGTCGTCGACGAGCCCGACCCCGAGGCCGGCCCGGTGGCGGTGGAGATCGGCTACCGCATCCGCGCCGAGGACTCGGCCGCATTTCTGGACGCGGTGAGCCAGATGCGCGCGCCGCGCCGCCGCGATGGTGCGACCTTCTGGCGCGTCTACCGCGACCTGTCCGATGCGTCGCGCTATGTCGAGCGCTTTATCGTCACGTCGTGGGCCGACTACCTGCACCAGCGCGCCCGCACCACGCTGGCCGACCAGGAGATCGAGGCGCGCGTGCGCGTGTTCCTGCTTCAGGGCGAGGCGGTGACGACACAGCACTACATCGCCGAACGCTGACCGGGCCCGCAGGTCAACCCGCGGGCCCGGCGGTTCAACGTCAGCGCTTCAGCCCGCGATAGACAGCGGTTTCGAAGTCGACAAAGCCTGGGTACGACGCCACGTCCTGGAACGGCAGGATCTGCGAACCCCAGAAGCCGCCGATGCCGTTCTTGCGGTCGATCCAGTAGAACAGGTTGGCCAGGCCGGCCCACATCAACTGCCCGGCGGGGCGGCCGCTGGGGGTGGCTTCGTCATTGACCTGGAAGGTGTAGGCCCACGACTTCGTCACCCCGGGGAAGAACTCGCCGTCGTTCGACAAGGACGCGATCGACGTCTTCCAGCCGCCGCTCTTCAGGTCGCCCAAGCCGTTCTGGCACATCTGCGCCACCGTCTCGGGTTTGAGCACGCGGCCGTTCGGGCCGGCGCCGTCGTTGAGGACCATGCGGATGAACTTCATGTACTCGCCGACGCTGGCATACAGGCCGTGGCCGCCCATGTCCATCTCGGGCGGCTGCGGCAGCACCAGGTCGGGCAAAGGCGTGAGCTTGCCGTCGGCGGCGCGGTCGTGAATGCTGACGCGGCGCGCCAGCATCGACGGCGTCAGCGTGAAGCCGATGTCGGTCATGTCCAGCGGCGCGAAGATGCGCTCCTTCATCACCTCGCTCAGGCGTTTGCCACGAACGGCTTCGACGATCTTGCCGACCCAGTCGATGTTGCAGCCGTAGTTCCAGCGTGTGCCCGGGTCGAACAGCAGCACGCTGCGGATCGAGGCGAAGCTGCTGGCCACGACCGTGGGCACGCCAGTGGCGGTGCGGTACTTCAGATCGTCGTCGCTGAAAAATTCGTAGCCGAAGCCGGCGGTGTGCAAGATCAGCTGGTTGACCGTGATGTCGGACTTGGGGGCACGCAGTTTGGGTTTGCCGGCGGCGTCGAAACCATCGAGCACCTGGATCTGGGCGATCTCGGGCACGTACTTCTTCGCCGCGTCGTCCAGGCGCACCTTGCCCTCTTCGATCAACTGCATCAGCGCCACGCCGGTGATGGCCTTGGTGGTGGAAAAGATCGCCATCACCGAGTCCAGCGTCATCGGCTGGTCCTTGCCCAGCTCGCGCTTGCCGGCAACCCCTTCGTAGAAATTCGCCTTGCGGTCGGTGGCCATGGCCACCACGCCCGGCGCGCCGCCGGCCACATGCACCGCCTGGTTCACCGCGGCGTCGGCGAGTTTTTTGATCGCTTCACTCATTGCTGTCTCCAATCCATCTGCTTTGGCGCGGCTTCAAAGTCCACAGTCTGTAGCCACGAATCCAGACCGTTGCGGTTTGCAACCCAAATCACAACCCAGCGCATCGTGGGACGCCGGGGCCGCAACTGCAAGTGGCTGGAGTGACATTTATGGTAGTGTTTCCGCCATGAAAATTGCCGTGCTGGTTCTTGATCGGGTGTTCGATACCGGCCTGTCCACCTTGCTCGACACCTTGGCGCTGGCCAACGAGATTGCGGCGTCCGAGAAGTTGAACGCCGCCCGGTTCGACGTGAGCCTGGTCGCGGTGCGGCGCAAGGTTCACACCGGCCAGGGTTTGGCGGTGCCGGTGGCCGCCGTGCACACCTGCGCGCCGCCCGACCTGGTGCTGCTGCCCGCCCTGGCCAACAAGACGACCGAGGCGGTGTGCGAGTCGCTCAAGCGGCGCGATGTGGCCGACGCGGGGGAGCAACTCAAGGCTTGGGCCGCCCAGGGCGCGTTGCTCGGCGCGGCCTGCAATGCCACCTTCATGCTGGCCGAGACGCAGCTGCTCGACGGCCAGGATGCCACCACCACCTGGTGGCATGCGGCGCGCTTTCGCGAGCGCTACCCGAACGTGGCGCTCGATGCGTCGCGCATGCTGGTGCAGTCCGGCCGCTTCGTCACCGTCGGCGCCGCGCTGGCGCACCTGGACCTGGCGCTGTGGTGCGTGCGGCGCAGCAGCCCCACCTTGGCGGCGCTGACGGCGCGCTACCTGGTGATGGACACGCGGCCGTCGCAGGCGGCCTTTGCCATCACGGACCACCTGGTTCATGACGACCCGTTGGTCGAGCGCTTCGAAGCCTGGGCGCGGGCCCACCTGTCGGGTGGTTTCTCGCTGGCCGATGCCGCCCGCGCCAGCGCCACCAGCGAAAGGACGCTGGCACGGCGCATCAATGCCGTGCTGGGCAAATCGCCGCTGTCGTACTTTCAGGATATCCGCGTGGAACGCGCGGTCCACCTGCTGCAGACCAGCCATGCCAGCGTGGACCAGATTGCGATGCAGGTGGGTTATGCCGACGGCGTGACCTTGCGAACCTTGATCCGGCGCCGCATCGGGCGCGGGGTGCGGGAGTTGCGCGCCGGGCATTGAAGCCGGGCGGCGGCTGCGAAGCGTTCGATCCAGCGCGCCATCAACTCGGCGGAAAGGGCCAGCGCGTCGCCGAACATCGCGTACTGTTTCATCGTGCGGCTCCTTCGCTCAAGCCCTCGAAGTCGCTGCGCGCGCCTCGATGTTGCGCGTAAATGCGGCGCACCCAGGCCGCGCCCGGGTGCTGCGCATAGCGCTCCATCAACACGCGGAAGCTGCGCGCCACGGGCTGCGGACAGGCCATCGGTGAATCCAGTGGCCTGACCAACATCGCCAGCGTTGACGCGGCCGTGAGGTCGGCCACGCTGAAAGCCTGGCCGTGCAAGTAGCCAGTGGCGGCGCTGCGCGCGGCCACGAAATCAAGCGCCTCGGTGGCCGCGCGATGCCCATCCTCGATGGCCGCGCTGCCGCTGATGCCGTTGCCCTTGCGCACCAGCGGCGCGGCCAGCGGCACGGCGCAGGCATAGGCCATGCGTGTGAGGGCCGGTGCGCCGTCGGCAAAGACGCGCGCGAAGTAGCCGGGCTGCTGCAACAGGGCGTCGAGCACCGGGCGCCGAATGCGCGGTGTGATGTCGTCGTCGAACCAGCGCTGGATGCGCAGCGCTTCCTCACGCAGGGCCGGGTCGGCCGGCAGCAAAAGCGGTGTGGCGTGCTGGGTGTCAAGCCATTCGATGATGCGCGCCGACTCGTTCAGGGCGATGCCGTCGTGCAGCAGGACCGGCGTCATGGTGTGGCCGGTCAACCGCTTCACGCTGCCCATGTGCGGGCCGGGCAGCAGGCTGCGCCGGCGGTGCGGCACATGTTTGATGTCCAGCGCCAAGCGCACTTTCTCGTTGTAGGGCGAGTGGCGGAACTGAAGCAGTTCGAGCATGGTTGCCTCCGGCCGTTGATATGATAATCATCATATTACAAGGGGTTGACAAATGCCACTGAGCAAGGAGCACAAGGCGCAAACGCGCGAACGCATCGTGCGCAGCGCCGGCCGGCTGTTCCGCCGTGCCGGCTTCGAAGCGGCCGGCATCGACGCCGTGATGGCCGATGCCGGGCTGACACGCGGTGGCTTCTATGCGCATTTCGCTTCCAAGGAAGACTTGTTCGCCAACGTGGTGGCCGCCGACCATGGCTTGATTCGCATGCTGGCCGCTCGCGGCGCCGCCACGCCGGCGTTGTGGCGCCGGCAGACGCTCAAGTTACTGGCCGACTACCTGCATCCCGATCACCTGGAAGAGGTGGCGCTCGGTTGCAGCTTCGCGGCGCTCACGGCCGACGCCGGCCGCGGCAGCCCGGCGGTTCGGGCGGCCTATGGGCGTGCCTTCGATGAACTGGTTGCGCAGTTGCTGCGCCGCTTCGGCGAGACGGCGGATCGGGCCCGCGTGCGTGCCAGCGCGAAGCAGCGCGAGGCGGCCGCGCAGGTGGCGGTGGTTGCGATCGGCTCGTTGATCATCGGCGCGGCGCTGGGTGGCGGCCCGGCCGCGCGTGCGGCTCTGGCGGCGGCCTGGTCCAACGTACGCGAGCGCATGGACCAGTGAGCCCTGGCGGTCAGGGTGATCGACCTCAGGCGAGGTATTTCTTCAACGGCCCCCAGTAGTTTGTTTCCCAACCGGCTTGCAGGTGTTCGCCTTGCCCCGCCGGAAAACCGGTGTGGTCGAACGTGAGCAGGCTGCCGGAGCCTTTGTCGGTCAATTCGAACCTCGCAATCGAATAAGTGCCGGCGTCCCAGTTGCCGGCGCGCCAGGCTTGAACGATGCGCTGGCCGGGGATCAGCTCGAGCTGCCTTCCGTTGATCATGCCGCCGAAGCACGAGAACGCCCCACCGGCTTCCTGGCTGATCTCGGCAGCGGCGCCGCCGCTCAGTGCGCTGAACTGGGCGGCGTCGGTCAAAGCCCGGTAGACGCGGTCGCGCTTGGCGCTGAACTGGACTTCCTGGTGGATGGAATTGGACATGGCATGGCCCTCCGTTGCGCGGCGCTGCGACCCTGCGATGCCGGTTTGCGTTAGTTAACAACATCGTTAACAATAGCCATTGTGACCCGACGCACCACGCTGTCAAGCACGCGCAAGAGAGTCGCCGCAAGCGATGCGCACCTGGACCAGGTCTTCAGTGCCTTGTCCGATCGCACCCGGCGCGGCATCCTCGCGCGCCTGGCGGAGGGCCCCGCCATGGTGAGCGAGCTTGCGGTGCCTTTTGCCATGTCGCTGCCGGCGGTGTCCAGGCATTTGAAAGTGCTGGAGCGGGCGCGGTTGATCGAGCGCGCTGTGGACGGCAGGGTGCATCGCTGCTCGCTGGGTGTGGCGCCGCTGCAAGACGTTCAGCGCTGGCTCGATCACTACCGTGCGTTCTGGGAAGGCACGCTGGATGCGTTGGCGCAGTACGCCGAGCAAGAGCGTCCCGGCAAGAGTCGGTGACCGTCCCTGCCCACTGCGCTCGGCGTGGCTGCGAACCTCATTCCCCCTGTCTCGGTGGCCGGCCTGATGGTTCGCCGCACCATTCGCGCCAGCGCGGATCGACTGTTCGAAGCCTGGACCGACCCCTCACAGCTGACTCGCTGGTGGGGCCCGGCCGGCGTGACATGCCCGTTGGCCGAAGTCGATCTGAGAGTCGATGGCCGCTACCGAATTGCCAACCGGTTTCCGGATGGAAGCGTGGTCTGGATCGCCGGTGCGTTCGAGCGCATCACACCGCCCCATCTGCTGGTTTACACATGGCGGCTGGAGCATCTGGAGCAGCGTTCCGAGCGGGTCACGGTCCGCTTCGAATCCGTCGAAGGGGCGACCGAGGTCAGCGTGTTGCACGAACGCATTGCCGACGCCGCGACGCGCAAGACACACGAGTCGGGTTGGCTCGGCTGCCTCAACCGCCTGGAGCAGTACCTGGCTTGATCGGCTCGAAGGGGCGCCAAAAAAGGGCGTGCAGCGCGGCGATCTCGGCCTCGACCTCGGGCACGGGGCCCCAGACGCGAATCGCCTTCTGGCCATGGCTGAACACCTCGCGGCAGGGCAGGTCCATCGTCGGGTTCTCGGGGTGGCGGCCGGTCAGCGCCAGCAGGAGGCGTTCTTCCATGCCGTAGACCAGCCGCCCGATGTGGGCCCAGTACTGCGTGCCCGCGCACATGCAGCAGGGCTCGACGGTGGTGACCAGCGTGCAGCGCCACAGGAAGTCGGCCGAATGCTGTGCGGCGGCGTTGCGCGCCAGCACGGCTTCGGCGTGGTTCACGCTGTCGACGTTGCCCTGTTCGGCGAGCACCGTTTCGTGATCGGGCGCCAGCAGGACGGCACCGAACGGATGGTGGCCCTGGTCCAGCGCGCGTTGTGCCACCGCGTTGGCACGCCGCAGCGCGCGCAGCATCTGCTCCGGCGTCGGGTCCGGGCCCGGCGGTGCGGGTCGTGCATCGGTCATGGCGGCATCAGCCATTCTGCGAACCCCGATGCGCCCAGCCGGTGGTGCGTTTCTCGAGGATGGAGAACAGCTCGTACATGCCCATCGCCATGATGCCTACCACCACCAGCCCCGCGAACGCCAAACCCATCTGCATGGAGCTGCCGGCGGAGATCAGCAAGTAGCCGATGCCTTCGTTGGCGGCGGTCATCTCCGACACCGTGGTGCCCACGAAGGCGAGCGTGATGGCCACCTTCAGCGACGCATAAAAGTACGGCATCGAGCGAGGCAGGCCGACCTTGGTGAGCACGTCCCAGCGTTTGGCGCCCAGCACCCGCAGCACGTCTTCCAGTTCGGGCTCCAAGGTGGCCAGGCCGGTGGCGATGTTGACCATGATGGGGAAGAAGGAGATCAGGAACGCCGTCAATATCGCCGGCCCGGCGCCGATGCCGAACCACACCACCAGAATGGGCACGAACGCGGCCTTGGGCAGCGCGTTGAAGCCGGTCATCAGCGGGTACATCGCGTCGTAAGCCAAGCGCGAGCTGCCCATCAGAAAGCCCAGCAGCACACCCACGACGATGGCCAGGCCGAAGCCGATCATCGTGACCCAGAAGGTGCGCCAGGCATGGCCGAGGATGGCCCAGCGGTGCTGCCAGGCCTGCTCGGCAATGCGCCAGGGGCTGGGGAAAATGAAATCGCTCACACTGAAAGCCGTGCAGATCAGCTGCCACAGCAGCAGGATCGCCATCAGCAACAGCAACGGAGCCCAGCGCCGCAGAGACTTGTTCATGGCGCCACTCCCTGCGCCGCGGCGGGGCTCGCAGGGTTGCCGGCCGGGGCACCCGCGCTCCCCCGGATCGCGCCGATGTGCCCACGCAGCTCATGCACGATCTCGGTGAAGCGCGGCGTGTAGGTCAGCTCCAGGTCGCGCGGGCGCGGCAGGTCGATCTCGCGCTTGACCACGATGCGGCCCGGGCTCTTGCTCATCACATAAACCGTGTCGGCCAGGAACACGCTTTCGCGCAGGTCGTGCGTGACCAGGATGACGTTGAACTTCTGCGCGGCGTGCAGGTCGCGCATCGCGCACCACAGCTCTTCGCGCGTGAACGCATCGAGCGCGCCGAATGGTTCGTCCAGCAGCAGCATTTTCGGCTCGTGGATCAACGCGCGGCAAATGCTGGCGCGCTGCTGCATGCCGCCCGACAACTGCCACGGGAACTGGCTTTCATACCCGCCCAGGCCCACGCTGTGCAGCAGCTTGCGCGCCTTCTCCGCATAGTCCGCCCGCTTGGCGCGAAAGTTCGATCGGTAGGGCTCGACGATCTCCAGCGGCAGCAGCACGTTGTCCAGCGTGCTGCGCCACGGCAGCAGGTTGGGCGCCTGGAACGACATGCCGCTGATCTTGAGCGGCCCGGTGACCGGCTGGCCGTCGATGCGAATGCTGCCGCGGCTGGGCATCTTCAGGCCGGTGGCCAGCTTCATGAAGGTGCTCTTGCCGCAGCCCGACGGGCCGACGATGGCGATGAATTCGCCCTGGTCCACTTGCAGCGAAATGTCTTCGACCGCGAACTGCTGATTGGCCAGCATGTCGTCGTTGTAGGCCAGCCAGACCTGGTTGAAATCGACGAAGGGTGTCATGGGCAAGGCGCTTGTGGTGAGCGCTGGTGGCTTGTTGGGGAGGGTCAACGGGGCAGCCGATCGAGCAGCGTCTTCAAGGCTTGCTGGTAAACGGCCGGAGCGTCCGACTGCAGCTGGCTGTGCGAGCCGCCGGCGATCTCGACCCAGCGTGTGCCGGACGGCGCGGCGTCGCGCAGTTGCCGGCCCAGCGCCACCGGCACGGTGGTGTCGGCATCGCCATGCAGCATCAACACCGGCGCGTCGACCTTGGCGATCTTGCCGATCGAATCGAATTTCTGGGTTGAAAACAGCGCCGCCAGACGGGCCAGCCAGCCGGCGGCGGCGGCCACGTCGTAAGCCCGGGTGAAGGTCGATTCGAGGATCAGCGCGCCGTAGTCGCTGCCGTGTTTTTTGCGGCTGGCCAGCTCCACCGCCACGCCGCCGCCCATCGAGTGGCCGTAGATCACCCGTTTGCGCGGGTCGGCCTGGCGCCGCGCCAGTTCGGCCCAGGCCAGGTCGGCGTCGGCATAGATCGTCGCCTCGCTCGGGACAATGCGGCTGCTGTCGCCCCAGCCGCGGTAGTCGACCGCGAGCACCGAGAAGCCGGCCTCGCGCAGCGCGTCGATCTTCTGGACGTTTTGGTACAAGTTGCGAAACGTGCCGTGCAGGTACAGCAGCGTGGGCGCTTGCGCGTTGGCATGCGGCAGCCACCACATTTGCACGCTGTCGCGCGTGCCCGGCTCGGCACCGGGCACCGAGGTGGCAAACGACAGGTCACCCGGGCGCAGGCCCTTGAAGTCGGCCGGTGCGCCCGGCGTGGGCCGGAAGACGAGTTCGCGTTGTTTGGCGTCGAGCCAGGCGCAGGCACTCAAGCCGCAGGCGATTCCAACTAGCAGAAAAAGCCTTGCGCAGGTTCGCGGCGCGAGCAAAGGAAGGTTGCAAAAATTGAAGACAATCCGGAGCATGAAAATTTACCTGATCGCTATTTCATTCGTCTCGTTCATCGCCTCGGGTCTTGCGCAACCGGCCCAGGCCCAAATGGAGACGGTGCGCAAGCTCCTCTTTCTCGACCAGCCGGACAGCCCCGGCGACAGCACGCGGATCATCGTTTCGCCGTACACGCTGCACTACTCCCCCAGCCCGAATCACCGCCCGACCTGGATGCTGGGGGGAGAGAAGCAGTATGCCGATGGTGTGTTGCTGGGCGCGGCCTACTTCTCGAACTCGTTCGGGCAGGACAGCGCCACGATTTACCGAGGCGCCAGGTTGAAGGACTGGGGCCCGTACCCGCAGCTGTACGCCCAATGGACGGCTGGCCTGATGTACGGCTACAAGCCGCCATACAACGACGAGGTGCCGCTCAACTTCAGGGGTTTTTCGCCCATCGCCGTGCTGTCGCTGGGCTGGCAGTTCAATCGCCGCTACGCAGTGCAGCTCAACGCGCTGGGCACCGCCGCGCTGATGCTCCAGCTGTCGGTGGAGATGCCCTGATCCGACAGCCGGCATGGCCGCTATTTTCTGGCCACCGCGAAGATGTTGCGCTCCGCCGCGCTGGGCAGGAAGCCGCCGTTCCAGATCGCATCCGGGTTGATGCGGTCCTTGGTGCCGTAAGCGTCGGCCACCTGGCTGGCCATCAGGCTCAGGCGCGGCGCCAGCACGCTGCCGAAGCCTTCGGCCTTGGCGTCGGCGGTCAGCACGGTGGCGTCGAGCGCGAGCTTCAAGCGGCGCAACTCCAACGCTTCGTTGATGATGCCGTCGCGTGCCTTGACGGTGGCAATCGCCCCGCTCGGAACGGCGATCACGTCCTTCACGCCTTTGCTGAAGGCGCGCAAGAAGCCTTTCACGGCCTCCGGATTTTTCTTGAGAAATTCTTCACCGACGATCACCACGTTGCCGTACAACTTGACGCCGTATTGCGGGTAGGCCATCACCACCACGTCTTCGGCCTTCACGCCGCGCGCTTCCAGGTTCAGCAGCGAGGTGAACGAGAAGCCGGTGATCGCGTCGACGTCGCCACGCACCAGCATGGTTTCGCGCAGCGGCGGGTCCATCGAGGTCCAGGCCGGCGCGCCCAGGCCGTTGGCCTTGGCGAAGATGGGGAAGGCCTTGCGGCCGGCGTCGAACACCGGTGCACCGAGCTTCTTCCCGGCCAGGTCGGCGGGTGTCTTGATGCCGCTCTTCTTCAATGCGATCACCGCCGCCGGCGTGTTGTTGTAGACCATCATCACCGCCACCGGTTTGTTCGGCGCCGTCGGGTTGTTGGCGTGAAACTCCATCAGCGCGGCCAGGTCGGCAAAGCCCATG
The DNA here is from genome assembly GCA_031378125.1 of Methylibium sp. Lineage (GTDB taxonomy): Bacteria > Pseudomonadota > Gammaproteobacteria > Burkholderiales > Burkholderiaceae_C > LGRD01. The sequence continues at coordinate 9,914 of JANNDW010000092.1, read as the reverse complement.
TCATACGCGCCCGAAGCCACCCGCGTGACCGTGCCGCCCGAGCCGTTGCCGGCATCGACCGTGACACTGAGCTTCTCGGCCTTGAAGTAGCCCTTGGCGGCCGGCACCAAAAATAGCGCCGCCGGCCCTTCAAAGCGCCAGTCGAGCTGGAACTTGATGGCGGTTTCCTGGGCGTGCGCCGCGGGCATCCAGGTGCAGCCGAGCGCCAGGGCGCACAGGGCCAGCGAGCGGCGGGTGAGGGAAGGCAGGGTCATCGGGTTCTCCGGAACGGGGATAAGGTGTGCGATAGAAGGAGCAAATTCTGTGCGCAGCGCATGCACCAAGGGAATCGGGTCAAGCGCCAGGGTGGTGCATGTCGGGATCGGATCCCACCCGCTGAGTGAGTGGTCCAGGACTTTGGAGAGACCCGCTACAGATCAAGACCCAACAAGCCCCACCCGTCGCGCGATCCGTGCAGGACGCGCCACTTGCGCATGTCCGCAAGATCGGGGTGACGCGGCGTCAGCGGCGCACCCATCAGCGGCTGGTGGCTCAGGTCGTTGAAGCTCGCTTCGGCCTCGGCGAGAAAGCGCTCGGCAGTGTCCAGCGAGGCGTTGTCGGCAAGGTAGACAAAGTGCTCCAGCAGGTCACGCCGGGCTGCCGTGCGCTGGTAGCTTGCGGCGGAGTCTGAGTTTCTTCCTGCACGGGCCGGCGTGTCGCCCGGCTTGGGGAGGCCGGTCGTCGGCCCGAATGCTTTCCCTCTGATTCGCTGCGAGTAGCGAAGGGCAGTCGGCGTATTTCGCAGGCAGCCGCGGTGAAGCGGAGCCCGCTTACCGCGCACGACTGTGCTTGCGCCGGCCTGTGCGTGCAACCCGACAAACAACGTCATTGCAGCAGATCGAACAAGGTCCGCGCCACCACCTTCGTCGCCCGCCGCAAGTCTTCGATCTCGATGTGTTCATCCGCCCGCTTGGCATTGCTCTCCAGCACCGTGCGCGGCCCACAGCCGTACAGCACGGCCGGGATGCCGCGTTCGCAGTACAGCCGCGCGTCGGTGTACAGCGGTGTGCCCGAGGCTTGAATCGGTTCGCCGAACACGCTGCTGGCGTGCGTGCACAGTGCATCGACCAGCGGCTGGTTGCCTGGAAGGGGCTTCAACGCATTGGCCAGCAGCATGCGCTTGATGTCCACCGAGATGCCGCTCGCGCCGGCCACCGCCTGTTTGACGACACGCCGCAGCGTGGCTTCAACCTCCGCCGGGTTCTCCTCGGGAATCATGCGGCGGTCCAGCTTGATCACCACCTTGCCGGGCACCACGTTGGTGTTGGTGCCACCCTCGATCATGCCGACGTTCAGATACGGGTGGGTGATGCCTTTGACCTTGCTGGTGATCTGTTTGTAGAGCGTGTTCTGGTGGTACAGGGCGTTCAGGATCAGCGTCGCGGCCTGCAACGCGTCGACCGCCGTCTCTGGGACGGCCGCATGGCCCGTTCTGCCGTGCACCGTCACCTCCAGCTGCAGGCAGCCGTTGTGGCCGGTGACCACCTGGTAGCTGAAGCCCGCGGCGATCAGCAGGTCGGGTTTGGTCAGGCCGTGCCGCAGCAACCAGCCGGGTCCGAGTTCGCCGCCGAACTCTTCGTCGTAAGTGAAGTGCAATTCGACTCCGCCTTTCAGCGGTGCATTCAGCGATTCGATCGCGCGGGTGGCAAACGTGAAGGTGGCGAAGTCGCACTTGCTCACCGCCGAGGCGCGGCCGTAGAGCTTGCCGCCCGCGATCTCGCCGCCGTACGGGTCGTGCGTCCAGCCCTCGCCAGGCGGCACCACGTCGCCGTGGGCGTTCAGTGCGATGGTCTTGCCAGCGCCGTACTTTCTTCGAACGATCAGGTTGGTGATGGACTCCAGCCCGTGGCTCTTCACTTCGGCGTCGGGCACCACGTGCTTCTCGGCGTCGAAGCCGAAGGCTTTCAACAACTGCGCGGCGCGTTCGGCATGCGGCGCGTTGTTGCCCGGCGGTGTGTCGGTGGGCACCTGCACCAAGGCTTGCAGGAAACGCAACTCCTCGTCGAAGTGGGCGTCGACCCAGGCGTCGAGTTGTTCGCAGGTCTTGGTCATTGCAGTCGGCTCATTCAGGTTCTTCGGCGAGTTGGTTCAACAGATGCTGGAAGGCCTGCACGCACAACTGCGTGTCGTCGTTGCTGATGCTTTCCAGCGGGTTGTGGCTGATTCCCGAGTTGCCACCGCGCATGAACAGCATGGCTTGCGGCATCACTTCGTGCAGCTTCATCGCGTCGTGGCCGGCCCCGCTGGGCATGCGGTACACCGGCAGGCCCACCGCATCCACCGCGCGCTCCCAGCGCGCTTGCCACGCCGGTGCGCTTGGCGCGGCGGCGGCACGCATGGTCTCTTCGATCTTGAAGTGCAGGCCGCGCTGCCCGGTGATGCGCTTCAGCTCGGCGAGCACATCGTTGGCACACGCATCGCGCACCTCGTTGGTGGTGGCGCGAATGTCCAGGCTGAACTGGCAACGGCCGGGCACCACGTTGATCGATCCGTTGGGCACTTGCAGCATGCCGATGGTGCCGACGAGGTGGGGGACCACAGCGGCGCGTTTCTCGACGTACAGCGCGAGTTCAGCCACTGCCGTTGCCGCGTCACGCCGGCGGTCCATGGGCGTGGTGCCGGCGTGGCTGGCCATGCCGATCACCTCGCCCCGAAAACGCACGCTGCCATTGATGGACGTCACCACGCCGAGCGGCAGGTCCAGTTCGTCCAGCACCGGGCCTTGTTCGATGTGCACCTCCACGAAGCCGAGGTAGCGGTTCACGTCGCGCGCCAGTTTGGGGATGTCGGCAACGCACAGGCCGGCATGTTCAATGGCCTGGCGCATCGTGACGCCATCGGCATCGGCTTGCTCCAGCCAGCGGTCGTCGAAGTGCCCGATCAGCGCGCCCGACCCGAGAAAGGTGGCCTTGTAGCGCTGGCCTTCTTCTTCGGCAAAGCCGATCACCTCAAAGCCGAACGGCAGGCGCCGCCCTTGCGCGTGCAGTTCGCGCACGCAAGCCATCGGCACGAAGATGCCGAGCCGGCCGTCGTACTTGCCGCCGTTGCGCACGGTGTCGTAATGCGAACCGGTGAGCAGGCGTTTGGTCTTGGGGTCGCTGCCGTGATAGATGCCGACGACGTTGCCCACCGCGTCGATCTCGGCCGAATCGAAACCGCAGTCCTCGCGCATCCAGTGCGCCAGGCGCTGCGCGCAGGCGCGGTGCGCGTCGGTCAGGTAGGTGACGGTGAGCTGGCCGAGTTCGGCGTAACCGGGGTCGGTGTTGGTGCTCAGGCGCTCGGCCCAGTCCCACACCAGGTTGCCAAGCTCGGGCGTGACACCGAACTTGTCGTTGAGGCGAATCTCGGCGATGCGGTGAATGTTGCGCAGGCACTCGGCCAGTTCGAAGTCGGCGTGGCCTTCAAGGCGACGCTCGAAGGTGGCAATGATCTCGGCGCGTGTGAGCCCCAGGCCGCGCGGCCCGCGCACCGCCAGCAGGAACGGCCAGCCGAATTTTTGCTTGTAGGCAGCGTTCAGCGCCTGGAGTTTTTCGAGTTCTTCCGGGGAACAGTTCGTCAGGCCCGATCGGGTTTGTTCATTGGTGGATTCGGCGGTGAGCGAGCCCGCGACCATCGCCTTGCCCGCCAGTTCCGGGTGTGCGCGCAACAAGGCCAGCTGCTTGTCACGCCCGGCGTTGCGTACGACGCCCGCGAGCGCAAGCTTCAGTTGCGCCAGGCTTTGATAGGGCCGATCGGTCAGCGCGCGCTCGACGATCCAGGGCGAGTGTTCGTACAAACCATCGAGCCAGGCCAGCGCCTGATCTGCGGGTGCGGCATTGAATTGATCGAGCGTGATGGTCATGACAATCCTCCTTCAGCGCCCGCGGCAGGGGCGGGAAAGTGCTGCTGCCAATGCCTTGCAATGTCAATGCGCCGAGTGATCCACACGTGGTCATGCTGCTGCACGTAGTCCATGAACCGTTGCAGCGCCTTGAAGCGGCCAGGGCGCCCGATCAGCCGGCAATGCAGGCCGATGCTGAGCATCTTCGGTGCGTTGCCACCTTCTTCGTACAACACGTCGAACGCGTCTTTTAGGTAGCTGAAAAAGTGCTCGCCGGTGTTGAAGCCCTGGGCCGACGAGAAGCGCATGTCGTTGGTGTCCAGCGTGTAGGGAACGATCAGGCGCTGGATCGTGCTGCCGTCGCTCTTGTCCACCGGCATCCAGAACGGCAGGTCGTCGCCGTAGTAGTCGCTGTCGTACTCGTAGCCGCCGTGGTCTGCGACCAGGCGCTTGGTGTTGGGGCTGTCGCGGCCGGTGTACCAGCCCAGCGGCCATTGGCCTTGCGTCAGCTTCTGGATGATCTCGGTGCCCAGCGCCACATGCTGGCGCTCGCGCTTTTCGCTCATGTGCTGATAGTGGATCCAGCGCCAGCCGTGGCAGGCAATCTCAAAGCCCAGTTCCATGAAGGCTTGGGTCAACTCGGGGTTGCGTTCCAGCGCCATCGCCACACCGAACACCGTGAGCGGCAGGCCGCGCTTTTCAAACTCTCGCAGGATGCGCCACGCGCCGGCGCGGCCGCCGTATTCGTACATCGATTCCATGCTGAGGTGGCGCGCCTCGTACGCCTGTGCAACGATCAGCTCGGAGAGAAAGGTTTCCGACGCCGGGTCGCCGTGCAGCACGCAGTTCTCGCCGCCTTCTTCGTAGTTCAGCACAAACTGCACCGCGATCCGGGCCTGGTTCGGCCATTGCGCATGCGGCGGTGTGCGGCCATAGCCGATCAGGTCGCGGGGATAGTCCTTGGTCATCATGGCGGGTTGAATCCAGGTTGAATCAAGGCAACAGAGCGGATTCGAGGTCGGGCGCGCGCGGGTCCAGGCTCAGGTTGCGCTCGACATGGTGAAGGTGTTCCTCCATCAACCTGACAGCGGCGCGGGTGTCGCGCTTTTGGAGCGCGTCGACGATGGCCACATGCTCTTCGAAAGAGTGTTCGGCCGAGTGGGCCGACTGGTACATCAGCGCGATCAGCGAGCAGCGCGACACCAGGTCGCGCAGGATGTGCGCCAGCGCCTGGTTGCCCAGCATCTGCGCCAGCAGCACATGAAAGTCGGCGAGCAGCCGCGTTCGGCCGGAGACGTCGGTGCGTTGCACGGCGGCTTTTTCATCGCGCAGGTGCGCACGCAACTCAGCGATATGCGCAGGGGTCAGCTCGGTGGCGGCGCGCTTGATCATCGCCGCCTCCAGGATGTTGCGCACCTCGAACACCTGGCGCGCCTCTTCGACGCTGGGCTCGGCCACACGCGCGCCGCGCGCCGGCTCCAGCGTTACCAGTTTGTCGCGGCTGAGTTGCATCAGCGCTTGCCGCACCAGCGTGCGCGACACCTTGAAGATGTCGGCGATCTTCTGCTCGGCGAGCTTGGTGCCCGGCATCAGGCGGCGCTCGACGATGGCGGTGGTGATCGAGTCGGCAATGCGCTGCGTGCTGCTCAGGCCGGCGTCGACGACGCTAGGCCGCGGCGCGGCCAGCTTGGCGCCGGTGCGGATGACTTGCAGTTTCGGTGCGGAGCGGGCCATGGCGTGCCGGTGGTTCAAAAGACAAAACATGCAAAACACTTGCATTGCGATTCAAAGTGTATACACTTTATTCGGGTCTGCAAGTGATTTTTATTGCCGCGGTCCGCGGCGCTCGCGCATCGAGAGGGCACCATGGGAAAACTGACGACACATGTGCTGGACACGGCCAACGGCTGCCCGGCAGCCGGCATGAAAGTGACGCTGTACCGCATGCGGGAAGGTACGGCCAGCGCCGTCAAGACGGTCACGCTCAACCACGACGGCCGGGCCGATGCGCCCCTGCTGGAGGGCGCCACCTTCCAACCTGGGACGTACCGGCTGGTGTTCGAGCTTGCGGCGTATTTTCGTGCGCTTGGTGTGGTGTTGCCCGAGCCGCCGTTCCTGGACGAGGTGCCGCTGGACTTCGGCCTTTCGACACGCGGTCAGCACTACCACGTGCCGCTGCTGGCCAGCCCGTGGGCCTATTCGACCTACCGCGGCAGCTGATAGAAGAAGCAACAGAATACGGGAAAACCCGGATGTTGCGTGAACAAAAACTGCATACACTTTGTTTGCGTCGCCGCGGAGCCCGGTCAATCTGTGCAATCAGTTGTCGGTCGCGACGTTCACTCCTCACAGAGCCCGCCGTGGTGAGGGAATGCGCCGGCCTGCTTTTTGCATAGCTTGTGCAACCAATTGGGGAGTGAGCCCATGGATATGTACGTTCTGGACTGGGTCAACCTGCTGCTGCGTTGGGCCCACGTCGTCACCGGCATTGCCTGGATCGGTGCATCGTTCTATTTTGTCGGGCTGGACAACAGCCTGAGCGCACCCGAAGACCCCAAAGACAAGGCCAAGGGCATTGGCGGCGAGTTGTGGGCGGTGCACGGCGGCGGCTTCTATCACCAGCAAAAGTACCCGGTGTCGCCGGCCAGTTTGCCCGAACACCTGCACTGGTCGATGTGGGAAAGCTATTCGACCTGGCTCACCGGTTTTGCGCTGTTCGCGGTGCTGTATTTGTTCAACGCCAGCACCTTCCTGATCGACAAGAACGTGTTCGACTGGACGCCGGCCGCGGCCATCGCCACGGCGCTCGGATTTTTCGTGGCCTTCTGGATCATCTACGACATCATCTGCCGTGTCTTCGGCCAGGGCAAAGGCGGCGACCTCATCGTCGGCCTTCTGGTGTTCGTCTTCATCGTCTTCGCATCGTGGTTGTCGTGCCGCCTGTTCGCCGGCCGCGCCGCGTTTTTGCTGGTGGGCGCAATGATCGCCACGACGATGAGCGGCAATGTGTTCTTCTGGATCATCCCCGGCCAGCGCAAGGTGGTGGCCGCATTGCGTGCCGGCCAACCGGTGGACCCGATTCACGGCCAGCGTGGCAAGCAGCGCAGTGTGCACAACACCTACTTCACGCTGCCGGTCATCTTCACGATGTTCAGCAACCACTACGGCTTTGTCTACGGCGCCAAGTACAACTGGGTGGTGCTGGTCTTGCTGATGCTGGCCGGCGCGCTGATCCGCACGTCATTCGTGATGCGCCACAAGGCGCTGGCCACCGAGCAGCCGGTGCCATGGCGCTACGCGGCGGTCGGCACGCTGATGCTGGTGGGCGTGGTGGTGGCCATCGCACCGGCGCCGCAGGCAGCGGTGGCCAAGGCCGCACCGGTAGAGTTTGCCGAGGTGCAGCAGGTGATGAACGCGCGCTGCGTGATGTGCCACAACGAACAGGTGGTCAGTAAGAACGTGCAGCTGCACACGCCCGAACTGATCGCCAAGAACGCGCAGGCGGCGTACCAGCAGGCCGTGGTGCTCAAAGTCATGCCAATCAACAACGCCACCCAGATGAGCGACGCCGAACGCGCGCTCGTCAAGCGCTGGTTCGAGGCGGGCGCACCGGCCCCATGAACGCGCACGAGAACACCGCCCACTCAGGCGGGACCGCCTCAACCATTCCAACCCAGCCCGTCAACCCCCAGGAGAACACCATGAACCCCACCCAACGCTGCACCCGGGTGCTGCTGCTCGCGGCCCTTTCGATGGCCGCGCCGACGGTCGCATTGGCCCAGTCCAATGTGTCGATCTACGGCTTGATGGACATGTCGGCCGGCCAGTTCCAGACCGCTGGCGCCAGCAAGCTCTGGCGCGCCGACAGCGGCAACATGACAACCAGCTTCATCGGCTTCAAGGGCACCGAAGACCTCGGCGGCGGGGTGAACGGCGTGTTCCGGATCGAACATTTCCTGCGCGCCGACCAGGGTGCCGCGGGCCGATTCAATGGCGACGCCTTCTGGGCCCGCAACGCTTACGTGGGCCTGCAAGGCGCCTTTGGAGCCACCTTGCTCGGCCGCAACACCACACCGCTGTTTGTGTCGACGCTGATCTTCAATGCCATCGGCGACTCGTTCGGCTTCTCGCCCAGCATCCGCCAACTGTTCACGCCGAGCACCGGGCTGGCGTTCTTTGGCGACACCGGCTGGAACAACTCGATCCTGTACAACAGCCCGAGCCTGGGTGGTGTCACCATCAACCTGGCGGCCAACCTGGGTGAAGGGGCGGCCGGGGCCACAGGCAAGAACATCGGCGGCAATCTGCTGTATTTCGGCGGCCCGATCGCAGCCACCGCGGCGTTCCAGCAAGTCAAGAATGGCGCGTTCGGCACGCCCGCCGGTTGGAAGAGCCAAGACACGTTTCAGCTGGGCGTTTCCTATGACCTGAACGTGGCCAAGGTGTTCGGCCAGTACGGCCGCGTCAAGACCAAGGCCACGGCCGACACGCAGACCACGCTGTACGGCATCGGCGCCTCGGTGCCCATCGGTGCCGGCAAGGTGCTGGCGCAATACGGCAACGCCAAGGCCGACTTCGGCAGCACCGATGTCAGCAACAAAACACTGACGCTCGGGTACGACCACAACCTGTCGAAGAACACCGACGTCTACGCGGTGCTGATGAACGACAAGCGCACCGGGCTGAGCACGGGCAACACCTTTGCGGCCGGCGTCCGCCTGCGCTATTGAACGTTTCAATTTCGACCCGCCACCACGCCATCGTTTTGCAAGGAGACACGGATGACCACGAACACTGTCCACCCGGTGGACGAGCGACTCCCCGCCCCGCGCCTGGTGGCGCTGGGCTTCCAGCATGTGCTGGTGATGTACGCCGGCGCCATTGCCGTGCCGCTGATCGTCGGCCGCGCGCTCAAGCTCAACCCTGAACAGGTGGCGCTGCTGATCTCGGCCGATCTGTTTTGCTGCGGCATCGTCACGCTGATCCAGTCGCTCGGCATGACGCAGTGGTTCGGTATCAAGCTGCCGGTGATGATGGGCGTGACCTTCGCCGCCGTCGGTCCGATGGTGGCGATGGCCGACAAGATGCCTGGCACAGACGGTGCGCGCGCGATCTTCGGCGCCATCATCGCGGCCGGCGTGATCGGCATTTTCATTGCGCCGCTGGCCAGCCGAATGCTGCGCTTTTTTCCGCCGGTGGTCACCGGCACCATCATCGCGGTGATTGGTGTCAGCCTGATGCGCGTGGGCATCGGCTGGGCGATGGGGGGGCCGGCCTTTTTGGCCAAAGTTCCCGACCCCGCATTCACGCAAGCGGTGGCCGCGGCCAAGGCGGCCAGTGCGGCGCTGCCGGCCGGCCCGGCACCGATGATCGCCAACCCGAACTACGCCGCGCTCGACAACCTGGCCATCGCGCTGTTCGTGCTGGCCGCGATCATGCTGATCGCCAAGTTCGGGCGCGGTTTCATCGCCAACATCTCGGTGCTGCTGGGCATCGTCATCGGCGCCATCGTCGCCGCGGCGCTGGGCAAGATGACGTTCGGCAAGGTGGCCGGCGCGCACTGGTTCGACATGGTGCTGCCGTTCTCGTTCGGCATGCCCACGTTCGACCCGGTGCTGATTGTCACGATGGTGCTGGTGATGATCGTCACGTTCATTGAATCGACCGGCATGTTCCTTGCGCTGTCGGACCTGACCGGACGCAAGCTGACGCAACAGTCGCTGACGGCCGGCCTGCGCACCGACGGCCTGGGCACGCTGATCGGCGGCATCTTCAACACCTTCCCGTACACCAGCTTCTCGCAGAACGTCGGCCTGGTCGGCGTGACCGGCGTGCGCAGCCGCTTTGTGTGCGTGGCCGGCGGCATCATCCTGATCGTGCTCGGGCTGATCCCGAAGATGGCGGCGCTGGTTGAGTCGCTGCCGCAGTTCGTGCTGGGCGGCGCCGGGCTGGTGATGTTCGGCATGGTGGCGGCCACCGGCATCCGCATCCTGTCGGGCGTGGACTACAAGACCAACAAGAACAACCTGTACATCGTGGCGGTGTCCATCAGTGC
>JANNDW010000009.1:0-26648 GCA_031378125.1 Methylibium sp. | reverse complement strand
CGCCCCAGGGGTCGACCACCATGCTGTGGCCGTAGGTGCGCCGGCCGTTCTGATGCCGGCCGCCTTGCGCCGCGGCGAGCACGTAACACTGGTTCTCGACCGCGCGGGCGCGCAGCAGCAACTCCCAATGCGCCTGGCCGGTGGTGTGGGTAAAGGCCGAAGGGACGGCCAGCAAATCGCAGGGCGGGTGCATCAGCGCGCGATACAGCTCCGGAAAGCGCAGGTCGTAGCACACGCTCAAGCCGACCCGAACATCGCCGGCCTGAAAGCTCTGCGCTTGGTCGCCGGCCCGGATGGCGCGGCCTTCGTCGTAGTTTTCGCCGCCGGCTGTGTACTTGAACAGGTGGATCTTGTCGTAGCGAACCACCGCCTGGCCGTCGGGCCCGAAAACACAGCTGGCGTTCAGCACCCGCTCGGGGTCCGGGCAGCGCACCGGCAGCGTGCCGCCAATGACCCACAGGCCGTGTCGGCGCGCCGCGTCGGACAGCATTTGCTGGATGGGACCGGCACCCGGGGCTTCGGCAATCGCGAGTTTGTCGCGCTCGTTGCTGCCCATCAGGCAAAAATATTCGGGCAGCGCCACCAGTTGCGCGCCGGCGTGCGCCGCCTGAGCGATGAGCTTGCGCGCGGTATCCAGGTTGGTCTGCACGTCGGGGGTGGAGACCATTTGCAGGGCGGCAATTTTCATGGGGCCTTTGATGCGGTGCTATTGGGTTGGCTTGGGTTCCGACGCGGCAGGCGCGGGCGCATCGACATCGGGCACGACGGCATCCGCGCCGCGCTCGACCCGATCGACCTTGGGGTCGGCCCACAGCCCGGTGACATGAAACTCGCGCGTGCCGGCCTTGATGAACGGCCGGCGCAAAAACATCTGGGCCAAAAAGGTGCCCAGGCCGACCGCCGGATTGATGATGGCGTAGGCCAGCGAGGCCGTGCCGGCATTGATTTCGGGCACCACGACGACCCGCAGGTCCTGGGTCTCGCGCGCCAGGTCGGCCTGGCCTTCCATCAGCACGGCCGCTTGCACGCCGCGCATGCGCAGGTTGTTGGAGCGCGCCACACCCTGGCTGATCTTCAGGTCGCCGGCAAAGCTGTCGAATGGAAAACCTTCCTCGAACACGTCGCGGAAGTCGAGCGCCAGGCGGCGCGGCAACGATTGCAGGCTCAGCACGCCCAGCAGCCGCGCGGCGCCGGGGTCGACCTTCAAGAACTGACCGGCTTCGACTTCCACATGGGCCTGGCCCGACAGGCTGGGGTAGTCGACGGTCAGCGGCGAGCCCTGCCAGGCAAGCTGGCCGGTGATCTGCCCCTTGCCACCCCGCACCACCCGGCCCATGCCGAGACGCTCCAGGTACAGGCCGCTGTCGGCCAGCGCCAGTTTGAAGTCCATCACGGCGCGCCGGCCCGGCGTGCCCGGTGCGCCCAACGCCCACTGGCCGGTGGCGGTGAGTTGCGCCTCCGGCGTGAGCAGGTTGAACTTGGCCAGGCGCCATTCGCGCAGCGCGTCTCGGCCCTCGCTGTAGACGCGGTTGGAGGCCTCGATCTCAAGCCGGCCCAGGCGCTTGCCGCGCAGCTCGAAATCGTCGACGACGATGTCCAGCGTGGGCGTGCTGGACGGTTGATCGTCGAGCAGGTTTTCCACCTGGCCCACGTCGCTCTTGGGCAGCGACAGGCGCGACAGACGCGCGTACACACGCCCGGCCGCCGTCGCTCCGACGCCGGCGCCGCGCTGCGCCGGGCGGTATTCGACATCGCCCTTGAGCTGGTCGGCATCCAGGTTGGCGCGCCACTGGCCTTTGTCCAGCGTGATGTTGGCCAGTACCTTGCTCAGCTTGCGCGACAGGAACGTCATGTCCTGCGCGCGCACCGTCATCACGTTCGGGGCGTATCCACCCGAGTCACCGGCATCGCCCGGCTCGCTGGCGCCGCCACCCGCACCACCCGCGCCGGCCGCGAACAGCTTGTCGTAGGCGGCATCCCATGCATCGACATTCAGGCTGGCCAGGTTGATGCCCAGCTTGACGCCGGTGGTCGGTGCGGGCGCGGGCTCCTCCACCCCCACCCCGCCGCGCAACACGCGCGGTTCGGTGCCAGACAGGTCGCGCTGGTACAAGGCCTGCACGGCCGTGCCCAGGTCCAGGCGCAGCGTGTCGCGCAGCGGCTGGCCGGCGGCCAGCGACTCTTTCGCCATGCTGGTTTGGTAGCGCAGCGCCAGCGGTGCTTCAGCCGCTTTGCGCAGCGGCGCCGGCAATTCCGAGGCCATGCCGACCAGGTTGCTGGTCAGCGTGAGTTCCGGGTGGCCTTGCACAAAGCCCAGCTCCATGCGGTAGGCCGTCTGGCCCTTGAGCGAGCCCGCAACACGCGCCAGCAGCCCCAGCTCGGGAGCGCGCCGCAGCGCGTCGGCGGTGGTGCTGCCCTGGCCGGTGAAACGAATCCCGGCGTCGCTTTGGGTCCCTCCTTCGAAGCTGATGTCGCCGCCATAAGCGCGTGCGGTGGCGCCGATCACGGCGAAGCCTTTGCGATCGAAATCCACCTGGCCCCGGGCCCCCGCCAGCAACGGGCTGTCGGGGCTGATGCGCACGTCGTTGCCGCCCAGCAGCAAGCTGCCCTTGACGCCCGTGGTGTCCAGGTCGCGCAGCGGAATCGACAGACCCAGCCGCAGTTCGCCCGCGCCTGCGCCGGTGCTGCGCGCCAGTGATTTGCCGATCCAGCCGCCGATCGGGGTGGCGTTGACCAGGCGCAGCATCTCCGTCAGCGGCCCCTGTGCGCGGCCGTCCAGCGCCAGCACGGGGTTGTCGGCCAGGTTCGCAATGCTGCCCTGCAACTGGCGCCACTGCAGGCCGCCCAGCTGGGCCTGGGCGTTGCGAATTTCCAGTGCGGTGCGGTCCAGCACCAGCTCACCGCTCGCACGCGTGAGCGCGGGCCAAGGAGATTCCTGGGCCACCTGGGTCGCCGTGGCGGGCGCACTCGGCACATACGCGAAGGTGACGTCTTCAGCCTGCGCTTTGATGCGGAACTCGCCCTTGCTGGCCGCGCTGCGAAACGGAAAATCGAACAGGTCGCCCTTGACGCGAAAATCGACGCTGCTGAGCGTGCCCCCTTTCACCGCACGCTCCACATAGCGCCGGGTCGGCTCGGAAATGCCCAACGGCAGGTAGCGCGCCGCGCGTGCGGCCACCCCCTTGGTGAGCTTGGCGTTGACTTCAATCTGGCCGGGCAAGCGCCCGCCCCGGGCGGTGCCGGTTCCCGAACCGGTGCTCCAGTCGGCACTGAATTCGCCCTGCGCGTCGCGGTTGGCAAAGCGTGCGTCCTTGACCTGGACGGCAAGCTTGGCGGCGTCGATCTTCCAAACCACCTGAGCACTCAGCCGGTCCAGCGGCAGCAACGCTTCCTCGAACACGCCCGGCAACTCGACCGCGCCGCCGATCACGTTCAACTGGGCGGTGCCGCCCTCCTGGTTGGCGTTGAGCAGCACGCTGGCATTGCGCAGGCCCGGGCGGCCCACGCCGTCGGGCTTGGCGGCGGCGCTGGAGGCCAGCGACAGCCCGCTGAGTGCACCCTTCACCTGGTAGTGCGCCGGTGCATCGAGCGGGCCGTCCCATTGCAAGCCCAGCTCACTGATCATGCCTTGCGGCTGGACCTCGGCGAGCAACCGGCGCAGCGCGTCGCCCAACGGCAAGCTCGCAGCCACCTCCGCCATCAAACCCAGGTCCAGCCGCTGGGCGCTGAAGTCGCCACCGGTGGAGGCAAAGCCGGGCCGCTGACGCAACGACAGGTTCATGTCTCCCCCGCGCCAGCGCAGCCCGTCGCCGGCAAGAAACCCGAAGCGCTGCAACGACAGCGTCAGGCCTTCATCGGTGCGCTGGCCGGTGATCCGCCCTTCCAACTGCTCCAACACCAGCGGCGCCACGTTGGCCGCCAGGCGCAGCGAGACCGCCCGCAGCGCCACGTCGGCGGTGGCGCCGCGAGGCTGGCCGTCGCGCACCTCCAGCCAGGCCCGCAGCGCGCCGCTGCCCTCGCTCAACTCGAAGGGCAGCGCCACATGGCGGCGCAGTTCGCGCAAATCCGCGCGCGGCAGTTCGGTGTAGACATTGCCGCTCCAGCGCTGCCAGTCGCCCGCCCGCGCCAGCAGCGGCCGGGTGAAGCGCCCGCGTGCCGTGAAGCGGTCGCCCCAGTCGGCTGGCGGTGTCGCGTCGAGCCGAATCTCATGGCTGAGCAGGCCATTGCGCATGATCAGTTGCACATCGGTGAGCTCCAGCGCCGGGGCCTGGCGAAGCTCGTCGGTCCAGCGGACGGAGCCGCCGCGGATCACGATTTCATGCTGCTTGACCAGCCAATCGGCCGCCGCGGCGTCGTCGCCGGACGGGCCGCTGAGGTCGAGACCGGCAACCAAGATGTGGCCGTTGGCGTCACGCCGGACTTCGAGCTGCGCGCCCTCGATGAGCAGCTGCTCGAAACGCGGCTCCAGCGCCAGCAGCGAGCGCGGCGAAAGCGCGGTGGCGATGCGCGGCAAGCTCAAGCCCGGGCGCTTTTGCGCGTCCAGCAGCATCACGTCGCGCAGCTCGATGGCCGGCACCCAGCCGCTCGAACGCACCTCGATGCGGCCAATCGTCACGGGCACCCCCAACGCGGCGCTGGCGCGCGCCTCGATCTGCGGGCGCCATTGCTCGATGTGGGGCAGAATCGCCCAGTGCAGCGCCAGCCAGGCGATGACCAACAGGCTGCCCACCAGCAGCAAGGGCCACAGCAGCAGCCGCAGCGCCCAGCGCCGTGCTGACACCGGGGGCTGGGGCGGTCGGGCTTTGAGGGGCGGAGTCAGGGACATGAAGACATCGGGGCGCCAAACACGGGGGCGGCAAGATTGGATTCGGCGCGCCATGACGCGTTCACTGGGTGCATGGCAACGCTGTGTTCAGCGGACCGCGGCGATGGGTTCAATCTAGCACAGCCCCACTGCGCACCAGCATGGCCTCACAGCACCTCTCCGCCTCCTCCGTCACTTTGATTCAAGCGCCGTTGGCGCTGGCCGACCACAGCCGCTTTGTTCAACGCATTCGGCGCCGTTACGCTGACCTGCTGGAGCGGCTGCCGCAGGGCTTGCCGACGCGCCACAGCATCACCGCGCTGATCGCCAGCCTGCGGCGCGATGGCCACTCGCTGACCCGGGCCTTGCGGGTGGCGCGCCAGCTGGTGCTGGAGCGGCTGGCGGTGCTGGACATCGAGCACGGCGCTTTGATGCAGGACATCACCACCGCGATGACCGAGCTGGCCGAGGCCACGCTGGACTGTGCGCTGGCCCAGGCGCGCGCCGACCAGGACGCGCGTTTCGGAACGCCTCGCGGCGAGGCCGGTGAGCCGATCGAGTTCTGGATCGTCGGCATGGGCAAGCTGGGCGCTCGCGAGCTGAACGTCTCGTCCGACATCGACCTGATCTATGTGTACGAAGAGAGCGGCCTGACGGACGGGCCGCAAGCCGTCAGCGCGCACGAGTATTTTTCGCAGGTGGCGCGCACGCTGTACGCGCTGATCGGCGAAGTGACCGAAGACGGCTTCGTGTTCCGCGTCGACCTGGCGCTGCGCCCGAACGGCAACTCGGGCCCGCCGGTGGTGAGCCTGGCGATGCTGGAAGAGTATCTGCAGGTGCAGGGCCGCGAGTGGGAGCGGTTTGCCTGGCTCAAGAGCCGCGTGGTCGCGCCGCTGGCCAGCGTGAAAGAGCGCCGCGCGATGGGCCTGCGCAGCGTGGTCACGGCGTTTGTATACCGCCGCTACCTGGACTACGGCGTGTTCGAGGGATTGCGCCAGCTGCACCGCAAGGTGCGCGACGAAGCGCAGCGCCGCGCCGCGGGCCGGCCCGAACGCGCCAACGATGTGAAGCTGTCGCGCGGCGGCATTCGCGAGATCGAGTTCATCGTGCAGCTGCTGTTGGTGGTGCGCGGCGGCCAGTTCCCGGAAATGCGCACCCGCTCCACGCTGAAGGCCCTGGACAAGCTGGCCGCAGCGGGTTTGATGAAGCCCGCCAGTGCCCAGCGGCTGGCCGATGCGTACACCTTTTTGCGCCAGGTGGAACACCGCATCCAGTACCTCGACGACCAGCAGACCCACCTGCTGCCCACCGTGGATGCCGACCTGAACTGGATCGCCCGCAGCCTGGGGCTGAACTGCACAGCGGACGCCTGCGAGCTGCTGGACCGGCTGGGCGAAATTCGCGAGTTCGTGGCGATGGAGTTCGATGCCTTGCTGCACGACGGCCGCGCCCCCACGCCAGGCGCCAGCGCCGCGGGCGGCTGCCGCAACTGCGGCACCGAGCCGCTGCCGGTGGACAGCGACGCCTTTGTCGAGCAACTGCCGGCCGCGCTGGCGGCACGGGTGCGCTCGCTGCGCGAGCAACCCCGCATCGCGATGCTGCGCGACGAGAGCAAGCTGCGGCTGGCCCGGCTGGTGGCGCGGGCGGCGCGAGCAGCGGCGGAGGGGCGCTGCACCCTGGACGCGGCCACGCACTTCATCGACTGGCTGGAGCCGCTGCTGCGGCGCGAGAGCTACCTGGCCCTGTTGGTGGAACGCCCCGAAGTGCAAAACCGCCTGCTGCGGCTGCTCGGCCTGGCGCGCTGGCCGATGCGCTACCTGATGCTGCACCCCGGTGTGATCGACGAGCTGGCCGATGAGCGCTTGCTGCACGGCCGCTTCGATGCCACCGCCTTCAAGAGCGAACTCGAAGATAGGCACGAAGCCTGGCAGCGCTCCGGCCAGGCCGACGAGGAGTCCTTGCTCGACACCTTGCGGCGCGCCCACCATGCCGAAGTGTTTCGCACCCTGGTGCGTGATGTCGAGGGACACATCAGCGTCGAGCAAGTGGCCGACGACCTGTCGGCCCTGGCCGACGCCACGCTGGACCGCGCCCTGCATTGGGCCTGGCGGCACTTCAAGGGCGCTCACCTGGCCGAGCCGCGCTTTGCCATCGTTGCCTACGGCAAGCTGGGTGGCAAGGAACTGGGTTATGGCGGTGACCTGGACGTGGTGTTTCTTTATGAAGACACCGACGAGCGCGCTTGCGAAATCTACGCCGCCTTTGTGCGCAAGCTGATCGGTTGGCTGACCTTGCGCACCGCGGCGGGCGAGTTGTTCGACGTCGACACCGCGCTGCGGCCGAACGGCAACTCGGGCATGCTGGTCACGTCGCTGGCGTCGTTCGAGACCTACCAGACCGGCCGGGGCAGCAACACCGCGTGGACCTGGGAGCACCAGGCGCTGACGCGGGCGCGCCGGTGTGCCGGCTGGGCCGATCTGCAGGCGCCTTTCGAAGCGGTACGGCGAGCCGTTTTGTGCGCGCCGCGCGATGCCGCCGCATTGCGCGGCGAGGTGCTCACGATGCGCGAGAAGGTGCGCCAGGCGCACCCGGTGAAAGGCGGGCGCTTCGACATCAAGCACAGCGCGGGCGGCATGATGGACGTGGAGTTCACCGTGCAGGCGCTGGTGCTGACCCACAGCGCCGAGCACCCGGCCTTGCGTGACAACGCCGGCAACATTGCGCTGCTGCAGCGCGCCGAGGCCTGCGGCCTGCTGCCGGCGGGCATCGGCCAGGCTGCCGCCGATGCGTACCGCGAGCTGCGCCGTGCGCAGCACCGCGCGCGGCTGGACGAGCAGCCGACCCAGGTCGAACCCGATGTGATGGCCGCTCCGCGCGACGCGGTGCTGGCGCTGTGGCACGCGGTGTTCGATTGAACCCCGCGTGAGCAGGGAGTGAGCCGAGCAGCGCGCGCCTGGCTGGGCCTGGCGGCACTGCTGAGCGCCAGTGCGCTGCTGGCCTGGCCGATCCCCCATGCCATGCTGGACTGGCAACCGGCGCTGGCTCTCTCGCAACCGTGGCGCGCTTTGACGGCGGTGGCGGTCCACTACAGCGGCCTGCACCTGGCAGCCAACCTGACCGGCGCCGTGCTGGTGGCGGCGCTGGGCGTCGTGGCCCAGGTGCCGGCGCGCATGGTGTGGGCCTGGTGCGCAGCCTGGCCGCTGACGCAGTTCGGCCTGCTGCTCAAACCGGAGTTGCTGCACTACGGCGGCTTGTCCGGCGTGTTGCATGCCGGGGTCGCGGTGGCGTCGCTGTATTTGGTGATGTGCGGTGCGCGTTCGCAGCGCGGGATAGGCGCAGCGATCCTCGCCGGCACCTGCATCAAGGTGCTGCTGGAGGCCCCCTGGGGTGCGCCCTTGCGGCACGGCGACGGCTGGGACATCGCGGTGGCCCCGCTGGCCCATGCCACCGGTTTGCTTTCGGGGACGCTGTGCGCGGCGGTGGCTCAGGGCATTGCGCTGCTGCGGCGCAAGCGCTGAACATTCAGCCGCGGATGCGCTTCACCAGCGAGGTCGTCGAGTAGCCATCGACAAACGGCAGTGCCCGCGCTTCGCCGCCCCAGCTGCGCACCCAGCGGGTTTCTTCCAGCGCGTCGATGTCGTAGTCGCCGCCCTTGACGTAAATCCGCGGGCGCACGCGCTTGAGCAGTTCGACCGGCGTGGCCTCGTCGAACAACACCACCAGGCTGACGCTTTCCAGCGCGGCCAGCACGCAGGCGCGGTCGGTCTCGCCGTTGAGCGGCCGGTCCGGGCCTTTGCCCAGCCCACGCGCGGACGCGTCGCTGTTCAGCCCGACGACCAGGCTGCCACCGAGTGCACGCGCCTGCGCGAGGTAACTCACATGCCCACGGTGCAGGATGTCGAACACGCCGTTGGTGAACACCACCGGCTGCGGCAATGCGGCCACGCGGGCGCCGATTGCAGCGGGCGCGCAGAGCTTGTCGAGGAGGGAAGGCATGGCCGGATTGTCACCTGCGAGGCAGGGCCGGCAAGGGGCTGCGGTTTAGACTGCCGAGCATTCCCAACCGGAGACTTCCATGATCGTGCTGTGCGGCTTCAGCGTGTCGAACTACTTCAACAAGGTCAAGCTTGCGCTGCTGGAAAAGGGCGTGCCCTTCTCCGAAGAGCTGGTCAAGACCAAGAGCACGGACGAGGCCGTGCTGGCGTGCTCGCCGCTCGGCAAGATCCCCTTCATCCGCACCGAACAGGGTGGCCTGTGCGAAAGCCAGGCCATCCTGGACTACCTGGAGGCGGCGTACCCGAACCCGCCGCTGCTGCCTGCCGACCTTTGGGCCGCGGCCAAAGTGCGCGAGCTGACCACCTTCATCGACCTGCACCTCGAACTGGTAGCGCGAGAGCTTTACCCGAAGGCATTTTTCGGCGGCGAGGTGAGCGAGGCCAACGCGGCGCGGGTGCGCAAGCTGCTGGAGAAAAACCTGGCCGGCTTCAAGCGCCTGGCCAAGTTCTCACCCTATGTGGCGGGTGACACGTTCACGCAAGCCGACTGCGCGGCCTGGGTCAGCCTGCCGCTGGTGTCGATGGCCACCAAGCTGGTCTATGGCGAAGACTTGTTGGCGGCCGCGGGCATCGATTGGAAGCCCTACAGCAAGCTGATCGCCGCGCGCCCGAGCGCGCAGAAGGTCGTCGCCGATCGCAAGGCCGACCAAGAACGCGCCGCCGCCAAGCCGGCCTGAGCGCGCCGGGGAAAGGCACGTCGTCGCGCTCGTTGCCGTAAGCATTCAGCAGCGCCAGCAGCTGCTCGCAGGCGCCGGTGCGGCCCTCCACGGCTTGCATGAAACGCGCGCGTAAACAAGACGGCCAGCGTTGCGCGGGCCGTCAGCGGGGGCGGAGAAACCGGCCCTAAACCGGCAGCGGTTCGGGCTTGCCTTTGGCGGCCGCCGCCACCGCCGCGGTCACTTCCTTGCGGTAGCGGTTGAGTTCCTGCACGCTGCCGAAACTGCGCTCCAGCAGCAGGCTCAGGTTGTGCAGGATGCGCTCGACAACCTTGGTTTCCCACACCGCGTCAAACTGGATCTGCTTGTCCAGCCAGCGCTCCAGCCACTCCGGGTTGGGCAGGCGGCTTTGCACGGTGTCACGCGGAAACAGCGATGCATTGACATGCAGGTTGGTCGGGTGCAACGCCTGCGCGGTGCGGCGCGCACTGGCCATCAACACGCCGACCTTGGCGAAGGCGGCCTTGGCCTCGTCGCCGAACTTCTGCATCGCGCGCTTCATGTAGCGCAAATAAGCGCCGCCATGGCGGGCTTCGTCGCGCGCCAGCGTTTCGTAGATGGCCTTGATGACTGGTTCGGAATGCCACTCGGCGGCGCGGCGATACCAATGGTTGAGCCGAATCTCGCCGCAGAAATGCAGCATCAAGGTTTCCAGCGCGGGCGCGGGGTCGAACTCGAAACGCACCTCGTGCAACTCGGCTTCGGTGGGCACCAGTTCCGGGCGGTAGCGGCGCAGGTACTCCATCAGCACCAGCGAGTGTTTTTGCTCTTCGAAGAACCACACGCTCATGAAGGCCGAGAAGTCGCTGTCGTCGCGGTTGTCGCGCAAGAACATCTCGGTGGCCGGCAGCGCCGCCCACTCGGTGATGGCGTTCATCTTGATGGTCTGGGCCTGCTCTTCGCTGAGCTTTGAGGCGTCGAACTGGTCCCAAGGAATGTCCTTGTCCATGTTCCAGCGCACGGCTTCGAGTTGCTTGAAAAGTTCAGGATAGAGCATCGCAATGACCTCGGTTGCCCGCGGATTCTAGACCCGCATGTGTGACGACTGGCGCACTGCGCCGGTAGCCCTGATGCCCTGTCCGGCCGTGCATCCGGATATCGCTGGCGGGCGTAAAGAGCGCGATGGTCATGCGCATCCCCTGCGACGCAGTCGCTGATCCCCGCCCTCGCGGCCTTGCGGTCCAGCGCAAGCGCCAAGGTGAGGAGTGATCGGCCCTGGCCACAATATCCGCGCCTGTTGGCATTCCCGCCAGGGCCCATCCAACCGGGTTCAAGACCCTGAGGTATCGACCATGAGACCCCATGCCACCGAAGCCGCCGTCCTGCTGATTTGTATTGCAGCCGTCGGGCCGTCCTTGGCGGCACCCCCGTGCCCGCCCTTGCTCGACCGGCAGATGCCGCGCCTGCAGGACGAAAAACCGCAGAACCTGTGCCAGTACGCGGGGCAGGTGCTGCTGGTGGTGAACACCGCCAGCTTTTGCGGCTTCACGCCCCAGTACACCGCACTGGAGATGCTCTATTCGCGCCTTCGCCCGCGTGGCCTGGTGGTGCTGGGCTTTCCGTCCAACGACTTCGGCGCCCAAGAGCCGGGGACGGGCAAAGACATCGCCGCGCTGTGCGAAAACACGTTCGGCGTGAAGTTCCCGATGTTCGCGAAGTCGCGGGTGGCCGCCTCCGCGGGCGCGGCGCTCAACCCGCTGTTCGCCGACCTGGCCAAGCGCACCGGCAAACCGCCGCAGTGGAACTTCCACAAGTACCTGGTCGCCCGCGATGGCCAGACGGTGATCAGCCACTCCAGCCAGGTCGACCCGCAAGACCCGGCATTCGTTCGGGACATCGAAAAACTCCTTGATGCAAAATAGAGACTGATCGGTTATATTTAAGACTGATGAGTTTAAGTCGCTCTCTCACCCGGTCCCAATCCACGCGTCTTCTTCAGATGTCTGCTCCTTTGCTTCCTACACCGCCAGGCACCCTGCGGCCCCGTTTCGAGGCGGCGCAATGCCGGTCGGATAGTCGCATCCCGTTGACCGCCGTCGGCAAGAGAGGGCTGGCGTGACCGCGCTGCGCCGCGTCGCCGTTGTCGGCTCGGGCATCTCCGGGCTGGCGGTGGCGCATGGCCTGGCGGGCCACGCACAGGTCACTTTGTACGAGGCGGGCGACTATTTCGGCGGCCACACCCACACCGTCGATGTGCATCTGGACGGCGTGACACATGGCGTGGACACCGGCTTCCTGGTGCTCAATGAACGCACCTACCCGAACCTGCTGCGGCTGTTCGGCGAGTTGAAGGTGGACATCGCCAAGTCGGACATGTCGTTTTCGGTCCAGGTGCCCGACCTGGGCCTGGAATGGAGCGGCTGCGACCTGAACACCGTGTTCGCACAGCGCGGCAACCTGGTGCGGCCGCGGTTCTGGCGCATGCTGGCCGACATCGTTCGCTTCAACCGGTTGGCGACGGCATTGGCCGGCACTCAAGAGCTCGCGCGGCTGGACCCGCTGAGCCAGCCGATTGGCGATTTCTTGACGCAGCACCGCTTCTCGGCGGAGTTTCGCGACTGGTATTTCCTGCCGATGATCGGCTGCATCTGGTCGTGCCCGACCGACCAGATGCTGCGCTTCCCGGTGGCCACGATGATCCGTTTTTGCCACAACCACGGCCTCATCCAGGTGGCGAATCGACCGCAGTGGTACACGGTGCGCGGCGGGGCTCGGCACTACGTGCGGAAAATGCTGCAGTCGATTGCGGATGCGCGTTTGAACAACCCGGTGCGCAGGGTGCGGCGCGTGCCGCCGGGCAGTGGCACGGCGGGCGTGTTCGTCAGCACCGACGTGGGCACCGAACGTTTCGACGAGGTCGTGCTGGCCAGCCACAGTGACCAGTCGCTGGCTCTGCTGGCCGATGCGTCGCCGCAGGAACGTGCCGCGCTGGGTGCCATCAGGTACCACCGCAACCGCGCGGTGCTGCACTCCGACAGCTTGGTATTGCCCCGGCGCAAGCTCGCCTGGGCGGCCTGGAACTATGAGCGCGCGAGCAAGGGTTCACGCGAGCAGGCGGCGGTGTGCCTGCACTACCTCATCAACCGCCTGCAACCCTTGCCGTTCAAAACGCCCGTCGTGGTGTCGCTCAATCCGCTCACCGAGCCGCGGCCGGAGACGGTTCACGCCGAGTTCGACTACGCACACCCGGTGTTCGACGGTGCCGCGATCGCGGCGCAGCAGCAGGTGCCCAAGCTGCAGGGCCAGCAGCACACCTGGTTCTGCGGCGCGTGGACGCGCCATGGTTTCCATGAGGACGGCCTGGTCTCGGGGCTGGCGGTTTGCCAGGCGCTCAAGTCTCGCTGGGCCGCTGAGCAGGCCTTGCCCTCCGCGGAGGCGGCGTGAATTCGGTTGCGGCTCGAGCGCACATCGGCATCGGCCAGGTGCGCCACACGCGGGTGCGCCCCACCCGCAACAGCTTCGCCTATGCCACCTATTTCTTGATGCTGCCGATGCGCAGCTTGCGACAGGCGCCCCCCCAGGCGCTGGCGCGCAACCGCTTCGGGCTGATCAGCTTCTTCGACCGCGACCATGGCGACGGCCGCGAAGACAGCCTGGCCTGGCTCGAAGAAATCCTTGCGCGTGAAGGCGTGAGCGATGGGAGCGGCGAGGTCTGGCTGCATTGTTATCCGCGCGTGCTGGGCTTCACGTTCAAGCCGGTGAGTTTTTGGTATTGCCATCGCGAAGACGATTCGCTGGCGGCCGTGCTGGTCGAAGTCAACAACACCTTCGGCGAGCGCCACTGCTACTTGCTGACCGGCAAGGATGTGGCCTTCGGCCGTGAGTTGCGCACAACCAAGGTGTTCCATGTGTCGCCGTTTTGTGAGGTGGCGGGGAGCTACCGCTTTCGGTTCATGTGCGTTGGTCTGTCGCGCCCCGCGGGCGAACCCGAAACTGCGCCGGCTCGCACGGTGGCGCGCATCGACCACTTCGACGACGGCGGCCTGCTGATCCAGACCAGCGTGTCCGGCAGCCTGCGGCCGCTGTCGCCGGCGCGCATCCGGGCGGCCTTCTTCGGTATGCCGCTGATGACGCTCGGTGTCATCGCACGCATCCACTGGCAGGCCGTCAAGCTGTTTGCAAAGCGGGTGCCATTCGTTCGCAAGCCCGGCCTGCCGCAGTCGTTCGTGTCGCGCTGAAATGCCGCCGTCTCTGTTGACTATCCGCCTCTACCATGACCAGCCAAACCTCCACCGCTCCTGTCTCGCTGCCTGAATCGACGCCGCCGGCCGCGCGCGCCGTGCTGCACCTGTTGAAAAGCCTGAACCACGGCACGCTGGACCTGCAGTTGCCCGATGGTTCGTCGGCACACTTCGGCACCCAGGCGGCGGAACAGCCGCGGGCCGCGATCCGGCTGCACAACTGGAACGTGTGCGCGGCGGCGCTGAAGTCGGGCGACATCGGGTTCGCCGAAAGCTACATCGCCGGTGACTGGACCACGCCCGACCTGACGACGCTGTTGACCTTGTTCGTCGCCAACCGCGACCAGATCGAGACCGTCATCTACGGCAGCTGGTGGGGCTCCTTGCTGTACCGCGCCAAGCATCTGTTCAACCGCAACTCCCGCACCGGCAGCCAGAAAAACATCCACGCGCATTACGACCTGGGCAATGAGTTCTATCGCCTGTGGCTGGACCCGACGATGAACTACAGCAGCGCGTGGTTCGAGGGCGACCGCTCGGCCGGCCTGGTCACCGCGCAATGGGCCAAGGTGCGCCGCGCGCTGCGCGAATGCGGCGTGCAGCCCGGCCATCGGGTGCTGGAAATCGGCTGCGGCTGGGGCGCGCTGGCCGAATGCGCGGCGCGCGAATTCGGCGCCACGGTGACCGGCGTGACCTTGTCGACCGAGCAACTGGCCTGGGCCGAAGCACGTTTGGTGAAAGCCGACCTGCCTGCCGAACTGCGCTTGCAGGACTACCGCGACATCGACGACGGCCCGTTCGATGCCATCGCATCCATCGAGATGTTCGAGGCCGTGGGCCGCGAGTACTGGCCGGGTTTTTTCAACACCTTGAAGACCCAGCTCAAGCCCGGCGGCATGGCCTGCATCCAGAGCATCACCATCCGCGACGACCTGTTCGAGCGCTATGTGAAGTCGAGCGACTTCATCCAGCAGTACATCTTCCCCGGCGGCCTGCTGCCCAGCCCGCGGGCATTTCGCGCGGCGGCGGCGCAAAGTGGCCTGACGGTGGTGAACGAACTCGATTTCGGCCTCGACTACGCCGAGACACTGCGCCGCTGGCGCCACCAGTTCCTGGGCGCCGATACGCCGGTGCGCAAGCTCGGCTTCGACACCCGCTTCATGCGCATCTGGGAGTTCTATCTCGCCTACTGCGAGGCGGCGTTTGCCACCGGCAACACCAGCGTCATGCAGTTCACGCTGCGGCGCGATTGAGCTGCGGATCATGAGCCAAGCTCTTGACGTCATTTCGCGCCGTGCATTGTTGGCGGCGCTCGCGGGGCTGGGTGCCGGCGCGAGAGCGCAGCCCGCCGCGCCCGCCGAGGTGGCCGCGGAACTGCCGGGTGCGCGCCTGCTGGGCAATGGCCGGCTGACCTACTTCGGCCTGCACATCTACGACGCGCGCCTGTGGGTCGCCGACGGCTTCAGCGCCGACGCCTATGCCAGGCTGCCGCTGGCGCTGGAGCTGGAATACGCCCGCTCGCTGGTGGGCAAGCTGATCGCCGAGCGCAGCCTGGACGAGATGAAACGGATCGGTGGCTTCGGCGAAGAACAGGGCCAACGCTGGCTGGCCTCGATGACGCAGGTTTTCCCCGACGTGAACAAGGGCGACCGCCTCACCGGCGTTCACCGCCCGGGCGAGGCCGCGCTGTTTTTCCTCAACGCCAAGCCGAAGGGCGAGGTGCGTGACGCGGATTTCGCACGCCGTTTCTTTGGCATCTGGTTGTCCGCGCAGACCTCAGAACCCAAGTTGCGCGCCGCCCTGTTGAGCGCAACCAAGGCCGGCTCGTGAGCGGCGCAGCCGTGCCCAGCACAGGCTGCGCACCCGCCGGTGAGCCGCCGCGTGCGTGGCGCGGCGGCTGGCGCGACGGCCTGAGCTACGGCACGCTGGGGCTGCCGCTGGCCTTCGTCGCGCTGCCGCTGTATGTGGTGCTGCCCAATCACTACGCCAGCGTCTTTGGCGTGCCGCTGGCGTTGCTGGGGGCCGTGCTGCTGGCCGCCCGCTTGCTCGACGCGGTGGCCGACCCGCTGATCGGCCGCTGGGCCGATGCCTTGCTGGCCCGCTCGGCACGCCGTGCCGGGTGGGTCGCAGCGATCGCGGCGGTGGTGCTGACGGTCGGGTTTCGAGCCCTGTTCTTCCCACCGGTGCAAGGCACGGCCGCCTTGCTGTGGTGGTGCGCCGCGGGGCTGGCCGTCACCTACCTGAGCTACAGCGTCGTCACCGTCATCCACCAGGCCTGGGGTGCGCGGCTGGGCGGCGACGAGCCGCAGCGCGCGCGCATCGTGGCCTGGCGTGAGGGAATGGCCTTGGCCGGCGTGCTGGTGGCCAGCGTGCTGCCGTCGGTGGCCGGTTTGAGCGTGACGACGCTGGTGTTCGCGGCGGCGCTGGCCGTCGGTGTGGCGCTGTTGTGGCGCGCCCCGCAGCCGCGGGCCTCGGCATCGAACGCCGGGCCGGTGGCCCTGTTGCTGCCCTTTTCGACGCCTGCATTCGCCAAGCTGCTGGTCATCTACCTCGTCAATGGCATTGCCAGCGCCGTTCCGGCAACGCTGGTGCTTTTCTTCATTCGCGACCGCCTGCTGGCCACGGCCTATGAGCCGCTGTTCCTGGCCAGCTACTTCGCCGCCGGGGCGCTGTCGATCCCGCTGTGGGTGCGGGTGGTCGGCCATTTCGGACTGGCGCGCACCTGGCTGCTCGGCATGGGCTTGGCCATCGTCGTGTTCATCTGGGCCGCATGGTTGGGGGCCGGCGACGTCGTCGCCTACACCGCCGTATGCGTGCTCAGCGGCGTGGCGCTGGGCGCCGACCTCACGCTGCCCAGTGCGCTGCTGGCCGGGGTGATCCAGCGTGCCGGCCATGGCAACCGCGCCGAGGGCGCGTACTTCGGCTGGTGGAACTTCGCCACCAAGCTCAACCTGGCGCTCGCCGCGGGCGTGGCCCTGCCGGTGCTGCAGGCCTTCGGCTACGCGCCGGGAAGCCACAGCCCGCAAGCCTTGAGCGCACTGACGATCGCCTACTGCGTGCTGCCCTGCGTGCTCAAGCTGGCGGCCGCGGCGTTGCTCTACACCCAATGGATTCGAACTTCAGAAAGCACCGAATGAAACGACGCTTGATTTTGAGTGGGGTGGCGCTGGCCGCCGCGCTGCTGACCGCCTGTGCCTCGGCGCCGGTCCCCACCGACTACGCGGCGGAAAAACCGCCGCTCGATCTGGCCACCTATTTCAACGGTGACCTGGTCGCGCACGGCCTGTTCACCGACCGCAGTGGCAAGGTGGCACGGCGCTTCACGGTGGCGATGAAGTGCACCTGGACCGGCGACAGCGGCGTGCTGGAAGAGGACTTCACCTACAGCGATGGGAAGAAGGAACGCCGCGTCTGGCGCCTGAAGAAGCTGCCCGGCGGCCAGTACATCGGCACCGCCGACGACGTGGTCGGCACCGCACTCGGCCAGGTGGCGGGCAACGCCTTGCAATGGAAGTACACGCTGCGGCTGCCGGTGGACGGCAGCGTCTACGACGTGCAGTTCGACGACTGGATGTACCTGATGGACGAGCGCGTGATGCTCAACAAGGCGCAGATGAGCAAGTTCGGCATTCGCTTGGGCGAAGTGACCCTGTCGTTCTACAAGAAGTAAAGCAGGCCTCCATGCCCTTGAACCCCGCCTTCACCGATTGGACGGACCGGACCGTGTGGCTGGTCGGCGCCTCCACCGGCATCGGTCGCGCGACCGCGGAGTTGCTGCATCAACGTGGCGCGCGGGTCGTGGTGTCGGCCCGCAACGCGGCAGCACTGCAGGCCTTCGAGGCCCAGCATGCCGGCAGCCTGGGGCTGGCGCTGGACGCCACCGACCGCGCCGCGATGACCGGCGCGGCGCGGCGCATCGTCGAACGCTTCGGCCGCATCGACCTGGCGGTGTACTGCGCCGGCCACTACAAGGCCATGCGCGCGACCGAGTTCGACCTGGACGAAATGCTGCGCCACGACAAGGTGAACTACGTCGGCGCCCTGCACATGCTGGACGCGGTGTTGCCGGTGCTGCTGCGGCAGAAGGCGGGCCACATCAGCCTGGTGTCCAGCGTGGCAGGTTATCGCGGCCTGCCCAATTCACTCGCCTACGGGCCGACCAAGGCGGCGCTGATCAACCTGGCGCAGACGCTCTACCTGGACCTGCACCCCCTGGGCATTGGCGCCTCGGTCATCAACCCGGGCTTCGTTGAAACGCCGCTGACCTCGCAGAACGAGTTCGCGATGCCGGCGCTCATCACGCCCGAGCAGGCGGCGCAGGAAATGCTCAAGGGCTGGGAAGCGGGCGAGTTCGAGATTCACTTTCCGAAGCGCTTCACGCTGTGGCTCAAGGCCCTCAGCCACGTGGGCGACTGGCTTTACTTCAAGGCCATCCGCCGGGCCACCGGCCTATGACAGGGCACGCGCCGCGCTGCGAAGACCCCCGCGTGGCGCGCATCGTGGCGCTGTTCGAGGCGCTGAGGCCCGCCGATGTGGCCCGCCTGGGCGAGTTCTACCACCGCGATGCGCGGTTCAAGGACCCGTTCAACGAAGTGCAAGGCATCGCCTCCATTCAGCGCATCTTCGCGCACATGTTCACAGCGCTCGATGAACCGCGCTTCGTGGTGCACGACATCATCAGCCAAGGCGAGCAGTGTTTTTTGAGCTGGGATTTCGTCTTCCGCTTCAAGCGCTTCAGCCGCGAGTCGCAGACGGTGCGTGGGAGTTCACATCTTCGGTTCGATGCCGCCGGCCTCATCGCCTTGCACCGCGACTACTGGGATGCCGCCGAAGAGTTGTACGAAAAACTGCCGGTGGTGCGCGTGCTGATGCGCTGGCTCAAGAAGCGCGCACAGACCTGATCAACGCAGCCAGCCTTTGCGCCGGAAATAGAGGAACGGCGCGGTGACCGAGGCCACCATCAGCGCAATGGCAAACGGGTAACCGTAACGCCAGTGCAGCTCCGGAATGGCCTGGAAGTTCATGCCGTAGATGCTGGCGATCAAGGTCGGCGGCAGCAGCGCCACGCTGGCCACCGAGAAGATCTTGATGATCTTGTTCTGGTTGATGTTGATGAAACCCACGGTGGCGTTCATCAGGAAGTTGATCTTGTCGAACAGAAAGGTGCTGTGGCTGTCGAGCGAGTCGATGTCGCGCAGGATCTGCCGCGCCTCTTCAAACTGCTCGGCATTGAGCATGCGGCTGCGCATCATGAAACTGACCGCCCGACGTGTGTCCATCACGTTGCGGCGCACGCGGCCATTCAGGTCTTCCTGCCGGGCAATGGCCGACAGCGCCTCGCCCGCGGCCTGGTCGTTGACATCCTGCTTGAGCACGCGCGCGCTGACGGCCTCCAGGCTGTCGTAGATGCCCTCCAGCGCATCGGCGCTGTATTCCGCGTCGGCGTCGTAGAGCTTGAGCAGAACGTCCTTCGCATCTTCGATCAGGGCCGGAATGCGCCGCGCGCGCAGCCGCAGCAGGCGAAACACCGGCAGGTCCTCGGCATGCACCGAGAACAGCACACCACCGCGCAGGATAAAGGCGACGCGCACGTTGCGCGGGGTTCTGTCGTCGTCGATCAGGAAGTCGGAACGGATGTGCAGTTCGCCGTTGTCTTCTTCGTAGAAGCGGGCCGACTCTTCGAGGTCGTCATCCACCGCGTCGGCAGGGATGGTCACGCCGAAATGCTCGGCGATCCAGCCCTTCTCCTCGGGCGTCGGGGCATCGAGATCGACCCACACCGGCCGAACATCGGCCAGCGCTGCGAGGCTTGCGATCTCTTCCTGGAACAGCCGGCCGTTGGCCAGCGTAAAAACATTCAGCATGAAAGCTCCGACGCGCTCGCCGCAACACGGGAAGCCGTGGCTGCGAAGGTCTGGGGTGATGGGGAGTGAGCCCGCCTCACCCCAGAGGCGGCCCGGCTCAAGGGAGCAGCCGGCAGGCGCTGGAGTGGACGCTCACCGAGGATGCGGGCTGTCCAAGAACATCTTTCGAAACGGCGAAGGTCGAATTATTGCATCGTCAGGCGCGTTTCCAGCCCGACTCCGCCTCGTGACGGGCGCTGCCGTATCGGGCCGAATTTGCGCCGTGATTTGTCACCGATCAACGGCTTGTCAGACCCGCTGAACAGGCGCACACTGATCCGGGCCGACACCGGCAAAAGCGCTTCTCCGCCTTCCCCACCCCCTGCGAAAGGAGTCTTCATGAACTTGACGATCAGCGGCCACCACCTCGAAGTGACGCCAGCTCTCAGAGAGTATGTGCTTACTAAATTGGAACGCGTCACACGCCATTTTGATCAGGTTGTAGATATCACTGTGTTGTTGTCGGTGGAGAAGCTGAAGGAAAAGGAACGAAGGCAAAAGGCCGAAGTGACCGTGCATGTGAAGGGCAAGGACATCTTCGTCGAGCAGACCGGTGAAGACCTTTACGCCGCGATCGACCAGTTGATGGACAAGCTCGACCGCCAAGTGTGCCGATACAAGGACAAGGTTCAGGACCATCACCACGCGTCGGCCAAGCGATTGGACAGCGCAGCGCTCTGAACCCCGCCATTCAACAAAAGCGGCTTGCGGGCCGCTTTTGTTTTGGCGCTGCGTGCGCTTGCACAGCGCCCGTCCAAGCGGCTGCGGGAACAACCCATCAGGGCGTTTTTTCACGGAATGGAAAACCCCCCTTGGTCGAGGGGGACACAAGCGTTGCTGCGACGCAGCAACCCTGTGCAGAATCAGGCTGTACACGCAAATCTGACTTGCCCAGTCTCGGGGTGCGCGCTTCATAATTCTGGAATGTGTCATTTCCGTGATGGGTCGGTCAGGCACCCCGCCTGAGCCTCCAACGCGCCATGCCGATGAACCGCCTCGCCGCCATCCTGCCCGCCACCAATGTGTTGGTGGACGTGGACGCCACCAGCAAGAAGCGCGCTTTCGAGCACGCCGGGCTGTTGTTCGAAAACCAGCACGCCATCGCGCGCGCCACCGTCACCGACAACCTGTTCGCGCGCGAACGGCTGGGCTCCACCGGCCTCGGCCATGGCGTGGCGATTCCGCATGGGCGGATCAAGGGTCTGAAGAATCCGCTCGCGGCGGTTCTGCGGCTGCGCCAACCGATCGGCTTTGACGCACCGGATGAAGAAGCGGTGAGCCTGCTGATTTTCCTGCTGGTGCCCGAAGTCGCCACCCAACGGCACCTTGAAATCCTGTCCGAGATCGCCGAGATGCTTTCCGACCGCGAAATGCGTGACCGCCTAAAAGTGCAGGGCAACGCGACCGAGGTTCACGAACTCATCCACAACTGGGTTCCGCTGAAGTCGGCCGCGTGACGGCTTGAATACGCCCCGAACAGCGCCCACCTCTTGAAACCCGCCGTCATCAGCGCCGAGGCGCTGTTCGAAGAACACCGTGCCGCGCTGCAGTGGCAATGGATCGCCGGGCACGCCCACCCAGAGCGGCACTTCGACGAGTCGGCCGTGCGCAGCGCCCAGTCGACGGCGGACCTGGTGGGCTACCTCAACTACATCCACCCCTACCGCGTGCAGATCGTGGGGCGCAGGGAAGTGGCCTATTTCAGCGAATGCGCGCCCGAGGTGGCGCAACGTCGCATCGCGCGCATCGTCGCGCTGGAGCCACCGGTGCTGATCGTGGCCGACGGGCAGGTTCCGCCCGAAAGCCTGGTCGCTTTGTGCGACCGCGCCGACATTCCGCTGTTTGCCACCGGCGAGTCGGCCGGCCACGTGATCGACGTGGTGCGCGGCTACCTCGGCAACCACTTCGCCGAACGCACCACGCGCCATGGCGTCTTCATGGACATTTTGGGCCTGGGCGTGCTGCTGACGGGTGAATCGGGCCTGGGCAAGAGTGAACTCGGGCTGGAGTTGATCTCGCGTGGCCACGGCCTCGTGGCCGACGACGCGGTCGACATCTACCGGGTTTCGCAGGTGGCGCTGGAGGGCCGCTGCCCGCAGCTGCTGCAGAACCTGCTGGAAGTGCGCGGCATCGGGCTGCTCGATATCAAGGCGATTTTCGGCGAGACCGCGGTGCGCCGCAAGATGCGCCTGAAGCTGATCGTGCACCTGGTGCGCAAGGAGACGCTGGAACGCGAGTTCGAGCGCCTGCCCTACGAGCCGCTGAACGAGGAAATCCTCGATGTGCCGGTGCGCCTGGTGGTCATTGCCGTGGATGCCGGCCGCAACCTGGCCGTGCTGGTGGAAGCGGCGGTGCGCAACACGATTTTGCAATTGCGCGGCATCGACACCTACCAGGAGTTCATCGAGCGGCACCAGAAGGCGATGCTGAAGCCGGAAAACTGAGCCCAGAGGGCAAGCATGGCGACGCTCCGCCAAGCCACAACTCACGCACGGGTCTCCCGGGCGTAGAGTTGGCGCCCAAGGGCCACGAAGGGGCCCCTCGTGGCCCCTGGGGCAGGAGCGCAGCGACTGGGGGGCCCTACTTGGTCTTGAACTCGCAGTTCTTCTTGGTGCACGCCGCGTACAGTGCGAGAGAGTGGTCCTGCAACTCGAAACCGCGTGAATGGGCAACACTGCGCTGGCGCTTTTCGATCTCGGCGTCGAAGAACTCCTCGACACGCCCGCAGTCCAGGCACACCAGGTGGTCATGGTGCTTGCCCTCGTTGAGCTCGAACACCGCCTTGCCGGCCTCGAAATGGTTGCGCGACAGGATGCCGGCCTGTTCAAACTGCATCAGCACCCGGTAGACGGTAGCCAGGCCGACATCGGCACCATCGGCCAGCAGCATCTTGTAGACGTCTTCGGCGCTCATGTGGCGCTGCGCTGTCTTCTGGAAAATCTCCAGCACCTTGATGCGCGGCAGCGTGGCCTTGAGCCCGCTGTTCTTCAGTTCGTCGGCGTGCTTCATGGTGGCAATCCAGCGGCGCGGCCGGGCAAACCCCAGCCGCTAGAATCCGCCCATCATATCGAGCCCGGCTCGCCTCAACGGCGAACCCATCCCACCCCATGCGTTTTCACTCCATGACACTCCTGTGCGCGCCGCTGCTGGGCGGATTGGCGCTGGGAGCTTGCCAGTCGCTGCAGACATCAGACAACTTTCTAGGCGTGATCACCCCCTACCGGCTGGAGGTGGTGCAGGGCAACGTCATCACCAGAGAGCAGGCCGCACTGGTGCGTCCC
This sequence comes from Methylibium sp., assembly GCA_031378125.1. Classification (GTDB taxonomy): domain Bacteria; phylum Pseudomonadota; class Gammaproteobacteria; order Burkholderiales; family Burkholderiaceae_C; genus LGRD01. Next base: position 3,708 of record JANNDW010000009.1, on the reverse strand, counting down.
GGCCTGAGCCGCGCCCAGGTGCGCGATTTCCTCGGCTCGCCGTTGCTCACCGACGCCTTTCACAACGACCGCTGGGACTACGTGTTCTCGATTCGCCGCCAGGGCACCGAGCCGCAGTTGCGACGGGTCGTGGTGCTGTTCGACGGCGAGGTGCTGCGCAAGATGGAAGGCGCCGACGACCTGCCCGCAGAGCGCGATTTTGTCGCCTCCATCGACACCTTCAAGACCGCGCGCAACGCGCCGCCGCTGGCGCTGACCGATGAGCAGATCAAGGCTTTGCCGGTGCCGCCCAAGGCCGCGGCGGCCACCCCGACAGACGCTGAACCCGCGTCGCCTGCGCGCACCTACCCGCCGCTCGAGTCGCGCTGATGAGCCTGAGCTTGCCGAGCGCACCCCACTCGCTGCGCGTCGCGATAGCGGGCGCTTCCGGCCGGATGGGCCGCATGCTGATCGAAGCCGTGGCGGGCGCAAGCGACCTGGTTCTTTCCGGTGCGCTGGAGGTGGCAAACAGCCCCGCCATCGGCCACGACGCAACGGCGTTTCTCGGCATCAGCAGCGGCGTGCTCGTCACCGCGGACCTGCCTGCCGGCCTGGCCAACGCGCAGGTGTTGATCGATTTCACCCGCCCGGAAGGCACGCTGGCGCACTTGCGGATGTGCCGCGAACGGGCTGTCAAGGCGGTGATTGGGACGACCGGTTTCAGCCCGCCACAGAAGGCCCAGATCGCCGCGCACGCGCAGCACGTCGCGGTGCTGCTGGCGCCGAACATGAGCGTCGGCGTCAACGTGGTGCTCAAGCTGCTCGACGTGGCGGCGCGCGCCTTGAGCCAGGGTTATGACATCGAAATCATCGAGGCGCACCATCGCCACAAGGTCGATGCACCAAGTGGCACCGCGCTGCAGCTCGGCGAGGTGGTTGCCGCGGCGCTGGGGCGCGAGCTGAAAGACTGCGCCGTCTATGCGCGCCAGGGCGTGACGGGCGAGCGCGATCCGTCCTCGATCGGATTCGCCACCGTGCGCGGCGGCGACATCGTCGGCGACCACACCGTGCTGTTTGCCGGCACCGGCGAGCGCATCGAGATCACCCACAGGGCCGGCAGTCGCACCACATTCGCCCAGGGCGCGTTGCGCGCAGCGCGCTTTCTGGCCGACAAGAACAACGGCCTGTTCGACATGAACGACGTGCTCGGTCTGCACTGACTGTGCCAGTTGTGCAGGCATGAGAAATTCGGCGTCAACCTCTTCCCCGCGGGCCGAGCGCCGGGCCGCTCCCAAGCCGGCCCGCATCACCTTGGGGGATCGGCGAATGGACTCATTCGACGAGGGGCGCCATTGAGTGCCATCGAGCACTTCTGGTCCCAGGGGGATGCGGTCACGCGCGGCGTGGCGGCGCTGCTGTTGTTGATGTCGGTCAGCGCCTGGGTCGTGATCTTCTGGAAGGCCTGGCTGCTGCGCCGGGTTCGCGGCGACATGGCACGCGCGGTCGCCGCCTTCTGGGCCGCACCCAGCGTGGATTCAGGGCGCGAGCGTTTGGGCATCTTCGACCGCGAACGCGTACTGCAGCCGCTGCTGGTGGCGGCCGTGGCCAACCCGGTCTCGGGCACGCTCGAATCCAAGGGGCACGTCGATTCGCAGCTGACGCGCCGCCTGCGCGACGCGCTGCACGGCGTGCTGGCCCAGTTGCAATTCGGCCAGGTGCTGCTGGCCTCGGTGGGCAGCACGGCTCCGTTCGTTGGCCTGCTGGGCACGGTGTGGGGCATCTACCATGCACTGGCCGGCATCTCGGCGGCCGGGACCATCAGCATCGAGCGCGTGTCCGGCCCGGTGGGCGAGGCGCTGATCATGACCGCGGCGGGCCTGGCCGTGGCCCTTCCCGCCGTGCTGGGCTACAACATCTTCGGCAAGCAAGTGGGCGCCTGCGAAGCCGAACTGGAAGGGTTTGCGCATGACCTGCGCGAGATGCTGATGGACAACGTCGACGACAGCGCTCTCGAAAAGGCGCCTTGACCCACATGGCCTTCGGACGCCTGGAGCGCACAGCCGGCCCACAGCCGATGAGCGAGATCAACATGACGCCGCTGATCGACGTGATGCTGGTGCTGCTGGTCATCTTCATGATCACCGCGCCGCTGATGACCAGCAGCTTGAAGCTCGACCTGCCCAAGACCGACGCCGCCGTGCCCAGCGACGCACCCCAGTTCATTGCGGTGGCGCTGGACCCGCAGGGGCGCTACTTCTTCGGCGAAGAGCTGCTCGACCTTGCCGCGTTGACGGCGCGCGTGACGGATGCCGCCCGCAAGAACCCGCAGATGGAAGTGCAGTTGCGGGCCGACAAGAGCGTGGCGTACGGGCGGGTGGCCGAGCTGATCGGCATGGTTCAAAAAGCCGGCCTGACGCGCATTGGCTTCGTGGCCGAGCCGGGCGCCTCCAGGCCCTGAGCCCACGCCCGCGCCCACACCTGCGGCCGCGGGTCGCAGGGGAGTCGGTTTCTATAATCGAGCGAACAGCCCGAGTTCCTCATGACCCCAGACTTCAAGCCCCCCGAGATCGAGCGCGCCGCGCAGGCCGCCTGGAGCGCGGCAGACGCCTATCGCGTGACCGAGGACGCCTCCAAGCCAAAGTTCTACGCCTGCTCGATGCTGCCCTACCCCAGCGGCAAGCTGCACATGGGCCATGTGCGCAACTACACCATCAACGACATGCTGGCGCGCTACCTGCGCATGAAGGGCTTCAACGTGCTGATGCCGATGGGTTGGGACGCGTTCGGCCTGCCGGCCGAAAACGCCGCCATCGACAACAACGTGCCGCCGGCAAAGTGGACGCGCGACAACATCGCCGACATGAAGGCGCAGATGCAGCCGCTCGGCCTGGCTTACGACTGGTCGCGCGAGCTGGCCACCTGCGACCCAAGCTACTACAAATGGAACCAGTGGTTATTCCTGAAGATGCTCGAAAAGGGCATCGCGTACAAGAAGACCCAGGTCGTCAACTGGGACCCGGTGGACCAGACCGTGCTGGCCAACGAGCAGGTGATCGACGGCAAGGGTTGGCGCAGCGGCGCCACGGTGCAGCGGCGCGAAATTCCAGGCTACTACCTGGCCATCACGCAATACGCCGACGAACTGCTGGCCAACGTGGCCGACCCGCACAGCCCCGGCTACCTGCACGGCTGGCCCGAGCGGGTGCGGCTGATGCAGGAGCACTGGATCGGCAAGAGCGAGGGCGTGCGATTCGCCTTCACGCACGACATTCGCGGTGCCGATGGCGCGCTGATCCAGGACGGCCGGATGTGGGTCTTCACGACCCGCGCCGACACCCTGATGGGTGTGACCTTCTGCGCCGTCGCGCCCGAGCACCCGCTGGCCACGCATGCGGCGGCCGGCAACGCCGAACTGGCCGCCTTCATCGAACAGTGCAAGGCCGGTGGCACCACTGAAGCCGAACTCGCGCTGCGCGAAAAAGTGGGCCTGCGCACCGGCTTGCAAGTGGCCCACCCGCTGACGCACGAAGCCGTCGACGTCTGGGTCGGCAACTACGTGCTGATGGGCTATGGCGACGGCGCGGTGATGGGCGTGCCGGCGCACGACGAGCGCGACTTCGTGTTCGCCAAGAAGTACGGCATCGACATCCTCGAGGTGGTGCTGATCGACGGCGAGCACTACGCCTACGACCACTGGCAGGACTGGTACGCCGACAAGGAGCGCGGCGT
>JANNDW010000003.1:0-58110 GCA_031378125.1 Methylibium sp. | reverse complement strand
CGGTCATGGTGGGCTCCTTTTTGCTCAGGCCGTGGCGCCGACCTTGCCGCTCTGGCAAAGCTGGATCGACTTGACGATGTTGTGGTAGCCGGTGCAGCGGCAGATGTTGCCTTCCAGCCCGTCGCGGATTTCCTGCTCGGTCGCCTTGGGTTTGTCTTTGAGAAGTTGCACCGCCGACATCACCATGCCCGGCGTACAGAAGCCGCACTGCAAGCCGTGGCACTCGCGGAACGCGGCCTGCATCGGGTGCAGTGTTCCGTTCTGTGCCAAACCCTCGATCGTGGTGACGCTGCCGCCCTGGGCCTGCACCGCCAGCATCGAACACGACTTCACTGCCCGGCCGTTCAAATGCACGGTGCAGGCGCCGCACTGCGCGGTGTCGCAACCCACGTGGGTGCCGGTGAGAAGCAGCTGCTCGCGGATCAGCTGCACCAGCAGGGTTCGAGGGTCCACGCTGGTGTTGATGGACTTGCCATTGACGATCAATGAAAGGGGAATGCTCACGGGTGTCTCCTGAGAAACTGGGGTGCGAATACCGGAGTCGATCACCGGCCTGAAACGCATTGTTCGAGCAACGACAAGCACCGAAAAGCGCAGGCGTTCCCCTATGAATGATCGTGCATAGAAAGCGGCTTTGCCACCCGTGAAGACCCCGCCAGCAAGTGACGCCCGTCGCTGGTGCAACGTCTGCGGCGCAGCCTGTGCATGCCTGGAGCAATTGCTCGCCGCGGCTCAGGTCTGCGCGGGCCGAGAGCGCCGGGTGACCGGCTCCGTTCATGCCCGGGGACGGAGCCCCGGGCGTGCACCAGGCACAAACAGTCCACTGGACTGTTTGTGTCCGGGCGCACTCCTCCGGGCCGGAAAAGACTCGGCCCTCCCCCTTTACTTCGCTGCGTCGCCCACCCAACGCCTTCGGCTGCATTCGGGTGTTTGGCAACCGCTGAAAAAGAAGCCCAGGTGGACAGGATCTGGCCGTAAGCGGTCGAACGAAACCGCCGCGTGTTTCATGCGTCGTGGGTCGCGCCAAGCGCGGTGGAGCCACTGAGATGTTCCCAACCCCCATCGACAGGGCCTCACGGCCGGCGCAGTGGCTCTACAAGGCCGGGCTGCCCGTGGCACTGCTGGTCTGGCTGGCCCCGATCATCGCGGTGGCGCTCACCTCGATCCGCGGCCAGGCCGACCTGACCACGGGCAACTACTGGGGCATCCCGACGCAGTGGAAGATGGCCGAGAACTACGCGGCCGTGTTCACCAACACGCCCATCCTGCACTACATCGGCAACAGCTTCCTGGTGACGATCCCGACGGTGATCGGCGCAGTGGCATTGAGCTGCCTGGCCGGCTTTGCGCTCGGTGTGTACCGCTTCAAGTTGAACCTGCTGGTGTTCTTCATCTTCGTCGGCGGCAACTTCGTGCCGTTCCAGATTTTGATGGTGCCGGTGCGCGACCTGAGCCTGCGGCTCGGCCTGTACGACACCGTGACCGGCCTGGTGCTTTTTCATGTCGCATTCCAGACCGGCTTTTGTACTTTTTTCATGCGCAACTTCATCCGCGAACTGCCGTCGGAGCTGATCGATGCGGCGCGCGTCGAAGGCGCCACCGAATTCCAGATCTTCTGGCGCGTGGTGCTGCCCCTGGTTCGCCCGGCGATTGCCGCGCTCGCGGTGCTGATCTTCACCTTCATCTGGAACGACTACTTCTGGGCCACCGTGTTGATCCAGGGCGACCACGCGATGCCGGTTACCGGCGGCCTGAAGACCTTGAACGGGCAATGGGTGGCGCAATGGCAACTCGTCTCGGCCGGCTCCATCGTCGCGGCGCTGCCGCCGGTGGTGATCTTCTTTCTGATGCAAAAGCACTTCATCGCCGGCTTGACGATGGGGGCGACCAAGGGATGATGGGGTGACGGATGCAGCGCTGATGGTGTTGTCGGGGCGAGCCAGTTCCATCGCGCTGGAGCCGCTGATCGCAGGGGTGCCGTTGTGGCGGCATTTCGGCGCGCGGCTGGAGGGAACGATGAGCGCCTGGCCGCTGGCCGGCGCGCGGCCCTTGCCACCGAACACCTTGGACGGCGACCCGGCCCTGAGTGTGCTGCCGACCCACGGCTTCGGCTGGTTCGCGCAGCCCGCGCTGCTCGGCAGCCGAATCAACGGCGACGACTGGGCGCAGCAGTTCGAGCTCGTGAAGGTCGACCGCACCGACGCGAATCTGCTGCTCACGCTGCGCGATGAGCTTGCGTCGCTCTCGCTCACGCTGAGCTACACGATCGATGCGAACAGCGACGTGCTCACCTGTTGGGCCGAGATTCAGAACTTTGGCGCCACCCCGTTCCGGCTCGACTGGCTGGCCGCGGCCACGGTACCGTTGCCGCCCGAGGCAGAACAAGTGATTGGTTTTTCCGGCCGCTGGACGCTGGAATTCCAGCAGGCGCATGAACGCCTGGGGGTGGCCAGTTGGCGGCGCGAAAGCCGGCGCGGCCGCAACTCGCATGACGCCTTTCCGGGGGTGATCGTCGGCAGCCATCTCGCCGACGATGAAGGCCCGGTCTGGGGCGCGCACCTGGCCTGGAGCGGCAACCACACGATGCTGATCGAGCCGCTGACCGATGGCCGGCGCCAGCTGCAGCTCGGCGAATGGTTCGCACCGGGCGAGGTGCAGCTGGCGCCCGGTGAGCGCTACCGAACACCCGATGCGCATCTGACCTACAGCGCTGCGGGGCTGAATGGCATGAGCGCCAACTTCCATCGCTTTGTGCGCAGCGCGGTGCTGCGCTGGCCGGGTGGGCGCATGGCACCCCGGCCAGTGCACCTGAACAGCTGGGAGGCGGTCTACTTCAACCACGACGTCGACGGCCTGAAAACGCTGGTCAGCGCCGGCGCCGAAGTTGGCGTCGAACGCTTTGTGCTCGACGATGGCTGGTTCCACCGCCGAGACAACGACAAGGCCGCACTCGGCGACTGGTGGCCCGATGCGCGCAAGTACCCGCACGGCCTGAAGCCCCTGGTCGACCATGTGCTGGCCTTGGGTTTGCAGTTCGGCCTGTGGGTCGAGCCCGAGATGGTCAACCCCGACAGCGAGCTCTACCGCGCCCACCCCGATTGGGCGCTGCAAATGGCCGGCCGGGCGATGGTGCTTGGCCGCCACCAGCTGGTGCTCGACCTGTCGCGCGACGAGGTGGCGCGGTACCTGTTCGACAAGCTCGACGGGTTGCTGCGCGAGCACCCGATTTCTTACCTCAAGTGGGACATGAACCGCGACCTCGCCACCGCGGCGCTGGGTGCCGACCATCGTGGCCGCGCCGCCTACCGGCAGCACAGCCTCGCTCTGTACCGTTTGCTGGCGCGGGTGCGTGAAGCGCACCCCCATGTCGAGATCGAAAGCTGCTCTTCGGGCGGAGCCCGGCCCGACGCCGGCATCCTGCGCCACACGCACCGCGTCTGGGCCAGCGACTCCAATGACGCGCTCGCCCGCATCGGCATCCAGAGCGGTTTTCTGCGCTTCCTGCCGCCCGAAATCATGGGCGCGCACATCGGCCCCGCACACTCGCACACGACCGGGCGCACGCACAGCCTGGCGTTCCGCGCCAGCGTGGCGATGTTCGGCCACCTGGGGCTGGAGTTCGATGTGCGCGAGCTGAACCCGGCCGAGCGTGGCGAACTGGCGCGCTGGGTCAGCGCCTACAAGGATTGGCGCGAGGTGTGCCACGCCGGCGTGATCCGCCAAGGCACGCACAGTGGCCTGAGTTGGCTGCAGGCCACGGCCCATGACGCCGGCGCCGCTCTATTTGCGCTGTATCGGCGGGTCGAAGAGGCGCCGCGCTACACCCCGCCGCTGCGGGTTCAGGGGCTGGCTCCGCAGCGCCGCTACCGGCTGCATGCGTTGCACCTGCCGCAGGTGCAGCATTCGCAGGCCAGCACCGAGGTGATCGAGGCACTGGCCGCCGGCACGCTGACCTTGAGTGGCGCGCAGCTTCGTGATTTCGGCCTGCCCTTGCCGCCGCTGCCGCCGGAGTCGGCCATCGTCGTCGGTATCAGGGCGGTTTGATAAGACACTGCATCAACAAGCCGACGTTCGGCGCCATTCCTGGATCAACACAATGAGGTTTCACCCATGAGTTCCAAAACGATTCCCAAGCTTGATTTCGCCGGCGTCACCTACAACAGCCTGCGGGGAAAAAGCGTCATCATCACCGGCGGTGCCACCGGCATTGGTTCGGACATCGTGCGCAGCTTCGCCGGCCAGGGTTGCAAGGTCGGTTTTCTGGACCGCGAAGCGGGGGCCGGCAAGGCGCTGGCCGCCGGCCTGAGCGACGTTCACTTCGAGGCTTGCGACGTGACCGACGTGCCCGCCCTGCAGCGGGCCATTGACGCGCTGTCGCAGCGCATCGGCGGCGTCGACGTGCTGGTGAACAACGTCGCCAACGACCAGCGCCATGCGGTCGACAAGGTCACGCCGGAGTACTTTGACCAGAGTGTGGCCGTCAACCTGCGGCCGCACTATTTCGCCACGCAGGCGGTGCTGCCTGCGATGCGTGCGCGCGGTGGCGGCGCCATCGTCAACCTCGGCTCGGTGAGCTGGAAGAACAAGAACCTGGACCTTTCGGTCTACGCCACCTGCAAGTCCGCCATGTCGGGCTTCACGCGCGTGCTGGCCAAGGAGGCGGGGCGCGACAAGATCCGCGTCAACTGCGTCGTGCCGGGCTGGGTGATGACCGAGCGCCAGGTGTCGCTGTGGCTGGACGATGCGGGTGAGCAGGCCATGGAGGCCAACCACTGCATTCCGGGCCGCATCATCGGCGCCGACATCGCCAACATGGTGATGTTCCTGGCGGCCGACACGGCCCGCATGATCACCGCGCAAGAGTTCGTCGTCGACGCCGGCTGGTCCTGAAGCGCAGGGTCAGAGCCCGGCGCGTCAGACCAGGTCGGCGACGTGCGGCGACGCGCCGCGCAGGAACATCGTGGCACCCCCCTCGGACGTGATCGGCGCGTGCAGCGTGTTCTGGTGCGCCAGGTGGAAGCCTCCGGCGTGCACGATCAGGTCGTCGCCGATCCGCACGCTGCCTTGCATCACCACACATTCCTCATCGATGGGATGACGGTGCGCATCGACGACGGCGCCCGGCGCCAGCCGCAGCAGGTAAGACATGATGCCGTCGGTCTCGTGCAGCACCTTGATGTCCACGCCCTGCTTGAACGCCTGCCAGCGGTTGTCGGCGGCATGCAGGGTCAGGTGGTTGGGCTCGGCCCGCGCAATGCGCTCCAGCACGCGGTGCTTGATGCGCGCGGCGATGGCGGGCGAGATGGGATCGGCCGCCTGGTTGGCAGCCAATGTGTCGATCAGGTCGGCATCGATCACCGGGATGTCGTCTGAAGGGTCCAGCGTTTTCATGAGGGTGGTCATCTCAAAGGGTGGTCAGTTGCGCGCGCAGCTTGTTTTGGGCGCGCAGGATCAGCGATTTGACGGTGCCCAGCGGCAGCCCCGTTTGTTCACAGATTTCGCGGTGCGACAGGTCGGAATAGTAGGCCAGCCCCAGCACCCAGCGCTCGTTGGACGACAGCAACGCCAGGGCCGCGTGCAGCCGCGTTCCGGCCTGGGTGCCGCCGAGCAATTCGTCCGGTCCGGGCAGGTCGCTGGCCGTCTCGGGTTGTGAGTCAGTATCGGCCTCGACTTCGTGCGTCGCGCGCTGGCGGCGCAACAAGTCCAGCGCGCGGCTGCGCACCAGGGTCAGCAGCCAGGTGACCGCGCTGCCACGCTCGGGGTCGAACCTCGCGGCTTCGCGCCAGGCCTGGAAAAAAGCATCGGCGAGCAGGTCGTCCAGGTCCGAGGCCTTGACCATGCGCCGGGCCAGCGCCCGCGCATAGCCGACGGTGGCGTCGTAGAAGCCTTCGAAGGCGGTGGTCTTGCCAGCGGCGGCGCTGGCCAGCAAGCCAGCCAGCATGGCGTCGCGCTCGGCGCGTTCGGCGCGTTCGGGGTGGGCAATGGCGGGCGAGTCGGCCGCGCCCACGTCAGCCGATGTGCCGGCCAATTCCGAAGCCAGCGAGGCCAGCGAAGCCAGTGTTGGGGGCGGGTTCAAGGGAGCCTTGTGCCGGACCGGCGTAAAACAGGCAAAAGTTAGCACATCCCTCCCGGCGGCGCCAGTGCTGGCGTTCAGAGGTTTGCCAACAAAGCGGGCGGCAAAACGCGCGGGCAGGGCAGGGCTGATCAAGGCAAGGCTCATGCTGGGTCTACGGCGCGCCTGGCCTGCTGGATGCAGGGGAGCGGAAAAAACCTTGCATCCACCGGAGCATTCGGCCCGTAGACCCGACGTGGCCCCACCCGAATACCCCACGACAGGAGACTCCGATGACCCGCTACGCCGAAGTCCAGCACAGTGAATGGATCCATGCGCCGCTCGACACGGTGCGCTCGCAGTTTGCCGACATGGAGCATCACATCCGCAGCAACGTGCACCCGAAGCTGCGCTTTGAGTTGCTGTCCACGGGGCCGAACCGCGCGCGCTTCGTGCAGGAGGTGCGGCTGTTGGGCCTGCGCCAGCGCGATGTGTTCGAGCGCCGGATCGCCGACGATGGTTCGATGTACGACCTGTCGGTCGAAGGCTTCAACCAGGGCGGCTCGGTGAGCTTCAAGTTCGTGCCCGAGCGCGGCGGCACGCGGGTGGACATCGTCATCCGCTTGCCCATGCCCGGGCCGATGTTCCTGTTGCGGCCGCTGCTGGAAGCGCAGATTCGGCGCGAAGTGCGCGCCGCGGCACTGGAAGACAAACGCGACATCGAGGTTCGCGGCTATGCGGCGCGGGCCGACGCGGGCGCGTTCCGGATGGCGGCCTGACGGACCTCGACTCAGCTCGCCTCACCTCAGCTCACCTCAGCACACGTCAGCACACGTCAGCACACGTCAGCACACGTCAGCACACCTCATCTCCCCCACCTCACCTCACCTCAAGGCGCGGTGGCCAGCTGGCTGCGGATGGCTTCCACGCGGGCGCGGTTCAGGCCGCGATCTCCGTGCCCCACCCGTGATGCGGAGCGCACCTGGATCACGCTGGCTGCCGGGTCGAACCAGAATTCGGTGTCGTCCACATACTTCATCAGCGGCGTGGTGAACTGCGCGTACAGGTAGTCTGGTTCGCTCTTCAGCACCTGCGCGCCGCGCATGCCCTCGACGATTCGCCCGATCCGGGCCAGCGTCGATGGGCCATCGCCTTTCAGTGGCAGCGGCTCGATCCGTGCGGCATCGCGCATGGGATGGTCGGGGTACAGCGCGGCCTGGCTGGTCACGCTGTTCGGTGTCTTTGACGGTGGTTTGAGCCTGCCCTCGCGCACGCCCAGGCTCGCGGGTGGCTTGCCCTGCAGCAGACCCAGTTGACCCGCCAACAGCGCCAGCAAAACCAGCGTCACCAGCACCGCCAGCGCGATCAGCAGCCATTTCAGAACCACCATGAACTCGTCCCCTTCAGCGATCGGTGGGAGATTGTGACCGCGTGGTGATAATTCAAGGAGTGCCCTCGGGCGGGAGACTGGACATGCGTTTTCTGAAACCGTTTGCCGCGCGGCAGATGCTGTGTTTGCTGGCCATTGGGCTTGGCGGGTGTGCTGCGCTCGCACCGCCGTCCACCGTGCTGAGGACGCCGCTGCCTTCGGTGGCCGCGCCCGCCTCACCCGCGCCGGCAGCGTCGCCGGTCGGTCCGTACAGCGCGGCGGTGGCCGCGCGTTTCCCCGATCCGGTGGTGAGCTACAACACGCCCGCCTTCAAGGACGCGCGCGCCGGTTTCACCACCAACGCAGAAATGCAGACCATTCTGCGCAGCCTGGTGATGCCGGGGGAAGGCGCCGGGCCTCCGAGCGTGACGCTGCTGCCGCTGGGCCGTTCGCAGCAAGGCGTGGCCATCGAAGCGCTGCTGTTCAGCCGGGTGGGCGACGCCTCCACCGCCACTGCTGCGCAACGTGCGGCCCGGCCGACGGTGCTGTTGGTGGGGCAGCAGCATGGCGACGAGCCGGCGGGCGGCGAGGCCTTGCTGGTCATCGCGCAGGAGCTGGCCCAGGGCTCGCTGCAACAGGTGCTGGATCGCATCAACGTCATCGTGCTGCCGCGTGCCAACCCCGATGGTGCGCAAGGCAACCAGCGCGTCACCGCCAACGGCATCGACGTCAACCGCGATCACCTGCTGCTGAAAACGCCCGAAGCGCAAGCCCAGGCCCAGCTGGTGCGCGACCACCAGCCCGCGGTCGTGATCGATGCCCACGAATACACCGTGGTCGGCCGCTACCTGGAAAAGTTTGGCACCGTGCAGCGCTTCGATGCGCTGGTGCAGTACGCCATGACGGCCAACCTGCCGACCTTCATCACCCAGGCCTCGGAAGAATGGTTCCGCGGGCCGCTGCTGGCCAGCCTGAAGGAGCAGGGCCTGACATCGGAGTGGTACTACACCACCCCGGTCGACCCGCAGGACAAGAAGATCTCCATGGGCGGCACGCAGCCAGACACGGGACGCAACGTCAACGGCCTGAAAAACGCCATCAGCATCCTGATCGAAACGCGCGGTGTCGGCATCGGCAAGTTGCACCTGTTGCGGCGGGTCCACACCCACGTGACGGCGATGCGCAGCGTGCTGCGCAGTGCCCACGCGCGGGCTGCCGACTTGGTGAAGCTGCGCCAGTTCGTCGACAACGACGTGAGCCTGCTGGCCTGCCGCGGCGACATCGTCATCGAGGCCGCGCCCACGCCCAGCGAATACACCTTGCTGATGCTGGACCCGCTGAGCGGCGCCGACAGGCCCGTGACCGTGGCCTGGGATTCGGCATTGGAGTTGCGCAGCCTCAAGAGCCGCGCGCGCCCGTGCGGCTACTGGCTGGCCGCCGACCAGCTGGACGCCGTGGCGCGCCTGCGCAGCCTGGGCGTGCAGGTGCGCAGAATCACCGAAGCCGGCGTGGCGCGCGGCGAGACCTACAGCGAGACCTCGCGCGAAGAGGGCAGCCGGCAGGACGTGCGCGGCGCAATCGCCGATGGCGCCACGGTGCTGCGGGTGCAGGTGCAGACCGTGCCGGCGCTGATCGACGTGCCGGTGGGCAGCTACTACGTGTCGCTGGAGCAGCCGCTGGCCAACCTGGTGGCCGCAGCGCTCGAGCCCGACACCCAGAACAGCTACCTGAGCAACCGCATCGTCAGCGACCTGGCCGCCCAGGTGCGAGTGCTGGCGCGGCCGGAGCTGAAGACCGTGCTGGTGCCTTGATCCGTCGCGCCGCCGTGGCGCCACCCGTTGAGCGGTTCACCGCGTGTACGCTTGCGCCTTTGTCGAGGGCTGCGCATGAAGACGCTTTTCGCTGGGATGCTGATGGTGGCCGTGGCTTCGCAGCCCGGTGCCGAGCCTGTGGGCGAAGTCGACACGGTGTTCAAGTTCATCGGGCCCGACCACAAAATAGTGGTCGACGCGCACGACGACCCCAAGGTGGGCGGCGTGACCTGCTACGTCTCGCGCGCCAAGACCGGCGGCATCAAAGGCGCCGTTGGGCTGGCCGAGGACAAGGCCGAGGCGTCGATTGCCTGCCGTCAGGTGGGGCCCATCGTGATCGACAAACCGCTGGCCCAGCGTGAAGAGGTTTTCAGCGAGCGGATTTCACTGGTGTTCAAGAAGCTGCGCATCGTTCGCATGGTCGATGTGAAGCGCAACACGCTGGTCTACCTGACCTACTCCGACCGCGTGATCCAGGGGTCGCCGCAAAACAGCGTCACGGCCGTGGCGGTCGACCGCGGCACGCCGATACCGATGAAGTAGCGGCACGCGGCGCCGCATCCGGCGGGCAGCCTCGCCCGTATACCTTTTGGGCCGTGATCGTGCGTGCCCCGCCGCGTGGGGCGAGCCTGCGCTGTCGAGTGCGTGCCTTGCGGTGCGCTGTTCGGCGAGAACCGCCAAGGAGTTTTTCATGACCCCGATCGAACGAGTGCAGCAGATGTATGGCGCCTTCGGGCGCGGTGACGTGCCGGCCATCCTGGCCGAACTGGCCGACGATGTGGAATGGGAATACAACAGCTTCCCCAACCCGATTCCTTGGCTGCAACCCATCAAGGGCCGCGCCAACGTAGCGCGCTTCTTCGAGGCGCTGCAAGCCACCGACATCACGCAGTTCGAGCCGAAACACTTTTTCTCGGCCGGCAACATGGTGGTCGATTTGATCGATGTGACGCTCACGGTCAAGGCCACCGGCAAGAAGGTGGTCGAGCCGGAAACAGTTCACATCTGGCATTTCAACGATGCCGGCAAGGTGGTCAAGTTCCGCCACCGTGCAGATACTTGGCAATCCGTTCAGGCGTTGAAGGCGGATTGACGCGCTCGGCGAGGCGGGCAGCCTCGCCGGCCCGGCCTGTCAACGCCGCCGGCCGCCGCCCAGAATGCCGCCGAGCACGCCGCGGATGATCTCGCGCCCCACCGTAGAGCCGATGCTGCGCACGGCCGAGCGCGCCGCCGATTCGGCCAGGCCCTCGTGCTTGCCGCCGCGTGGGCCGGTGGAGCCGAACAGCACGTCCTTCAGCCCGCCGAAAATGCCACCGCCGCCGGCCTGCTGCGGCTGCGCTGCTCCGGCGGAGGTGCCGCCCGCCTTGGCGGCCTGATCGGCCCGCGTGGCCTCGTCGCCCATCTGCTTGGCGATGTCTGCGCTCTGGGCCGCGCGGCCCTTGAGGTTTTCGTAGGCCGATTCTCGGTCTACCGTCTTCTCGTAGACACCCGCCACCAGCGAGCCGGCGATCAGCGCCTTGCGCTGCTCGGGCGTGATCGGCCCGATCTGGCTGCCGGGCGGAATCACGAAGACGCGTTCGGTCACGCTGGGCCGGCCCTTGGCGTCCAGAAAGCTGACCAATGCCTCGCCGACCGCCAGTTCGGTGATGGCCGCTTCCACGTCGAGCCCGGGATTGGGGCGCATGGTGCTGGCGGCTGCTTTCACCGCCTTCTGGTCGCGTGGCGTGAAGGCGCGCAGCGCATGCTGGACCCGGTTGCCGAGTTGTGCGAGCACCGGGTCGGGAATGTCCAGCGGGTTCTGCGTCACGAAGTACACGCCCACGCCCTTGCTGCGCACCAGCCGCACCACCAGCTCGATGCGCTCGACCAATGCCGTCGGCGCTTCCTTGAACAGCAGATGCGCCTCGTCGAAAAAGAACACCAGCTTGGGCTGCTCCAGGTCGCCCACCTCGGGCAACTGCTCGAACAGCTCGCTCAGCATCCACAGCAAAAAGGTGGCGTACAGGCGCGGGCTGTTCATCAGCTGGTCGGCGGCCAAAATGTTGATGACGCCGCGCGGCGTCGACGGGCCGCCCCTAGAGGCTGCGCCGCCCCCCTGGGGGGCAGGAGCCGCAGGCGACGTGGGGGCCTCATCCACATCGACGGTCTGCATGAAGTCGGCGATGTTGAGCATCGGTTCGCCGAAGAAGCGGTCGCCGCCCTGTTCGTCAATCTGCAGCACACCGCGTTGGATGGCGCCGATGCTGGCGGCGCTGACGTTGCCGTATTCGGTGGTGAACTGCGAGGCGTTGTCGCCCACGTACTGCAACATGGCGCGCAGGTCTTTCAGGTCCAGCAGCGCCATGCCGTTGTCGTCGGCGATCTTGAAGACCAGCGCCAGCACGCCCTGCTGGGTTTCATTCAGCGCCAGCATGCGCGCCAGCAACAACGGGCCCATGTCGCTGACGGTTGCGCGCACCGGGTGGCCTTGCGCTTGGGTGGCGTCTGCAAACACGTCCCACAGCGTGGCAGGGCAGGCTTTGGCCTCGGGTGCGTCCAGGCCACGCTCTTTCAGCACCGCGGCGAGTTTGTCGCTCAGTCTGCCGGCTTGAGTGATGCCGGTCAGGTCGCCCTTCACGTCGGCCATGAACACCGGCACGCCGATGCGGCTGAAGTTTTCGGCCATCGTCTGCAAGGTGATGGTCTTGCCGGTGCCGGTGGCGCCGGTGATCAGCCCGTGGCGGTTGGCCATGGCGGGCAGCAAAAAGCACTCGATGGCAGCGTGCTTGGCAACGAGGATCGGATTGGACATGGGCATGGGGTACTCCGCAGCGGTTGCAACTGCGGTGCAGTCTAGCGAAGAGTGGCCCCGGTCTGGGCGGCTGCCCTCGCAACGCGCTATTGGGGCAGCAGCGCGGGCAGCAGCGCCTCGCCAGGCAGCTGGACGTACATCTGCAGCACCGACGTGTCGGACCCGGGCCGCGCTCCTTCCCACCACAGCAGCCACGGCGGCCCCGGGTGGTGCGGCATGTCGCGCCGCGACTGCACCAGCAGTACGTCGCACGCCTGCGCCGCCGAACCGGCCTCGACCCGCCAGGTGCGCAGGCCGATGAAGTAGTCGAGCAGCGCACGTTCGCCCTCGCCGAGCCCCTCGCTGGCGATGCAATCGACTGCGGGCAGATGGGTGTGAAGCGCGAGGGCCACCGATCGGTAGCCCTTCAGCGCGTCGAGATAGCCACCCCAGGGGAGCATCAGCGACGCCCACAGCAGCCCGCTTCCCGCTGCGCCGGCCAGGGGCAGTGCGCCCAGCGTGCCGCGGCGCAGCGTCGCGAGCATGCCCAGCAGGGCGGCGGCGGTGCACACGTAGGCGGCCATCGCGGTGACCGACGGGGCCACCATCGCCGGCAGCGCCAAGCTGGCCGGCAGCCTCGACGTCAATTCAGGGCTGAGCATCGCGGCCGCCCAGGCGGCGAACAGCAGCGCAGACAACAACACCGTGAACGCGGCAACCGCCCAGGCCATGCCTTGCTCCCACTTCCGCGGCAGCCTCAGCAGCCCGCCGACAGCCAGCACCGCGAACGCCGGCACGAGCACCAGCGCGTAGAGTTCGCGCCCGTCCGAGGCCAACGACAGCACGGCGATGCCCACCGCGAGGAACAGCACCGGCGGCACCCTGCCGAGCCGCTCCGCTTCCGGCGCATCCGCGCGCCGGCCGTGGACCCAACCCCACAGCGCAAGCGGCCAGCACGGCAGGGCGTACCACGACAGGGTGCGGGCGTAGAACAGCAGATCCTGCTTCGGCCCCAGATCGTTCAGGCCGAAGAAGCGCCCGAGGTTGTTGTCCCAAAGCCAGACGTGCAAGGCCTCAGGCGCGCGGATTTCCAGCGCCACCAGCCAGGCCACCGCGGGCGGCAGCGCGACGAGCAAGGCCACGACAGCGGTCTTGCGGAGCACGCGCGCGCGCCAGGGCGCATGGGCGAGCAGGGCCAGCGCGCTGCAGACGATCAGGCCCGGGCCCAACAGTCCCTTGGAAAGAAACGCGATGGCCAGGCCGGCCCCCAGCTGCGCGCCGCCGCGCGCGGGGGCCTGCGGCGCGCGCACCAGGCCGAGCAGCGCCAGCGCCATGCCGGCGAACAGCGCGGTGTCGGTGATCAACTGGTGCATTCGCACGACCGTGCCCAAGGTGGCCAGCGTCAGCAACACCGCAAGCCGCCCGCAGCCGGCGCCGTAGACCGCGCGCGCGCAACGGCCGATCGCAAGCAAGCCGATGCCCACGAACAACAGCACCGCGCAACGGGCGGCCTCGTGCAGCGGCAGCCCAGGCAGCAGCTTCGCGAACAGCGCAGCCACGCCGAAGAACAGCGGCGGTTTCTCCATGAACGGCTCGCCGGCGAGGCTTGGAACGACCCAGTCGCCGGTGTCGACGATGGACTTCACCAGACCGACCGTGTAGGCCTCATCGGGCTTGAAAGGCTCGCGCCCGAACAGGCCGACCACAATCCACAGCAACGCACACGTGGCGACCAGCCAACGCGGGATGGCAGGGAACCTGTCTTCGGCGGTGAGGGCGGCGGGTACGGCGGCGGATTGCCGTTCGGGGAATCGCAGTGCGGGGCGGGTGCTTGAGCGCATGAGAGCGGTTGCTAGAATTCAGCTCGCATCGTATACAACATAAGGTCCCATTCATGGCCGGACATTCCAAGTGGGCCAACATCCAGCACCGCAAGGGCCGCCAGGACGAAAAGCGCGGCAAGGTCTGGACCCGGGTGATCCGCGAGATCACCGTGGCGGCCCGCCAGGGTGGCGGCGACCTGGGGATGAACCCGCGCCTGCGCCTGGCCGTTGAAAAGGCCAAGGCCGCCAACATGCCGGCCGACACGGTGAAGAAAAACATCGACAAGGCCACCGGCAACCTCGAAGGCGTGAGCTACGAGGAAATCCGCTATGAAGGTTATGGCATCGGCGGCGCGGCCATCATCGTCGACTGCATGACCGACAACCGCGTGCGCACCGTGGCCGAAGTGCGCCACGCGTTCAGCAAGTACGGTGGCAATATGGGCACCGAAGGCTCGGTGGCGTTCCAGTTCAAGCACTGCGGGCAGTTCGTGTTTGCGCCCGGCACCAGCGAAGACAGGGTGATGGAAGTGGCGCTGGAGGCCGGTGCCGAAGACGTGGTGAGCGATGACGATGGTGCCGTCGAGGTGCTGTGCGCGCCGCCCGACTTCGAGAAGGTGAAAAACGCGCTCGAGGCCGGCGGGCTCAAACCCGAGCTGGCTGAAGTGACCCTGCGTGCCGAGAACTCGGTCGATCTGGCCGGTGAAGACGCGCAGCGAATGCAAAAGCTGCTCGACGTGCTCGAAGACCTGGACGACACGCAAAACGTGTTCCACAACGCGGTCCTGGAAGAATGAAGGTTTTGGTCATCGGCAACGGCGGCCGCGAGCACGCGCTGGCGTGGAAGCTGGCGCAGTCGCCCAAGGTGCAGGTGGTGTTCGTGGCCCCCGGCAACGGCGGCACCGCGGCCGACCCGCGCTTGCGCAACGTGCCGATCACCGAGCCCGCGGCACTGGCCGACTTTGCCCGGCGCGAAAAAATCACCCTCACGGTGGTGGGCCCCGAGGGCCCGCTGGCGGCCGGTGTGGTCGATGTGTTTCGCAGCCACGGCTTGCGGGTGTTCGGCCCCACCCAAGCGGCCGCGCAACTGGAGAGTTCCAAGGCATTCGCCAAGGAGTTCATGCTGCGTCACCACATTCCGACCGCGGTGCACCGGACTTTCGACGCCGCTGCCGCGGCCCACGCGTACGCTGACGTCAAGGGCGCGCCCATCGTCGTCAAGGCCGACGGCCTGGCCGCGGGCAAGGGCGTGGTGGTGGCCACCACGCTGGCCCAGGCGCACGAAGCGATTGACTGGATGCTCAGCGGCAGCGAGGGCGACAACAAGTTGGGCGTGCAGCACAACGCCAGCGGTGCACGGGTGGTGATCGAGGACTTTCTCGAAGGCGAGGAGGCCAGCTTCATCGTGCTGTGCGATGGCAAGAACGTGCTGTCGCTGGCCACCAGCCAAGACCACAAACGGCTGCTCGACGATGACCAGGGCCCCAACACCGGCGGCATGGGGGCCTATTCGCCCGCGCCGGTGGTCACGCCCAACGTGCATGCCAAGGTGATGCACGAGATCATCCTGCCCACCATCCAGGGCATGGCCCGCGACGGCCATGTGTTCACCGGTTTTCTGTACGCCGGCCTGATGATCGATGCGCACGGCCAGCCGCGCACGGTGGAGTTCAATTGCCGCCTGGGCGACCCCGAAACGCAGCCGATCCTGATGCGTCTGAAGAGCGATTTGTTCGACCTGCTGATGCATGCCACCGACGGCACGCTGGACCAGGTGGCGCTGCAATGGGACCGGCGCGTCGCGCTCGGTGTGGTGATGGCCAGCGCCGGCTACCCGCTGGAGCCGCGCAAGGGCGACCCCATCACCGGGCTCCCCGCTGAAACCGCCGACGCGGTGGTGTTCCACGCCGGCACCTTGCTGAGCAATGGCACGCTGGCCACCGCGGGCGGGCGTGTGTTGTGCGTCACCGTGCTGGGCGATTCGGTCAAGCTCGCCCAGCAGCGCGCCTACGACGTTTTGCACGGCATTCACTTCGACGGAGCGCAGTACCGCGGGGACATCGGGCACCGGGCGATCAAGCGGTGATCGCTGAGCTTCCGATGCATCTGCAAGGCGTTCAACCCAAAGCATGAACACCCAGGACGTTCGCAACTACCTGCTCGGGCTGCAGAGCCGCATCATCGCGGCGCTGGAGCTTGAGGAAGGCCAGCCATTCGCCAGCGACGGCTGGACCCGCGAGCCGGGCGGCAAGCTCGAAGGCGACGGCCTGTCGCGGCTGATCGAAGACGGGCAATTGCTGGAGCGTGGCGGCTGCAACTTTTCGCATGTCACGGGCAAGGGTCTGCCGCCTTCGGCCACCCAGCACCGCCCCGAGCTGGCCGGCGCGCCGTTCGAGGCGATGGGTGTGTCTGTGGTGATGCACCCACGCAACCCTTACGTGCCCACGGTGCACATGAATGTGCGCATGCTTGCCGCGCTGCCGGCGGGCCAGGCGCCGGTGAGCTGGTTCGGCGGCGGCATGGATCTGACGCCGTATTACGGGTTCGAGGAAGACGCGCAACACTTTCATTCGGTCAATCGCGAGGCATTGGCGCCGTTTGGCGACGACAAATATCCGCGCTTCAAGAAATGGTGCGACGAGTACTTCTTTCTCAAGCATCGCGGCGAGCCGCGTGGCATCGGCGGGGTGTTCTTCGATGACTTTGCGGAGCTGGGTTTCGAGGAAAGTTTTGCGATGACGCGCGCAGTGGGCGATGCTTTTCTGGCCGCCTACCTGCCCATCGTGCAGCGCCGCAACGACACGCCCTACGGCGAACGCGAGCGCGACTTCCAGGCTTACCGGCGCGGGCGCTATGTCGAGTTCAACCTGGTGTTCGACCGTGGCACCTTGTTCGGCCTGCAGTCGGGCGGCCGCACCGAAAGCATTCTGATGTCGATGCCGCCGATCGTGAAATGGCGCTACAACTGGCGCCCCGTTGCCGGCACGCCCGAGGCCCGCCTGTACAGCGACTTTCTGCGCCCGCGCGATTGGGCTCTCCCAAATCCATAGGGGCTGCGCGCGATCAGCGGCATGGTGCGGCCCACCCGGCCGCGATATATTGGCCCACGCATTGGCCCACGCATTGACCCTCACCGCCAAGACCCCCGGCAACCTCAGGAGCTGAATGGACATCCGAAAACTGCAACGCGCCATCGTCGATGGTCTGGAAGACGTGAAAGCCCAGAACATCGTCGTGTTCAACACCGAGCATCTGTCGCCGCTGTTCGAGCGCGTGATCATCGCCTCGGGCACGAGCAACCGGCAGACCAAGTCACTGGCCTCCAGCGTGCGCGACGCGGTCAAGCGCAGCGGCTTCCCCGTGCTGCGCACCGAGGGCGAAGCCAACGGCGAGTGGATCATCGTGGACTGCGGCGCGGCCGTGGTGCATGTGATGCAGCCCTCGATTCGCGAGTACTACTACCTGGAAGAGATTTGGGGTGAGAAGCCGGTCAACATGAAGCTCAATTCCGCGGCGGTGAAGCTGGTGAAGGCGTCTGAACCCGACAAGGCCACGGGCTCGAAGCGGGCGCCGGCGGTCGAGGCGGCGACGCGGAAAAAGCCCGCAAAGAAGGCGCCAGCCAGGCAAGCCGCGCCGAAGAGGCCGCCCGCAAACAGGGCGCCGGCGCACCCGGTCGCCGTGAAGAGGGCGGGTTCTGCAAAGGCCCCGGCCGGCGCCAAAGTACCGGCACGCAGGCCGCCTTCACCCGTCGGCAAGGCCGTGGTGACCCGGGTGGTGGGGGTCAAGCGCGCGTCGGCAAAGGCACCGGCGGCGCCGAAGGGCGCCGCGGTCAAGAAGACAGCTGCAAGAGCGGCACCTGCAACGAGGGCCCCCGCAAGAGCGGCTCCCGCGAGATCAGCTCCCGCAAAGAGGGCGCCCGCACCGAAGGCGGCGGTCAAGAAGGCCGTTGCCAGGAAGAGCCCGTCGCGCGCATGAGGCTGTTGGCCGGGCCGCGCACTTGAAGCTGCTGCTGGTGGCGGTGGGCCAGCGCCAGCCCGCCTGGGCCGAGGCCGCCTACGGCGAATTTGCCAAGCGCTTTCCGTCCGAGATGCCACTGGAGTTGAAGGCTGTGAAGGCCGAGCCGCGCGGTTCACGCACGGCCGAACAGCTGCTGGCCGCCGAGGCCATCCGGCTGCAGGCCGCGCTGCCAAAAGGTGCGCGGCGGGTCGTGCTCGACGAGCGCGGCGACCGCGTGACCACCCTGCAACTGGCCGACCGCATGACGCTGTGGTTGGGCGACGGCCGCGATGTGGCCTTGCTGGTGGGTGGGCCCGATGGCCTGGACGCCACGCTCAAGGCCAGCGCGCACGAGACGCTGCGCCTGTCCGACCTGACCCTGCCGCACGCCTTTGTGCGCGTGCTGTTGGCCGAGGCGCTGTACCGGGCCTGGACGGTGACGATCAACCACCCCTATCACCGTGAATGATCACCGTGAATGAGCGCCGTGAATGCGTTGCCGTGAACGCCCACCGTGAGTGCCACCGTGAATGACGACCGTGAATGAATCGGTGCGAATCGGCAGCGGTTTTGTCTACCTTGCGTCCCAGAGCCCGCGCCGGCGCCAGTTGCTGGCCCAGATCGGCGTGCGCTTCGAACTGCTGCTGCCCGGCGCCGACGAAGATGCCGAAAGCCTGGAAGCAGAGCAACCCGGCGAGCTGCCGGCCGACTATTGCGAACGAGTCACGCGTGCCAAGCTGAATGCCGCGCGCCGGCGGCTGCGGTCAAGAGGCTTGCCCGACGCGCCCATCCTGTGCTCGGACACCACGGTGGCGCTGGGCCGGCGCATCCTGGGCAAGCCAGCTGGCGCTGAAGATGCGTGCGCCACCTTGCGCCTGCTGTCCGGCCAGACCCACCGTGTGATCACCGCCGTGGCGGTGGCCGCGGGCCGGCGCCAATGGTTGGCGGTCAGCGTCTCGCGGGTGCGTTTTGCCGATCTGCCCGAGCCCGTGATCCAGGCTTACGTCGCCAGCGGCGAACCGTTCGGCAAGGCGGGTGCGTACGCCATTCAAAGCGCGCTGGCGGCGTGGGTCGCGCACATCGAAGGCAGCTACACCGGCATCATGGGCCTGCCCTTGTTCGAGACCGCGCAGCTGCTGCGCCAGGCCGGCGTCCACGCTGGATGAGCTGACATACCATCCCGGTCATGCAAGACATCCTGATCAACTGGGCGCCGCAGGAAACGCGTGTCGCGGTCGTCGAAAACGGCGCGGTCCAAGAGCTGCATGTGGAGCGCGCGCTTGAGCGTGGTTTGGTGGGCAACATGTATGCGGGCCGGGTGGCGCGCGTGCTGCCGGGCATGCAGTCGGCGTTCATCGACATCGGCCTGGAGCGCGCCGCGTTTTTGCACGTCGCCGATGTGCAGGTCAATGGCGCCACGCCACGCGGCGACCATGGGCCCGGCGCGCCGCCGCCCACGCCGATCGAGCGGCTGGTGTTCGAAGGACAGACGCTGACCGTGCAGGTCATCAAAGACCCGATCGGAACCAAGGGCGCGCGGCTGTCCACACAGATCAGCATCGCCGGGCGCTTGCTGGTGTTCCTGCCGCAGGACGACCGCATCGGCATCTCGCAGAAGATCGGCTCCAACGAATTGCGCGAGCAGTTGCGTGCGCGCATGAACGTGCTGGCGGCGGTGCCCGAAGGCGCGGGGCCCGGCGGAGGCTTCATCTTGCGGACCAACGCTGAAGAAGCGACCGATGCCGAACTGCAGGAAGACATCAGCTACTTGCGCAAGACCTGGGGCGCGGTGCGCGAACGCAGCTTCAAGTCGCCGCCCGGCGCCTTGCTGCACCAGGACCTGAGCCTGGTCGAGCGCGTGCTGCGCGACCTGGCGCACGACGCCACGCAGGCGATCCGCATCGATTCACTCATGCAGTTCGATTTGCTCAAAAAGTTCGGCGCCGAGTTCACGCCCACCTCGGTGGCCAAGCTGGAGCACTACAAGGGCGAGCGGCCGATCTTCGACCTGTTCAACATCGATGAGGAGATCGAGCGCGCGCTCGCGCGCCGCGTCGACCTGAAGTCGGGCGGCTACCTGATCATCGACCAGACCGAAGCGCTGACCACGGTGGACGTGAACACCGGCGGCTTCGTCGGTGCGCGCAACTTCGACGACACCATCTTCAAGACCAACCTGGAGGCCGCGCAAGCGATGGCGCGCCAACTGCGCCTGCGCAACCTGGGCGGCATCATCATCATCGACTTCATCGACATGTCGCGCGAGGAGCACCAGACGGCGGTGCTGGCCGAGTTGCGCAAACAGCTGGCGCGCGACCGCACCAAGATCACGGTCAGCGGCTTCACGCAACTCGGCCTGGTGGAGATGACGCGCAAGCGCACTCGCGAGTCGCTGGCCCACATGTTGTGCGAGCCCTGCCCCACCTGCCAGGGCAAGGGCCAGGTGAAAACCGCGCGCAGCGTTTGCTACAACATCCTGCGCGAAATCCTGCGCGAAGCGCGCCAGTTCAACCCCAAGGAGTTTCGCGTCATCGCCGCGGCCAGCGTGGTCGAGATGCTGCTCGACGAAGAGAGCCAGCACCTGGCCGGCTTGAGCGACTTCATCGGCAAGCCGATTTCGCTGCAGGCCGAGGCGACCGGGTCGCCGGAGCAGTACGACATTGTTCTGATGTAGGTTGCCCGCGCCGAAACTGCCGCAGTTCTGGACCAAGAAGTGATCCTGGCGCGCGACATGCCGAACATTCCGACCACTTGACCTTCGGCCTCGTACAGCGCGCCCTGGGTGGCTAGGAAGGTGACACGGCCGTCCGCGGTGTCGAGCTCTTCCTCGAAGGTCTCTGGCCGGCCCCGCGCCATCACCCCCTCGTCGTTGGCGCGGATCATCGCCGCCGGTTCGGGCGTGACGATCGCGCGGTCGCCGCACCCGAGTACCTGCGCGGCAGTTGTGCCCGTGAGGCGCGCCGTCTCGCGCTTGAACAGCAGGTCGCGCCGCTCGCGGTCGTTGGCAAAGTTGGCGTCGGGCGAGCGCTCGGCCAGCTCCTGCGGAAGGCGCAGCGAGCGGTCTTGCGATTGCAGCGCCGTGCTTTCGCGAGTGAGGGCGTGTTGCTTGTGGGGCGCTGGTTCCTAAAAAGTGGCCAACCAGGCAGTCTTTCAAACTAGCGGCTTTTCTGGCCTCTTATCGCTTTTTTGAATCCGCCGCGGATCGGTAAATTCATGAGCATGGATGAATCACGGACAGCGAACCTCGCTCCGGCCTGCAATCGATTTCCAAGGAGCAACATGAAATATTTCAAGTCGATCTCAATCACTCTGCTGGTGCTGGGCGCCGTGTTTGCCGGTAGCGCGCAGGCACGTGCCGAGGTGGTCAGTCAGTTGGTTGGCGTGAAGGTGGTGGTGGCTGCCGATGGGAAGGAAGCGGTCGAGTCGGCAGACACCGTCCAGCCGGGTGACCTCATCGAATACCGGGTCGACTACCGCAACAAAGGCGACGATCCGGCGCGCGCACTGGAGGTGACCTTGCCGATTCCGCTCGGTCTCGAATTCGTGTTGAGCAGTGCCCGCCCTGGCGAGGTGAGCGCCAGTCTGGACGGCAAGAACTACCAGGCCGTGCCACTCAAGCGCCGTGTCAAAGGCGCCGATGGCCGCGAGCTCGAGCAGCTTGTCCCGGTGGCCGAATACCGCTCCCTGCGCTGGAACGCCGTTGCGCTTGGCGCCGGCAAAAGCAAGCGCTACACAGCGCGCATGCGCGTCAACAGCGCCACCGCGGCGCTCGCCAACCCGCTGGCCGGCGCGGCGGCGCGCTAGACCCCAGCCGCGTTTCCTTTCTTGAATCGTTGGCCGCCACGCGGTGACCGGCGCCGGGTGCTTGCGCGCGCTTTTTCCCGCGGCTGCAGCCCATGGTTTCTTCGGATCGTCAACTCAGCCCCTCTAAAGGTCATCGTCATGAAAGCAACTAGAAACCCGGACGGCTTGGCGCGCTGGCGCCACGCCGTCCTGTCGCTGGCCTGGGGGGTGTGCGCAGTTGCGTTCCCGGGCACGGCGGCGCACGCGGCGGCGCCCGCTGCGGGCTCGGTCATCGGCAACCAGGCTTCGGCCACCTACACCGATGCTTCGGCGGTGCAGCGCATCGCCACGTCGAACACGGTGCAGACCGTGGTCCAGCAGGTGTCCAGCTTTACGTTGGTGGCCGACCAGAGCAAGCCCGCCGCACCTGGCCAGACGGTGTATTTCCCGCACACCTTGACCAACACCGGCAACGGCAGCGACACCTTCAACCTGGCGACCGCCGATGTGGCGGGCGGGTTCAACTTCAGCACGCTGCAGATCTTCGCCGACGCCAACGGCGACGGCGTGCCCGACAACGGCACGCCGATCACCGGCACCGGCGCACTGGCGGCTGGCGGCGTCTTCAAGTTCGTCGTCGCCGGCGGGGTGCCCGGTGCCGCCACCAGCGGCCAGACCGACAGCATCAGCGTGACCGCAACCGACGTGACGCCAGCCGGTGGCACCGCACCGGCCGTGATCAACACCGACTCGGTGACGGTCACCGGCAACGGCGTGGTCAACGTGACCAAGGCCATCAGCCAGACCTCGGGCCCGTCGCCGTCGACGAGCGCGATCACGATCACCTTGACCTACACCAACACCGGCAACAGCACCGCCACCGCGGTGACGATCACCGACTTGATCGGCTCCGGCGCCACGGCGGGCATGAGCTACGTGGCCGGCAGCGGGTTGT
Source organism: Methylibium sp. (assembly GCA_031378125.1). Lineage (GTDB taxonomy): Bacteria > Pseudomonadota > Gammaproteobacteria > Burkholderiales > Burkholderiaceae_C > LGRD01. The sequence goes on along the minus strand of JANNDW010000003.1, from coordinate 35,551 downwards.
GGAGCGGCTCCACATTGACCGACGCCGCCGCCGGAGACCCGGCCGGCATCGCGTATGACTTCGGCGCTACCGCCGCGGGCCGTGTGACGGCCGTCATCGATTCGGTGGCGCCCAACGTCACCGGCACGGTGAGCTTTCGGGTCAACGTGAACGCGGGTGTGCTCCCCGGGTCAGCCAATACCGCGAACACCGCGAACTTCAGCTATGACCCCGACGGTGCCGGTGTTGCAACGCCAACCGCCGCCGCACCGACCAACACCGCGACCTACAACGTGCAGCAGACCGCGGCCGTGGTCGCCAACGACCTGGGATCGACCACCGACGCCTCGGCGGCCAACGACATCGTCAACGTCAATGCCGCGAGCCAGGGCGCCACGGTGGTGTTCGACAACAACGTGACGAACAACGGCAACGGCACCGACTCGTTCAACATCACGGCCGCGCCGGGCAGCTTCCCCGCCGGCACTTCCTTCCTGCTGTTCAAGGCCGATGGCGTGACGCCGCTGGTCGACACCAACGGCGATGGCATTCCCGACACCGGCCCGGTTGCACCGGGCGTCAACTACCACGTGATCGTGCGCGCGGTGTTGCCTTCGGGGGCCGTCAGCGCCACCCCGGTCAGCGCGACCATGACCGCCACCTCGGTGTTCAACCCGGCGGTCAGCGACGGCGTGACCGACACCCTGGCCGCCATCACCGCCAGCACGGTCGACCTGCGCAATGGTGCCGCCAACACGGCCGGCGCGGGCACCGGTCCGGAAGCCCTGCCGGTGACGACCCAAAGCGTCAACCCGGGCGCGTCGACCACCTTCGTGCTCAAGGCGAACAACACCTCGGCCGTGGCCGACACCTACCAGTTGAACGCCAGCACCGACGCCAGCTTCGCGGCGCTGACCTTGCCCGCCGGCTGGAGCGTGAGCTTCCGCGCCGACGCCAGCGGCGGCGCCGGCGACTGCTCGGCCCTGGGGGCGGTCGTCACCGCGGCCGGCGTGGTCAACGCCGGCGCGACGGCCACGGTGTGCGCGGTGGTCACGCTGCCGGCCACGGCCGCCGCGGCGCCGGCGCCCGGCGTCAATCTCTACTTCCGGGTGCTGTCGTCGACCACCGGCGCGCTCGACCGCAAGCTGGATGCGATCGTCGTCAACACCGTGCGCGGAATCACCGTCACGCCCAACAACGCCGGCCAGGTGTTCCCGGGCGGCACCATCGTCTATTCACACACGCTGGCCAATGCCGGCAACGTGAGCGAAGGCGCGGTCGCAGGCCGGGTGAGCCTGTCGCGCACCGACGGCCTGGCCGGCTGGAACTCGGTGGTGTACTGGGACGCCAACAACAACGGCATTCTCGACGCGACCGACCCGGTGCTGACCGACCTCAGCCAGATCACCGTGGGCACCGGCGCCGGGCTGGACCTGGGTGAGTCGACCCGCATCTTCGTCAAGGTGTTCGCCTCGGGTTCGGCCGCCATCGGCGAAGTCGATCTGAGCACCGTGACGGCCACCGTCACCGGCGCCATCAACGGCGTGGCAGCACCTGGCGCGGTCTCGGCGCAGGACACCACGTCGGTGATCGCGGGCCAGGTCCGCCTGGTCAAGGAACAGGTGCTCGACGCCAACTGCGACGGCGCCGAGAACACCTACTCGCAAGCCCAGATCAGCGCCGGCGCGTTGCCGGGTACTTGCATCAAGTACCGCATCACCGCCATCAACGAGGGCACCGCGCTGGTGTCGAGCATGGTGCTGTCGGATGCAACGCCGAGCGGCACCAAGATGTCGTCGGCCGTCGTGGCCTGCGCCGCCACGGTCAGCCAGGGCACGGTCACGGCGCCGGCCGATGGCGCGGCCGGCAAGGTCAGCGCCACGCTCGGCGCGCTGGCGCCGGCGGCCCAGGCCACGCTGAGTTTTTGCGTTCGCATCGACCAGTAAAGCGGGTCGCACGAGAAGCGCACCCGGCCGAGCGGCGCCGCCGCTCGGCGTTCCGGACGAACCGGGAGGGCCCGCCCGCCCGGTTTCCGCTGCGCTGACCCGGCCGGAGCGCAGCGGAAACCGAATCCTTTCTCCCCCACAAGCCATGACGTTGCGCGCCCTGCCCGGCAAGTCCCTGTTCCGACCGGCGGTCGGATGGGCCGCCGCGTGGGTGCTGATGCTCGCCAGCACGGCCCCGCAGGCCGCCGCGCCGATCGCGGGCAGCTATCTCAACAACCAGGCGTCGGCGACCTACACGGACCCGCTCAACGTGGCGCTGCCGGTGGTCTACTCGAACCTGGTGGAGGCCCGGGTCGAACAAGTCGGCAGCTTCACCCTCACCAGCAGCCAGACCCGGCTGGCAGCGCCCGGCCAAACGACTTACTTCCCGCATGTGCTGACCAACACCGGCAACGGCCCCGACAGCTTCAGCCTGGCGGTGGCCGATGGCTTTGCCGGCAGCTTCAATTTTTCCGCTCTCAATCTTTACGCCGACGCCGACGGAGACGGCCGGCCCGACAACAACCTGCCGCTGGCCACCACCGGGCCGCTGGCGCCGGGTGCCGCGCTCCGCTTCGTGGCGGCGGGCGCGGTGCCCGGCGCCGCCAGCGTCGGCCAGCAGGACCGTTTGACCGTCCGCGCGCAGGGGAGCGCCGGCGGGGTGCCGGCGTCGGCGCAAGTCAATACCGACACTGCGATCGCCTCGAACAACGCCATCGTCGTGGCCGCCAAGTCGTTCAACGTCGTGAGCGGGCCGTCGCCGTTCAACAACGGCGGCGCGCACACCAAGGTCACCATCACCTACACCAACACCGGCAACGCAACGGCGTCGGGGGTCAGGGTCGACGACGTCATCGGCGGCGTCGGCGCCGCCCCCGCGTTCAACACCTCGGGCATGGTCTACGTGCCCGGCAGCGCGCGCTGGAACGACGTGCCGCTGACCGACGCTCCCGGGGGCGACCCGGCCGGCACCGACTACGCCGCCAACATCAACGGCACGACCGCGCGGCTCGGCCTGTCGATCGCGTCGCTGGCACCGAACAACACGCAGACGCTCAGTTTCCTGGTCGACATCGTCGCGGGCCTGGCCGCAGGCATCGCACAGACCGACAACGTCGCACGGGTCGGCTACTTCGACGGCACCACCGAGCAGGCCGTCGCCACCAACCGCGCCAGCTACGACGTGGTGGGCGCACCGGCCTCACCCGACCTGGTGCTGGCCAAGACGCCCCAAGGCGCTCCGTTCACTACCGGCTTCAACGGGGCCTACAGTTTTGCGGTGCGCAACAACGGCAACGCGGCGAGCCTTGGGACCATCAGCGTCATCGACACCCTGCCGGCCGGCATGACGTTCGTGGCCGCAGGCTCGGGAGGTCTGGGTTGGGTCTGCGCCGCCAACGGCCAAACGGTTGTTTGCACGACCCAACAGGTGCTTGCACCGCAAAGTGCCGCCAGCCTGTTGAACCTGGTGGTGGCCGTCTCCATGCCGGCCGCGGCAGCCACCCAGCCGGTGGCCAACACCGCGTCGGTGGTGGGTGGCGGCGAATCGGTTGGCAACAGTGGCAACAACGCCAGCACGGCCAGTGCCATGGTCGGCCTGCCCGCGGCGATCTCGGGCCGCGTCTGGCTCGACAGCAACCACAACCATCGTTTCGACGCCGGTGAGACCTTGCTCGACGGCTGGCGCGTCGAGGTGCTGCGCATGGTCAACGGCAACCTGGTCGTCGTTAAATCGGCCTTGTCCGGCATAGCGGGCGGGCAGGCTTCAATGGGCGCCTACATGATCGATGGGCTGGAGCCCGGTGATGGCTACATGGTTCGGTTTGTCGACCTCGCCAGCGGCGTGCTGTACGCCAACCCGGTGGACGGCGAGGCCGGCACGCCGGTGTCCAACGCCACGGTCGACGCCGGCTGGCTGCGCAACATCAAGCTCACCGCCGGCCGCACGACGCCCGAGCAAAGCCTGCCGCTGGACCCTTCCGGCGTGGTCTACGACTCAAAGACCCGGCTGCCGGTGAGCGGCGCCAGGCTGACGCTGACGGGCCCGGCCGGGTTCGATCCCGATTTGCATCTGCTCGGCGGTACCGGCAACCTCAGCCAGCTCACCGGCGCGGCGGGCTTCTACCAATACTTGCTGCGCCCCGGTGCGCCAGCCGGCGTGTATCGGCTCGAGGTCGTTGCGCCGAGCGGCTACCTGGTCTTTTCGGCGGCCGGCTTGCTGCCCGCCTCAATCAGCCGCGGCGCCTGTCCGGTCTCAGTGAACCACTGCCTGGACCCGACCGGCTTGGGCGACGCCAGCGGGGCGTTGCCGGTGCAGCCCCTGCCGGGACCGCCGGCCGAGGGCCAGCCCTTTCCCTACTACCTGGCGTTCAACCTCCAGGCCGGCGACCCGAACGTGGTGAACAACCACATCCCGCTCGACCCGCTGCCGCCGTCAGCCATCTTCATCCAGAAAACCGCGTCGCGCGGCACCGTCGAGCTGGGCGACTTTGTCGACTACACGGTGCAGGTGCGCAACTCCACCACCGCCGTCGTCCCCGGCGCCGTGAGCTTGACCGACCACCTGCCCGCCGGGTTCAGCTACCAGGCCGGCAGCGCGCGCCGCGACGGCCAGGCCCTGGCCGACCCGGCCGGCGGCGCCGGGCCGACCTTGCGCTTTGCGAACCTGCCGCCGCTCGGTGCCGGTGAGAGCTACGCGATCAGCTACCGCGTCCGGGTCGGTGTCGGGGCGTTGCAGGGCGACGGCATCAACCGCGCCCAAGCCAGCGCCGGTGCGCTGAGTTCGATGACGGCGCAGGCCCGGGTCGTGGTGCAGGGCGGCGTGTTCAGCGACAAGGCTTACATCGTCGGCAAGGTGTACGTGGAGTGCCACCGCGACCGCGTCCAGAACGAGCAGGAGATCGGCATCCCGGGCGTGCGCATGTACCTCGAAGACGGTACGTTTGTCGTCTCCGACAGCGAAGGCAAGTACAGCTTCTACGGCGTGGCGCCGCGCAGCCATGTGCTCAAGCTCGACATGACCAGCATGCCCGCCGGCTCCGAGCTGGTGGTGCTCGGCAACCGCAACGCCGGCGATGCCGGCAGCCGCTTCGTCGACCTGAAAAACGGCGAGCTGCACAAGGCCAACTTCGCCGAAGGCTCGTGCACCCCCGAGATCCTGAAGGCCGTGTTCGCCCGCCGCGACAAGGGCGCGGTGTTCGTGGCCGAGACCGACATGCAACTCGCCGCGAAGATCCCCGCCGACGGCAAGGCGCCGACGCTCGGCGACGTCAAGGCGCTGCCGGCTGCCGGGCTGCTGGGCGGCGATCCGAGGGTGCCGTCGTTCACACCGGTGTTGCCGACGGCGCCGCTGGCGAGCAGCCTGTCCAACCTGCCGCCGCTTGTGCCGCTTGTGCCGCTTGCACCGCTTGCACCGCTTGTGCCCCTGCGCAGCGCGGCCGCGGTCGACCTCGATCAGCTGATGCCCGAGCTGGACAACGGCCCGGGCTTCGTGCTGCTGAAAGACGCCGACACGCTGCCGTATGCGCAGACCCAGGTCCTGGTCAAAGGCCCGGCCGGGGCGCGGCTGCTGCTCAAGGTCAACGGGGTTGAACTGGGGCCCGGCCGGGTCGGCAGGAAGGCCGTGTTGGCGGACCGCAAGCTCGAGGTCTGGGAGTACCTGGGCGTTGACCTCAAGGCCGGTGCAAATTCACTTGAGTTGTTGGCGCTGGACCCGTTCGGCAATCTTCGCGGCACCCAATCCATCAGCGTGATTGCGCCCGACAAGCTCGGCCGCCTGAAGCTCCAGCTCCCGGCCCAGGCGCAAGCCGCCGACGGCCACACCCCCGCGATGATCGTGGTCCGGTTGCAGGACGATGCCGGCCTGCCGGTGACCGTTCGCACCCCGGTCACCTTGGAGGCCAGCCTCGGGCGCTGGGACGTGGTCGACCTCGACCCCAAAGAGCCCGGCGTGCAGGTCTTCATCGAGGGCGGCCAGGCCGGGTTCGCGCTGCTGCCGCCGCAAGAGCCCGGCGACGCGTTGGTGCGCGTCCGTTCGGGCCTGTTCAAGGCCGAAGACACGCTGGTGTTCGCACCCGACCTGCGCCCGCTAATCGGCGCCGGTGTCATTGAGGGCGTGCTCAATCGGCGCAGCCTGGCCAGTGGCAGCCTGATGCCGGCACGCGCGAGCGACGGCTTCGAGCAGGAGCTGCGCCAACTCTCAAGGCAGAGTGGTGACGGCAAGGGGGACGCCGGCGCCCGCGCGGCGTTTTTCCTGAAGGGCAAGGTCCGGGGCGAGTACCTGCTGACCCTGGCCTTCGACTCGGACAAGGACACCCAGGAGCGGCTGTTCCGCGACATCCAGCCCGACCAGTTCTATCCCGTCTATGGCGACTCGGCCGTGAAAGGTTTCGACGCCCAAAGCACCGGCCGGTTGTATGTGCGCATCGACCACAACAAGAGCTACTTGCTGTATGGCGACTACACCACCGCGTCGGCCAGCCCGGTCCGCCAGCTCGGTGCCTACAACCGTTCGCTGACGGGCGTCAAGGAGCACTTCGAGAACCGCAACGTGGCGGTGAATGCCTTCGCCAGCCGCGACAGCACCCGCCAGGGGGTCGAGGAGCTGCCGGCGCGCGGCATCTCGGGCCCGTATGTGATTGCCGGGCGCGAGCTGGTGGCCAACAGCGAAAAAATCGAGATCCTGACGCGCGACCGCAACCAGCCCGGCCTGGTGCTCAAGACCGTGACGCTGGCGCGCTTCACCGACTACGACTTCGAGTCCCAGACCGGGCGCATCGTGTTCCGCGCCGCCGTGCCCACCCTGGACGCCAACTTCAACCCGAACTCGATCCGCATCACCTACGAGGTGGCGCAGGGCGGTGACAAGTTCTGGGTCTACGGCGCCGATGGCCAGGCCAAGGTCTCCGAGAACGTCGAGCTCGGCGGTGCCATCGTGCAGGACGACAACCCGCAGGACCGCACCCGGCTGAAGAGCGTCAACGCCACCGTCAAGCTGATCGAGAAAACCTTCCTCACCGCGGAAGTCGCGCAGATCGAACGCCAGAGCAGCGGCACCGGCGAAGCCCGGCGCATCGAGTTGCGCCACGAGGGCGACACGCTGCAGGCGCGCGTTTACGCCGGCCAGTCCGACACCGCGTTCAACAACCCGGCAGCGCCGTTGTCGAGCGGCCGCGACGAGGCCGGCGCCAAGCTCGCATTGCGCGTCGGGCCGAAGACCGCCGTCAAGGCCGAGGCGATCCGCAGCGCCGACAAGCTGAGCAACACCCGCCGCGAGGGCGTGCTGGCCGGTGTCGAGCATGACCTGGACGACACCTTCAAGGTCGAGGCCGGCGCGCGCCATTCGGTCGACAAAACCGCCACGGCGCAGACCGAGGTCGACAGCCTGCGCGCCAAGCTCACCGGGAAAGCCACACCACTGCTCAAGCTGTTCGGCGAATACGAACAGGACGTGAGCGACGCCGCCAAGCGGATCGCCGCCATCGGTGGCGACTACCAACTGGCGCAGCGCACGCGCCTGTACGGCCGCCACGAGTTCATCTCGTCGCTGGGCAGCGCCTACGCGTTGAACGAAACCTCGCGCCGCAACGCGACCGTGTTCGGCATCGACACCGAGACCACCGAAGACGGCCACCTGTTCAGCGAGTACCGGCTGCGCGACGCCCTCAGCGGCCGCGAGGCCGAGGCCGCTTTCGGCCTGCGCAACAAGTGGCGGGTGGCCGACGGGCTCAGCGTCAACACCAACCTGGAGCGCATCCACGCGCTGGCGGGCGCGGGTGGCGACGAATCGCTGGCCGTCGGCGCCGGCGTCGAATACACCGCCGACCCGCTGTGGAAGGGCAGCACCCGCGTCGAGTACCGCACCTCCACGGCCAGCGAACAATGGCTGGGCACCTTGGGTGTGGCCAACAAGCTGACGCGCGACTGGACCGTGCTCGGCCGCGAGGTCTTCACGTTGAACCGCAACAAGGGGGCCTTGCCGGGCGAGCAAATGGCCAACCGGGTGCAGCTCGGCCTGGCCTATCGCGACACCGACACCGACCGCCTCAACGCGCTGGCCCGCATCGAGCACAAGCTCGAGCGCGACAGCAGCAACCCGGCGCAAGCGCTGGAGCACAGCGCCACCATCCTGTCCAGCCATGCCAACCTGCAACACAGCAAGCCGCTGATCCTGTCCGGCCGGGTGGCCGCCAAATGGGCCACCGACCGCGGCAACGGCCTGTCCAGCCGCTACACCCTGCAGGCCGTGGGGGCGCGCGCCACTTACGACATCAGCTGGAAATGGGACGCGGCTGTGCAGGCCAGCCTGCTGCGCGGCGCGGGCGGCGCGTGGCAGGCCGGGCTGGGCGCCGAGGCCGGCTACCTGCTCGCCAACAACCTGTGGCTGTCGGCCGGCTACAACCTGTTCGGCTACACCGAGCCCGACCTCGCGGGCGCCGACTACACCAGCCGTGGCGTGTTCCTGCGGCTGCGCTTCAAGTTCGACGAGACGCTGTTCGGCGCCGGTGACGCGCGCATCAACAACACGCTCACGCCGCGGCCATGAAAGCGCCTGCCATGAAAAACCGACTGCGCAAACCCGCCCTGGCCATCGTGGCCGCGCTCGTGCTCAGCGCCGGCAGCGCCGGCGCTGAGTTACCCGACCCAAAAGGCGGCGTCGATCAACACGTGCTCGAGCAGTTCCAGCAGCGGGTTCGTGCCCTCAACGCGAGCGGGCATGCGCTAGCCTCTTACCACTTCGCGAAGGTGCAGGCTTGGGTCGATGCGGCGGTCGATGCCTACCACCGGGGCGACCGCGGGCCGGTGCTCGTGGCGACCTTGCAACAGGCTGCCGGACTGCTGTCCCGCCTCGAGGCCGGTGACCGCGCGATCGGGCTCGACACCCCGCTCATCCCCAACGCCCGGCGCTTGCGCGAAGACCTTTGGCAACAGGCCGAGCGCATCAAACAGCAACCCGGTTTGCGCTGCGCCGAACGAGCACTTGCGCAGTTCGAGGTGGCGCTGGTGATGGCCGGGCACTTCGACGCGGCCAGTGGCTGGCGCGATGCGCGCCCCTACGTGCAGGCGGCCGAACGGCTGGCCGGCCAGGCGCAGACGAGCGCCGAGGGGTGTCGCGCCGAGCCGGTGGCGAGCCTTCTTCCGCCCGCCGTGATGCTTGCCGCGCCCGCGGCGATCCTCACCGAGCCGCAACCGCAACCGCAACCGCAACTGCAACCGCAACCGCAGCCGCAGCCGCAACACGAGGAACGGCTGAGCGCGCGCCGGCTCGATCCGCAAATCTACTTCGACACCGGCTCGGTATCTCTCGGGGCGATCGAACGTGACCTGCTCGAGCGCGTCGCGCAGCGGCTCCGGGCCCTGCCGCAGGCGACGCTGGTCATCACCGGCCATGCCGATGAACGCGGCGCGGCCGCAGCCAACCAGGGGCTGTCGCAGCGTCGCGCGCAAGCGGTGCACGACCACCTGCGGGTCAAGGGGATCGACGCGGCGCGGATGCAGGTTGTGAGCTGCGGCGCGGCCGATCCCCAGGCCGCTGGCGACGCCGATGCGCTGGCGCTGAACCGCCGGGTTCGGATGCGCCTCGCCGGCGACCCCGAGCAACCCGATGCAAAGGCGCTGCGCTGCGCCGCTCAAAGCACAATCGCCGACCGATGAAACCGCAATCGATCCATCCCGCCTGCAGCCTGCTCGCGCTCACCCTCGAGATGGCGCCTGCCATCGCAATCGCCGCGCTGCTCGGCGCCTGTGCCAGCCCGAACCCCGCTGCCCCACGCGACGGCCGGCCGGGCTCGCTGGCGCCCGAGGCGGCGCGAATCACCGACATCACGATCGCGCGCGACCGCCTCGTCATCTCGGCGCTGGCCGAACGGCAGGCCAAACTGGCTGGCGAGGTGCGAACACCGCAGCGAAGCCACGCGCTGGCCCGGGCCGGCTGCTGGATCGCGGCGGGCGAACACCAGTACGCGCGCAACGACCGCTCGGGGTTTCCCGAAGCGGCGCTCGCGCAGGCCGGCGCGCTGTTGGCGGCGCTGGAAAGCGGCGCGCCGTTGCCGGCACCCGCGCTGTGGCGCGCGCCACGCCTGCGCGAAGACCTGTGGCGGCGCGCCGCGCTTGTCGAGCGCGCCGCGCGTGCCGAGCCTGCCGAAGCGGACATAGGCGATGCCGGGCTCGCCTGCGCCGCCGAATCGCTGGCCTGCGCCGAGGTCGACCTGGTCCACGGCGACGACCAATACGCCCGCTTCGGCTGGCACGCGGCGCGCGAGCATGTCGCGCGTGCCGAGCAGCGCATCGATCGCGCCGAGCGGTGCATCGATCGCGCCGAGCGCGAAGCCTCGGCCTGCGCGAGTGCCGCGGCCACTGCCGCAACGCCTGCCGCGGCAGCGTTTGCAGCCCCGGTCGGAGCGCCCGTCACGCGCAAGTTTGTGCTCCAGGCCGACGCGCTGTTCCACTTCGGCGAGTCGGCACTGGCGCACCTCCGGCCGGAAAAGAATGCCGAGCTTGACGCGCTGGCCGCGCAGATCACACGCTTGAAGGCCATCGAACGGGTGCGCATCGTCGGCCACACCGACCGGCTCGGCGGTGACGACTCCAACCGGCGCCTGTCGCTCGCCCGTGCAAGCACGATCGCTGCAACGCTTGCGGCGCGCGGCGTCCCCGCGGCGGCCATGAGCGTCGAAGGCCGCGGCGCCGCCGACGCCATCGCCGGTTGCGAGAACAGTGCCGCGCGGGCCCACACAATCGCCTGCCTGGCGCCGAACCGGCGGGTGGAAATCGAGGTGCTCGGCGTCGGGCCTTAGTATTTCGCCGCACCCGCACCCGCACCCGCACCCGCACCCGCACCGGAATCTCGATCCCCTCCATGCCCTGTCACCGCGCCGTCCTGGCCAGCCTTGCTCCGCTGCTGCGCCGCGCCGTGCCGGCGCTGCTCGCGCTTTTCACGCTGGTGCTGGCCGGGCCGGCGCACGCGGTCTACATCCAGCGCTTCTCGTCCAACGCCAACGGCGCCATCACGTTCACCGGCAACACGCTGGGCCTGGACAGCAGCGCGGCCTTCGCCACGCCGGGCACGCGGGGCAGCCAGGGCGCGTTCATCAACTCCAACAACCCGGCAGCCTGGGGCACCTACCCGGCCAACACCGTCGGCGCCAGCGCGGCGAGCAGCACGCTGTGGTCGCAAAACGCATCGCAGGCAAACCTCGTGGTGGCCCCCGGCAGCACGGTCTTGTATGCCGAGCTGATCTGGGGCGGTGTCTGGTCCGCCGGCGGGGCGACCTTGACCCCGGCGCAACTCGATTCGGCCGTCACCTTCACGACGCCCGGCGGCAGCTATTCGATCGCGCCCGCCGCGGCGTCGGCGCAGACGACCGGAACCGGCAGCGGCGGCACCTGCTCGGTCGGGCCTTGCCGCTATGCGCGCTCGCAAAACGTCACCGGCCAGGTGCAACTCGCCGGCGCCGGAAGCTATACCGTGGGCGGTGTTCCGGCGGCGTACGGCAACGACGCCAATGCCCACGCCTCGGGCTGGACGCTGGCCGTTGTGTACGGCAACCCCGGCATGCCGGCGCGCAACCTGACCGTCTTCACCGGTCTGGAGGCCGGCGGCAACGCACCGGCCGCCGTGTCGGGGTTCTGCACGCCGACCACAGGCACGCCGCAGGGGCGGCTGCTGGTGACCGCAATGGAAGGCGACTCGGCCATCACCGGCGACCAGATGCTCTTTGGCCCGAGCACCACGTCACTGACCGCACTGTCGGGGGCGAACAACCTGGTCGGCAACTTCTTCGCGTCACAAATCAACCGCGACACCGGCGCACTCGACACCAGTGGCACGCACGGCACGCGCAACCACCCGCCGGGCAGCAGCAACGCCGGCGCGCGGCAAGGCTGGGACATCACCAACGTCGATGCATCGCCGGGCCTCGCCGTCAACCAGTCCAGCGCTTTCGCACAGGGCACGACCAGCGGCGACCAGTATCAGATCAGCGCGTTGGCCTTGCAGATCGACCTCGGCGCGCCACGCTTCCCGGTCACGACCAAGACCGTCGACAAGAGCACGACCTTCGTCGGCGACGTGCTGACCTACAGCGTGGTGCTGAACAACCAGGGGAGCGGCAACGCGCACGCCACCAATGTGGTGTTCACCGACACGCCACCCGCGGGCACGGCGTTTCGTTCCGGCACCGTCACGGTCAACGGTGTTTCGCAGCCGGGCTTCAACCCGGCCAGCGGGTTCAACCTCGGCACCATCAACGCGGGCAGCGCGGTCACCGTCACGTTCCAGGCCGATGTCCTCAGCCTGCCGGCGGCGCCGGCGCCGGCGCGTTTCGAGAACTCGGCACGCTGGACCTACGACTACGTGCCCTGCGCCGGCCAGCCGTCGCAGAGCACGCAGCTCGTCACCAACCCGGTGGTGACGACCGCGGCGCGGCTCGCGCCGGCCAAGGCCGTGTCGCCGGGCGGTGCGGTATCGGTTGGCCAGACGCTGACCTACACGATCAGCGTGCCCAACAACGGCCTGGCCAACACCACGGGCACCCGGCTCACCGATCCGATCCCCACCGGCACCAGCTACCTGCCGGGCACGACCTTCCTCAACGGCGTGGCGGTGGCCGACGCCCCCGGCCCGGCGATGCCGTTCGCCGCCGGCGCGACCATCAACAGCGCGGGCTCGCCGGCCGGGCAGATCAACGCCGGCAGCGCAGCGACGATCCAGTTCCAGGTCAGCGTCAACCCCGCTGCGCCGACGACCCTCACCAACACCGCGAGCGTCGACCCCGACGGCGCCGGCGCCGCCGCGCCGATCAACGTGCGGGCGGTGAACTCAGGCCTGGCCGCGCCCGCGGCGAGCAAGGTCTTCGCGCCGGCATTGATTCCCGCTGGCACGGTGTCGACCTTGACGGTGACCTTGAGCAACGCCAATGCCAGCGTGCTGGCCGGCGCTGGTTTTACCGACACGCTGCCAGCCGGCGTGCTGATCGCCAACCCCGCCAACCTGGCCAACACCTGCGGCGGCTGCGCCGCCGCGGCGCCGGGTGGCACGACCTTGTCGCTCACCGGCGGCAGCATTCCCGCGTCGGGCTCGTGCAGCGTCTCGGCGAGCGTTGCCGCGGCGGCGGCGGGCAGCTACGCCAACGTGATACCGGCCGGTGCGGTGAGCGCCACCGACGCCGGCAGCAACGGCGCGGCCGCCAGCGCCACGCTCACGGTGACCGCGGCGCCGACCGTGAACAAGGCCTTCTCACCGGCGACGGTGCTGCCCAACCAGGACTCGACCCTGACGATCAACCTCGTCAACCCGAGCGCCACGCCGATGAGCGCGGCCGCGCTGACCGACAGCCTGCCTTCGGGCGTGGTGGTGGCGGCGGTACCGGCGGTGGTCAACGGTTGCGGTGGCAGCGTCAGCGCGGTGGCCGGCGCGGCCTCGGTGGCCTTGAGCGGCGGCACGATTCCCCCGCAAGGCGTCTGCGCCTTCAGCGTCAACGTGCGCGCGGCGAGCGCCGGCACCTACCTGAACAACATTCCGGCCGGCGCCCTGTCGACCAGCGGCGGCGCCAGCACCGCGGCGGCCAGCGCGACGCTCAACGCCGTCGCGCCGCAGGTGACCAAGTCGTTCTCGCCCAACCCGGTCGGCGTCAATGTCAATTCAAGCTTGACGATCGCCCTGATCAACGCCTCACCCGCGGCGATCACCGGCGCGGCTTTCACCGACACCTACCCCAGCGGCGTCGTCAACGCGCCCACCCCGGGCGCGGCCACAACCTGCGGCGGCACCGTGACCGCCGTCGCCGGTGGCACCAGCATCGCGCTGACCGGTGGCACCATCCCCGCGCTGGGCAGCTGCACGGTGACCGTGAGCGTGCGTACGGCGGCAGGCGGCCTGTACACCAACACCATCGCGGCCGGCGGGCTGACGAGCAGCAACGCCGGCGCCAACACCGTGGCGGCGAGCGCGGACCTGGTGGTCGGCCGCCCGTCGGTAGCCAAGGCCTTTGGCGCCACGGCGATCGCCGCCGGCAGCCAGACCGCCTTGACGATCACGCTGACGAACCCGTCCGCCGCGGCGATCACGATCGCCAATTCGCCCAGCCTGGACGTGCTGCCGGCCGGGATCACGATCGCCAACCCGCCGGCGCCCGCCACCACCTGCGGCACCACAATCAGCGCACCGAACGGCGCCAACACGATCGGCATCAACGGCGGCACGATCGCCGCCAACGCCTCGTGCACGGTGACGGTGACGGTCAGCGCGGCGACGCCGGCCGACTACACCAACACCATCGCCGCCGGTGCGTTCAACACGTCGATCGGCAGCAATCCGCTGCCGGCCAGCGACGCCTTGCTGGTGCTGGCGCGGCCAACGCTTGCCAAGTCGTTTGCGCCGACGCCGGTCGCACCGTCCGGGAGTTCGACCTTGACGATCGTTCTCACCAACACCAACGGCGTCGACCTGACCGGCGTGGGTTTCACCGACACGTTCCCGACCACGCCGGGAGCGATGACGGTGGCGAGCCCGCTGGCCACCAGCAACAGCTGCGGCGGCACGCTGCTCGACAACCTCGGCGGCGCGCTCACCGCGGCCGACGCCGGAGTGCGCCTGAGCGGCGGCGCGATTCCGGCGGGCGGCAGCTGCACGATCACGGTCGCCATCACCACGCCCACCGCGGGCACCTACACCAACAGCATCGCCGCGGGCGGGTTGACCGGCACGGCGCAGGGCGTGGCCTTGAGCAACGCGGCGGCGGCCAACGCCACCCTGTCGGTCGTCGTGCAGCCGCCGTCCATCGCCAAGGCGTTCGCGCCCAACCCGGTCAGCCCCAACGTGCCGACGACGCTGACCTTCACCGTCAGCAACCCCAACCCGGCCAGCGCGCTGACCGGCGTGGCCTTCAGCGATACCTTTCCGACCTTGCCGGGCGCGATGGTGGTGGCGCCGGTGCCTGCGGCGAGCACGAGCGGCTGCGGCGCGCCGACTTTCGCGCCAGTGGCCGGCGCGGCGTCGGTGAGTTTCTCGAGCGGCAGCATCGCCGCCGGCGCCACCTGCACGGTGAGCGTGAACGTCGTCGCTCCGGCGCTGGGCAGCTACAACAACGTCAGCTCGGCGGTGAGCTCGACCAATGGCGGCAGCGGCAACAGCGCGAGCGCCACCCTGGTCGTGCCGCGCACGCCCGAGGCGGCCAAAAGCTTCGCGCCGACGAGCGTGGCAGCGGGCACGGCGTCGGTGCTCACCTTGGTCGTCTCCAACCCGAACAGCACGGCGGCGATCCTCGGCGCCACGCTGAGCGACACCTATCCGTTGGGGCTCTTCAACACCTCGACGCCGAACGCTGCCGTCAATTGCAGCTTTGGCAGCATGGCCACGCTGATCGGCGGCGTGGCCGGCGGCAACTCGATCGGCTTGAGCGGCGGCACGCTGGGGCCCAGTGGAAGCTGCACCATCACCGTCAATGTCTCGGCGGGCACCGCCGGCGCGTACGTCAACACCACCGGCAACGTGGTGTCGATGAACGCCGGCACCGGCAACGCCGCGAGCGCGACCTTGACGGTCGCCGTGGGGGGCTTCCCGGTGAGCGGTTTCGTCTACAACGACGCCAACGCCAACCAAACGATGGACGGCTTTGAGGCGGGCGCGGGCGGCAGTTTGTTCGTCAAGCTGGTGCCGCGCTCGGGCGCGAGCTGCGTGGGTCCGGCGACGGCCTCCGCCGCGGTCAACCCGGGCAGCGGCAGCTACGCATTCGCCGCCGTGGCAGCGGGCGACCACTGCCTGATCAGCGACGACAACGCCACGCTCGCCGACATCTCGCCGACCGCGCCCACCGGCTGGATCGGCACCGAAGCCGGCACCGGGCGGCGCGACATCAGCCTGTCCGCGCCGGGTGCCAGCCTGCAGAACTTCGGCCTCTTCAACGGCTCGGTGCTCACGGGCAGGGTGTTCCGCGACACCGGCGCCGGTGGCGGAACGGCCAACGACGCGCTCCAGAACGGCAGCGAGCCGGGGATCGCAAGCGCCAGCGTGCGCGCGACCGACAACGCCGGCACGCTGACCCTGGCCGCGGCGACGACCGACTCGGCGGGCGACTACACGCTGTGGATCCCGGCCAGCGCCGGGCCCAACCCGATCCGCATCGTCGAGGCCAACCTGGGCGGCTTCGTCTCCACCGGCGGTGCAGCCGGCAGCACGGGCGGCGCCTACCTGCGCAGCACCGACACCACCTCCTTCGCCAACGTCGTCGGGGCGCGCCACAGCGGCGTCAATTTCGCCGACGTGCCCGACAACGCCTTCACCACCGACGGGGTGCAAAGCGCACTGCCCGGCGCCACGCTGTGGTACCCGCACGGCTTCACGGCCGGCAGCGGCGGCAGCGTCGCCTTTGCCAGTGCGGCCACCGCCAGCCCGGCCCTGGCCGGCTGGAGCGAGGTGCTGTACCGCGACAGCAACTGCAACGGCGTGCTCGATGGCAGCGAAGGGGCGGGTGCGATCGGCGCGGCGATCGCCGTCAATGCCGGCGAGACGGTGTGCGTGCTGCTCAAGGAGTTTGTCCCGGCCGGTGCGCCGGGCGGGGCGCAAAACCTGGTCACGGTCACGGCCAACTTCACCTACAGCAACGCCAGCCCGGCGCTGGCATCCAACCAGGCGCACACCGACACCACCACGGTGGGGGCAGCCGGCAGCGCGGGCTTGAGCCTGCAGAAGAGCGTGGACAAGGCGACCGCGTTGCCGGGGGAGGTGCTGACCTATACCGTGGTCTACACGAACACGTCGAACGCGCCGCTCTCGAGCATCGTCATCAACGATTCGACGCCGGCCTTCACGAATTTCCTGTCCGCGGCCTGTGGCCCAAACCCGCCCAACGTCGGCGCCTGCAGCGTCAGCAGCCAACCGGCGCCCAACGCAACCGGCGCCATCGCCTGGACCTTGACCGGGACGCTTGCGCCCGGTGCGTCGAGCAGCGTCACGTTCAGTGTGCGTGTCGCGCTGTGAGGCGGGCCGGGTGAGTGGCCCGGCGCAAACTCAATCGTCCGTGGCGGGCTGTCGTTGACGCAGGCCGAGGCGACCGGGTCGCCGCGGCATTGCGACAGTGTTCCGATGTGAGCTTGCAGCGGGTCTCAGGCGCCGGGCGGTCTTTGCGCCCGCCAGCATCTCCCTGAACATCACCTGCCGGCCAGCCCCGCCCGCGCAGCGCTTCGCGCGCCTGCCGCAACTGCGGAATCATCGGCTTGAACATGCCCATGGCCAGGGCCGGCAGGGTCTCCGGCACGAGAACCATGCATTCCTTGAGCTCGGTCCGGTTGTAGGCCGAACGGCGTCACACGACGCGTTACGGCGGTCCGTTCCCTGGGGCCGCGGTGTACAGTTTCTCGGTCTCGCAAAGCATGCTGACTGAAGATCAATCGATGCGTCCTGCGCACGATCTTGCTCGAATGCAATTCACCGCGCACGCCCACCCCGACCCTGGATTCGACATGAACGATCTCGAACAGTTTTTCAACCAGCACCAGGGACGACTGGTCCACAAGTTGATGCACTACTTCGAGATTTACGAACGGCATTTTGCGCAGTTTCGCGGCCGGCCCGTCAACGTGGTGGAGTTCGGTGTCTCTCAGGGAGGATCGCTGCAAATGTGGCGGCACTACTTCGGCCCGCAGGCAAAGTTGTTTGGCGTGGACATCAACCCGAACTGCAAGCAGTTCGAGGAACCGGGCGTGCAAATCTTCATCGGCGATCAAGGAGATCGCCGGTTTCTCAAGTCGCTGGCCAAGAGCTTGCCGCCGATCGACATCTTGATTGACGATGGCGGGCACACGATGCAGCAGCAGATCCGCACCTTCGAGGCCCTGTACCCGATCGTCCAGCCGCATGGCGTGTACCTGTGCGAAGACCTGTGCACCTCGTACTGGCGCGAGTTCGGTGGCGGCTTTCGGCGCCGGGGCACGTTCATCGAGTACAGCAAGAACTTCGTCGACGCGCTGCACGCCTGGCACACCCGGCAACCGCGCCGATTCAGCGTTTCGGACTTCACCCGTTCGGCCCATTCGGTGCAC
The DNA here is from genome assembly GCA_031378125.1 of Methylibium sp. Classification (GTDB taxonomy): domain Bacteria; phylum Pseudomonadota; class Gammaproteobacteria; order Burkholderiales; family Burkholderiaceae_C; genus LGRD01. The sequence continues at coordinate 17,549 of JANNDW010000003.1, read as the reverse complement.
TACTACGACAGCGTGGTGGTGATCGAGAAGCGCCCGATGGCGCCGCCCACGCACGGCCGGGTCGGCGTGGCTGCCTTTGCCGACTACGTGCCGCCCAAGCCGGGTGTGCTGGCGTGGATCAAGCGCACGCTGCGGGCACGCGGGCGGCGTTGATCGAGGTCACACCCGAAGCTGCTGCGCCAGCGCAAACCTCTCGCGCTCGAAACCTTGCAAGGCCTCGGGCGACAGCGCCGCCAGTTCTTGGCCGGCGCATTCCAAGACCGCGCAGAACTGGTTGCCGTATTGCGGCGAAACCCAGGTCGGCGTCAGCCGCGTCAAGCCGAGCAGCCGCAGCTCGATCAATAGCAGCCGAAATGACTCGGGAGTGAAGGCCCACGCATGGAGGTCGGTGTAGGGCTGGCCGGGCCGCTCGGACGCCAGCATCGCCTCCAGGGCCTGGCGCGGGCTGGTTCTGAAATTCACGCCGTCAAAATCGGCATCGCACATGCGGAAACCGTGGTTCTTGTCGATCTCGCGCGAGACGTGGTCAAACACCTGTTTGCCCTGGTGGACCGATGGGCGTTTCAAGTGCACCAGCAGCGCGTCGGAGGTGACGCTCGGGTAGCGCAGCGCGTCGAAGCAGGTGCGCAGGTCCGGAATCATCTCGATCACCCGCCCGCCGGGCTTCAGCAGTTTCTCCAGCGACTGCAGGTGTCCGATCAAATCCACCTGGTGCTCAAGCACATGCGAACCGTAGATCAGATCGAACCTGAGATCGGGCGGGACCAGGGTCTCGATCGGCGCGCCGTCGAACACGAAGTCGATCGGCTGCACGCGGTCGATGAAATGCGCCATCGCAGGGAACGCGGCGTACTTTGCGCGCAACGCGTCGGTGCCGGCGTGGTCTAGGTGGTGCACGTTGGGGTGGGTCGCCTTCACGTAGCGCGGGTTGTAGCCGCCGCCGATTTCGAGAATCACCGCATCCACCGGCACCGATTGCAGCAGCGCGGCGATTTGGCGGCGCTTGACGAACGATCGTTTGAGCTTGCCGGACAGCTTGGCAAGTCTTCTGCGCAGCATGGACAACATGGTCTGGCGCGCGGTTGATTCGACCTAGACGGCAGCCTGGCCCTTGGCCAGGGCCTTGAGGTGCTGCTTGCGCCGGCGCCGCAGAATAAATCGGTACCAGGGGTTTGTCTGATCTTCGGTCTCGGGCCGCGGCTTCAGAATCTCGGCGCTGCCGGCCACCATGCCGTTGGTGAAGTCGGACTTGCTGTGCAGCATGCGTGCCGGGTACGACGACGCAAACTGCTCGTCTTTGACGAACACCGCAACGTAGTCGTTCCACAGGTCGACGTACTGCTCGCTGACAAACGATTCCAGCAACCGCGGGCGCATGCCATTGCGCTTTGCCCAGGTGACCAGCGCGTTGCCGCTGTCCGGATAAAAGCGCCAACAGTCCACGGGGTAGCGGTGAAAGTCGCCGTTCGACGGCACGTTCATGTAGAACAGTCCGCTCGGCCGCAGCACGCGCAGAATTTCCAGGAACATCAGCCAGAACATTTCCGAGTGTTCGAGGCAGGAGCTGCTCACGACGATATCGACGGACTCGTTCTCGAACGGAAGTGTGTACGGATCGTCCAGAACCACGTCGACGCCCTTTGCCTTGACAAAATCCACCCCAACGTAGTTCAGCTGCGAGGGCATCACGTCACTCAATGAGCCGTTGACATTTTGCGCACCGATGTCCACCACCGTTCCAGCCTTGAGTGATGGGGTATACGTGTCAAAGAACAACTTGCCGTTCGTCAGGGCGCTCGGATGCATGGCGGGGTCCTCGGGGCCGGGGTGGTGTGGGGCCGGGTGGCGTCAATCGTTCGTGGGGAGCAGCTCGGCCGGCACCAAGGCCTTGAGCTGCGCGCTGCCGGCAAACTTGTCGAGGATGCTGGTCTTGATGTAGGGAAAACCGGCGCGGATCAGCTGGGCCCAGCGAAACGAGGTGTCGTTGGCGCTGTGCGGGTCATCCGACAACGGCGGAAACAGTGCCTCGCAGCGCAGCCCGTGCTGCGTCAACACGTGTGTCAGGCGGGTTTCGTAGACGTCGATCACCTGGCCTTTGGTCGGCAGGCTCAGCATGCGTTGAAACACGCGCCGCAGCACAGCGCTTTGCAGCGCGCTTGGGTTGAGCACCAGAAAAAAACTCTGCACATGGCGTAGTGGCGACTGGTTTTCGGTCAGCCCCACCACGTCGGCGCTGGAGCCGCGCACGCGCTCCATCAGCCGGTCGAAGTGGGCTGGGTTCAGCGGGCCGACGATGCTGTCGTTGACCAGGAACAAGCGTGTCCAGCGCTGCGTGGCTTCGCACAACGAATACAGGTGCGCCCAGGCCGCAAAGTCGAAACCGACGTTCTCGCGCACGAACGCGCCGCTGAGCTGGTTCAGCAGCTCGGCGTCCATCACCATCTGCTCGGGCGCGCGGTCGGTGTTCAGGACCAGCACCACCTTCACGCCGGCGCGCAGCAGATGTTGAATGTGCGTTTTCACATGGGCTTTGAGTCGCGGGGCCGGCGCATGGCTGACGAAAAAACACACCTCGCCTGCAAGCCCTGGCGTGACCGGCTTGATGGTCTGCAGCCGCGCCTGCGTGGCCGGCGGCGCCGTCCAGCCCAGGCCGTCGATCAGCTCGCTGTACCGGCGCTGCAGGATGCGGTGCTCTCGCCTGCGCACATAGGGCAACGCGGCCTTGGCGTTGCGGCGCCAGGCGCGGAAGGCATCGGTGAACGTGGCCATGGTGCGTGCGTCAGGCTGGCGGTTTGAGGCAGGCGAACTCCCACTTCAGGTGGGACAGCCGGCCGCTGCGGTTGAGCCGCCAGTGCCGGTACCGGCGCCGCCAACTCAGCGTGGCCAGCGTGGCACCGGGGACAAACGCCTCGGGGTACAGCGCCCAATCGTTTTGCAGCATCTCGAACTGGCCGGCAAAGCCGTACATGCGGCCCATCGGCTCGGCGCCGCAAAAGTAGCGCCAGGTTTGCTCGGTGATGATGTTCACGTGCGTCGGGTCGGCAAACGCCTCGGGGCGCGGAAACGCCGGCGTCAGCGCATACAGGCGCCCAGCGGGTTTGAGCACGCGGTGAATCTGGTTCATCAGCTCGACGAACGGGAAGCGCGTGCCGCGCCCGTCGGCGGTGCCCAGCACACGCGGTACATGCTCCAGGAAGTCGAAGGCCGAGATGGAGTCGAAACTGGAATCCGGGTGCGGGATCGGCTCCAGGCTCAGGTTGGCTTGCCGGAAAAGGCGGGCCTCCATGCCATCGGGTGCCTTCAGGTCGACGGCATGCACCTCGTCACAGCCATAGGGATTGCGCGGGCACGGGCCGCAGCCCAGGTCGAGGTGGCGGGTGGTCATGCTGTGCGTGATCGTGCGGGCGTCACCGGTATTCGACCTGGCCATTGCGATGCACCATGTGCAGCGTGAAACCGGTGCGGGCGCGTTCTGCCTCGGCCCACTCGCGGCTCTGCGACTTGCGCGCGAACTTGGCCTTCTGGCGGCCCCACCAGCCCAGGCCGATCTTGCTGTAGAAATAGCGGTGGTCGCCGAACTTGGCCACGCCTAACTCCTTTTTCATCGCGGTCTGCGTGATCATGCCGAAGTGATGCATCAGCGCATCACCCACCGTGCCCACCGGCAGGCCATGCCGCTTGCAGCGGGCCAAAAACTCGGCGTCTTCGCGGCCGTACAAGAGCCGGTCGGTGTCAAGATAGCCGATCTCCTGAAACACCGAACGGCGGACCGAGAAGCACACGCCGTGAAACCAGCCCCGTCGAACCGCGCCGCTCATCTTGGCCAGAAATTCGGGCGTGAAGGCGGCCAGGTCGTAGTCGAGATCGAACTCGACCATCGAAGGGCTCACCACCGCCAGGCCGTGCCGGTCGGCCGCGTCCAGTTGGGCGTGAATGAAATTGTGGCCGCACACGATGTCGTTGTTGAGCAGCACCACCCAGTCACTGTTGGCAAGCAGCGCGCCTTGGGTCCAGGCACCGCCGCAACCCAGGTTCACCGGGTTGCGCACCGAGCGCAGTTGTGGGTTGGCCGCCAGCCATTCGGGCGTGTCGTCGGTGCTGCCGTTGTCGATGATGAGCAGCGATGCCGGGTCCACGCCATGGGAGAGCAGGCTGGACACGCATTGCTGCGTGTAGTGCAACTGGTTCAGCACCGGAACGACCACGGTGTAGTTCATCAGGCCACCTCCGTGCTTTGCACTGCGGCATTCGCCTTGGGACGGCCCGGCGCGCTCATCAGGCCACCTCCGTGCTTTGCACTGCGGTATTCGCCTTGGGACGGCCCGGCGCGCTCATGGGGCGTTGGGTTTTGTCACATCCAGTCCACGAACGCACCGTTCGTGAGCTGCAATGCGCTGGCATCCGCCACGGCCTGTGCGCCCTTCCCGGTGCGGCAGGCTGCCAACCAGTCGGCGGCGCCGCGCCCGTGCAGGGCGACCTTGGAGAACGCCGGCTGGGCTCGAAAAATCTTCTGGGCCGGTGGCACCAGGATCTGGGTCGGCCGCCCGAGCATGTTGGCGCTGTAGTGGGTGAAGGTGGAGCAGGGGGAGCCGATGAGCGTGTCGCAGCAGCCCAGCGCAAACAGTTCGGCGGCAGGGTGGCGTGCGGAGGCGTGGCCCGCTTCTTTGTAGTCATACGGTGATTCGGCCGGCAAGTCGAAGATGTCGAAGTTTTTTCGCAGGTTCGGCAAGGCGTCCAGGCCGGACGAGCACGCCACGAAAAAGGCCACGTCGGGCACGCTCTTTTGAATTTGCGCCATCACATGCTCGTACCACCAATCCGGCACCGCGGGCCAGACGAAGGCGTTCACGTCGAACTCGTCGGGGCTGATCAGCGGGAAGTCGCCGCGCCGAATGTGCACGCCCACCAGCGGGCGGTTCTGGTAGCGGCTGAAGGTGTCTCGGATCACCGCGATCAGGTCGGGGCGCAGCTTGACGCGCCGGGCGGTGGACAGGTAGATCTTGCGCAGCAGGTGATCCGGGCCGTGATGGGTTCGCACATTGATGTTGGTGTACTTGTGAATCCGGTCGAAGCCATCGCATGCGTCGCCCTTCAGCTTGAGGCTGTGCAGCCGGCCGAGCAGGCCGCGGCCGCGCTTGCGTGCGCCCACCACGTGCAGGGCGTCCAGCTCGTGCCAGTCCAGGCAGACCTCGTGGCCAAAATACTCCGAAATCAGGAAGGCCATCGCCAGCGCTTCGAGCCGCGTGCTCAGGCCCACATACTCGGTGATGAAGACTCTTTTCATGAGATCGGTGGGCAGGGCCAGGTTGCAGCGGCGCGGCACAGCTTGGCGCGTCGCCGTCAGCCTGCCGGGGTGGCTTTGGGCACCCGCCCCATCAGATAGAACTCGGTATTGGGCCGCATCGACGTGAGGTTGGCCATGCGGTTGGAAAGCCCGAACAGCGCCGTGATGGCGCCGATGTCCCAGGCGTCCTCGTCGGTGAAGCCGTGGGCGCGCAGCGCCTCGAAGTCGTCTTCGATGATGGCGCCCGAATCGGTGCAGACCTTCATCGCAAAGTCCAGCATTGCGCGCTGGCGCGGCGTGATGTCGGCCTTGCGGTGGTTCACCGCGACCTGGTCGGCCAACAGCGGGTTCTTCTCGTAGACGCGCAAGATGGCGCCGTGCGCCACCACGCAATAGAGGCAGTTGTTGGCGCCGCTGGTGGCGACCACGATCATTTCTTTCTCGCCCTTGCTCAGGCCGTTCGGTCCTGACGGCGGGCGCAGCATCAGCGCATCGTGGTAGGCAAAGAAGGCGCGGAACTCGTCGGGCCGGTGCGAGAACGCCAGGAACACATTGGGCACGAAGCCGGCCTTGTCCTGCACCTCGAGAATTTTTCGCCGCAGGTCGTCGGGCAGGCCATCGATGGGTGGCACGGGGTAGCGGCTGATGGGCGGTGTCATGATCTCAACTCCTGAACTGAAATGCGTGAAGCCGAGCATAAAGGCCGCCGCGCGCCAGCAGCTCGGCATGGCTGCCTTGTTCGACCACGCGGCCCGCGTCCAGCGTGACGATGCGGTCGGCGCGCTCGATCGTGCTGAGCCGGTGCGCGATGACCAGGCTGGTGCGGCCGCGCATCAGCACTTCCAGGGCCGATTGCACCAGCCGCTCCGATTCGGAGTCCAGCGCCGAGGTGGCTTCGTCGAGGATGAGGAAAGGCGCGTCCTTGTAGATCGCGCGCGCAATCGCCATGCGCTGGCGCTGCCCGCCCGACAGCTGCCCGCCGTTGTGGCCGATCACCGAGTTGATGCCTTGCGGCAGCGTGTCGACGAAGTCGAGCAGGTTGGCAGCCGCCAGCGCCGCGCGCACGTGGGCCTCGTCCATGTGCCCACCCAGCGCCACGTTGGCGGCCACCGTGTCGTTGAACAGCACGACCTCCTGGCTGACCAGCGCGAACTGGCGGCGCAGCGCCTGCACGTTCCATTCGGCCAGCGGCTTGCCGTCCAGCAGCAGCAGGCCCGAGCTCGGCTCCAGGAAGCGTGGCAGCAGGTTCACCAGCGTCGACTTGCCCGCGCCCGACGGGCCGACCAGGGCCACGGTTTCGCCGGGGCGCAGCGTGAACGAGACCTTGTCGAGCGCGCGGGCCTGGCTGGACCGGTACTGCAACGAGATCTCGCGCAGTTCGAGCGGGCCGCTGGAGCGCCCGGGGTCGAAACGGCCGCCTTCTTCGGCGGTTTCGTTGTCGATCAGCGCGACGCCGCGGTCCAGCGCGGCCAGGCCGCGGGTGATCGGGCCAGCCACTTCCGACAGGTGCTTGATCGGGGCCACCAGCATCAGCATCGCGACGACGAAAGACACGAAGCTGCCCACCGAGCCGCCGCCCTGGCTGCTTTGCCACAGCGCCGCGGTGATCACGGCCGACAGCGCGCAGGCGGCCAACAACTGCGTGATCGGCGTCATCGTCGCCGAGGCCACCACCGACTTCATCGACAAGCGGCGCAACGCATCGCTGAACTTGCCGAAGCGGGAGACCTGCAACTTCTCGGCCTGGTGCAGCCGTACGATGCGCCAGGCGAGCACGTTCTCTTCGACCACGTAGGCGATGTTGTCGATCGCCTTCTGGGTTTGCACGGTGAGTTGGTGCAGCCGTCTGGTGAGCGTGCGCATCACCAGCACGACCGCCGGGAACAGCACCGCGACGAACAGCGTCAGTGGCCAGTTGAGCCACAGCAGGTAGCCCATCAGGGCCACCAGCGTCAGCGAGTCCTTGACCAGGGTTTGCAACGAATACACCAGCTGGGTGGCGCCGTTTTGCACTTCGTGCGTGATGGTCGTCACCAGGCTGCTGGCGGCATGTTGGGCGAAGAGCGTGGGCTGGGCGTCGAGCAGGCGGCCGAACATGGCTTCACGCAAGCGCTGCATGCCGCGGTTGGCCGCCCACGCCAGACCGTACTGCGAGATGAAGCCGGCAAATCCGCGCGCCGCAAACAGGCCGATCACGGCGAGTGGAACCACCCACAGCGGCAAGGCGCCCTGGCGAAAGCCGGAGTCCAGCAGGGGCTGCATCAGCGCCGGAATCATCGGCTCGGTGGCCGCGGCGATCACCGAGCCGGTGATGGCCAGCACAAAACCCCATTGCCCGCCGCGAAAAAACTCAGCCAGACGGGCCAGGCGCTGAGAAAAGCTGCGGGGGGTTTCGATGGGCGCGGGTGAGGACGCGGATGCCGGTTCGCGTTGAGCCTGGCTCATGCAGGGAACTCCGGACGCCGGGGCGGGTTCTCAAGGAACATCAGCTTGAGGTACTTGTAGTAGGTGTACTCGGCGTTGTAGATGGCCAGCATCAAACCGTGCCGGCCATCCAGGAAGCCCAGCCGCAACACATAGGTGCGAATGAAAGCGAACAAACCATGCATCACGCCTTTCCACACCCCGCCGGTCTTGCCCTTGGCTTGCAGGTCGCGGGCATGGCCGGTGGAGTAGCGATCGAGCTTTTCAAGTACATCGTGAAGATCGGGGTAGCTGAAATGAATCAGGCTGGCGTTCAATGCGCCCACCGAACCGTCGACCGTCATGTGGGCGTGCAAAAAATGATCGCTGAAGCCCGACTTGTCCCGGCGCCCCAGCCGCAGCGTGTGGTCGGGCCGCCAACCGGAATGCTGGATGAACCGGCCGCAAAACTCCGACAGGCGCGGAATGCGGTAGCCGTCGTGAGCGCCGGATCGAATCGCGGCCAGCACTTCATTCTTGAGGCCGGCCGTGATGCGTTCGTCCGCGTCCAGGGACAGCACCCACGCGCTCTTGGCCATCGCAAACCCGCGCGCCACCTGCGGGCCGTAGCCCGGCCAATCGGTCCGCACCACGCGCGCGCCGGCACCGGTGGCCAGGGCCACCGTCGCATCGCCGCTGTTCGAGTCGAGCACCAGCACCTCGTTTGCAAATGAAGCGCTGGCCACGCAGTCGGCGATGTTTCTCTGCTCGTTCTTCGCGACGATCACCACGGTCAGCGAATGCGGGTCTTGCATGGTTGGTGTGGGCTGGCCCTTTATCATGCGCATTGTCCCCGATTCAAATGGCCACCCATTGAAAACTCCGTTGACTCCACCCATGCTGCAAGCGCTGTTCTCGTTGCACCGGCGAATGACCGTGATCTCACTGCTGGGCCTGGCGTTCTCATGGCCGGCCGCGGCGCAATTTCGCGTCGAGATTTCGGGCGTGGGCGCCACCCAGGTTCCGATTGCGATTGTGAAGTTTCGCGACGAAGACAAGTCGACCCAGATGGTGTCGGCCATCATCCGCGCCGACCTGGAGCGCAGCGGCTACTTTCGCGGCATCGACAACCAGGTGACGCTGGACGAGCTGAGCCAGCCGGTCATGAGCGAATGGCGCAGCCGGGCCGCCGATGCGCTGGTCGCGGGCTCGGTGGCGCGCCTGGCCGATGGTCGCTTCGACGTGCGCTTCAAGCTGTGGGACGTGGTCAAGGGCAGCGAGCTGGGCGGGCAAAGCAACGCGGTCGAGGCCGCCGACCTGCGGCTGGCGGCGCACCGCATCGCCGACTTCATCTACGAAAAACTCACCGGCGACAAAGGCGTGTTTTCGACCCGGGTTGCCTATGTCACCAAAGGCGGCGGGCGCTTCACGCTGCGGGTGGCTGACGCCGATGGCGAAGGCGGGCAGGTGGCGTTGAACAGCGCCGAGCCCATCATCTCGCCGGCCTGGTCGCCCAACGGGCGCGAGCTGGCCTACGTGTCATTTGAAAGCCAGAAGGCGGTGGTTTATTCGCAAGAAGTGATGTCCGGCGCACGCCGGCCGGTGGCGAATTTTCGAGGCAGCAACAGCGCGCCGGCCTGGTCGCCCGACGGCCAGACGCTGGCGGTCACGCTGTCTCGGGATGGTGGTTCGCAGATTTTCCTGATGAGCCGCAACGGCGACAACCTGCGGCGCCTGACCAACAGTTTGGCCATCGACACCGAGCCGGTGTTTTCGCCCGACGGACGCACCCTGTACTTCGTCAGCGACCGCGGCGGCAGCCCGCAGATCTACCGCACCAGCGTCAGCGGCGGCGCGGTGGAGCGGCTCACGTTTGCAGGTGGCTACAACATCAGCCCGGCCATCAGCCCGGACGGCCGCACCTTGGCCTATATTTCGCGCGTGGGCAATGCCTACCGGCTGCACACGCAGGACCTGACGGGCAATGGGCAACCCCAGGCCCTCACTGATACCAGCGATGACGAGAGCCCGAGCTTTGCGCCCAACGGCCGCCTGATCATCTATGCGACGCGCGCTCAGGGCCGCGATGTGTTGATGACCACCACGCTGGATGGCAAGATCAAGGCCCGGCTGGTGTCGACCACCGCCGACGTGCGCGAGCCGGTTTGGAGCCCCTACGGGCGTTAGTGCCGCGCCGGCCCGGTGCGGCGGTTTTTACTTCACAGTTCATTTCAAAGACGAGGAACCCACCATGACTTCAATGCAACATGCACTCATTGCCCTGGCCGCTGCGAGTTTGCTGGCGGGTTGTACCAGCACCAAGCTCGATGCCGACGTTCCGGCCGCGGGCAGCACCGCCGCCAATCTCACCAAGCCCGGCGGTGCCGGGCCAGGCAGCGGCAGCGCGGGCACGGCCCAGTCGCAGGTGGCGCCGGTGGACCTGACCAAGACAGACACGGTGGCTGCCAGCAATCTGGCTCGGGTGGTCTATTTCGATTTCGACAGCTTCGTGGTCAAGGACGAGTTCCGCGGCGTGGTTGAAACGAATGCCAAGGTGTTGGTGGCCGACAAACAAAAGCGCATGGCGATCGAAGGCCACACCGACGAGCGCGGCGGCCGCGAATACAACCTGGCGCTGGGCCAGAAGCGCGCCGAGGCGGTGGCCAAGTCGCTCGCGCTGCTGGGCGCCAGCGGCGGCCAGGTGGAAGCGGTCAGCTTCGGCAAGGAGCGGCCGGCCGTGCAGGGCAGCGATGAAGCCGCCTGGGCCAAGAACCGGCGGGCTGAACTCGTCGGCCGCTGATGGGAGCGCTGATGGTTTCGATTTTCCGGCGGGCGTCGGGCTGGTGGATTGCCGTTGCGCTGGTGCTGGTACTGGCGCTGTGCGCACCGGCGGCGAAGGCGGGCCTGTTTGACGACGATGAAGCACGCAAGGCCATTCTGGAGTTGCGCCAAAAGCTGGAGCAGAGCAACGAGCAAGCGCGCGCCCGCCAGGCCGAGCAGTTGCAGGCGCTGACCGAGCAGCTGGCCCAGATGAAACGCAGCATGCTGGACCTGAGCAACCAGATCGAACTGCTCCGGGTCGACAACGCCAAGCTGCGCGGCCAGGACGAACAGCTGGCGCGTGACGTGGCCGAGGTTCAACGCAAGCAAAAGGACATCCAGCAGGGTGTCGAGGACCGCGTGCGCAAGCTCGAGCCGCAGAAGGTGTCGGTCGACAACAAGGAGTTCAGTGTTGATCCCGACGAGAAGCGCCAGTACGAAGAAGCGATGGCGGTGATGCGCAAGGGTGAGTTCGACAAGGCAACGGTGGCGCTGGCCGGCTTTCAGCGGCGCTACCCGGCCAGCGGCTACAGCGAGTCGGTGCTGTTCTGGCTCGGCAATGCGCAATACGGCAAGCGCGAGTACAAGGAGGCGATTGCCTCGTTCCGCGCGCTCGTCTCCGCCGCCCCCGACCACCCGCGTGCGCCCGAAGCCATGCTGTCGGTGGCCAACTGCCAGATCGAGTTGAAAGACGCCAAGGCGGCTCGCCGCACGATCGACGAGCTGCTCAAGACCTACCCGAAATCCGAAGCCGCGCAAGCCGGCAAGGAGCGGCTTGCATCGCTGAAGTAGACCCAGGCTGGGGCCTGCGCGGGCGCGGGCCCGCTGCATAGAATGCGGGATGCAAGAAATTGACCTGAAGGTCCTTTCCACCCAGGTGTTGTGGGCCGCGTTTGGCCTGTCGGTGGTGTTCGGCGCCATCGCCCAGCGCACTCATTTCTGCACCATGGGCGCGGTGGCCGACATCGTCAATATCGGCGACTGGACGCGCATGCGCATGTGGGCCATGGCCATCGGCGTGGCCATGATCGGCTTCAACGGGATGGTGGCACTCGGCTGGGTCGACGCCTCCAAGAGCGTCTATGCCGGCCCACGCTTCATTTGGCTGTCTGCCCTGGTGGGCGGTTTGATGTTCGGCTTTGGCATGGTGCTGGCGTCCGGCTGCGGCAGCAAGACGCTGGTGCGCGTGGGCGGTGGCAACCTGAAGTCGCTGGTGGTGTTTCTCATGTTGGGGGTGGCCGCGTTTGCCACCCTCAAGGGCATCACCGCGGTGCTGCGGGTGGCCACGGTGGATAGCGTGGCCATCGCCGTGCCGGCCGGGCAGGATTTGCCCTCGCTGCTGGCCGCCATCACCGGTGTTTCGAAGGCCACGTTGGCTTCGGTCCTGGGCCTGGCGCTCGGCGGAGGTCTGCTCGTCTGGGGCCTTGCCTCCGCACCCGGCCGGTCGGCCGATGCGCTGTTGGCTGGCCTGGGGCTGGGCGCCGTGGTCGCCGCCATGTGGTGGGTGTCTGGCCAGTGGGGCCACGTGGCCGAGGACCCGAACACCTTGCAGGAGGCGTTTGTCGCCACCAACTCGCAGCGCATGGAATCGCTGACCTTTGTCGCCCCGATCGCCTACGTGCTGGACTGGCTGATGTTCTTCAGCGACAAGAGCAAGCTGCTGACCATCGGCATCGTGTCCACCGTGGGCGTGGTCGCGGGTTCGGCGGCCTACTCGGTGCTGACACGCAGTTTCCGCTGGGAAGGGTTTCGCGACGCGGCGGACACGGCCGACCACCTGATCGGCGCCGCCTTGATGGGCGTGGGCGGCGTCACGGCGCTGGGCTGCACCATCGGCCAGGGCATGTCGGGGATATCGACCTTGAGCCTGACGAGCTTCGTCGCGCTGGGGTCGATCATTGCCGGAGCCGTCGTTGCGCTGCGCTTTCAGATCTGGCGCGTCGAGCGGGCCGCATGAACCTGGCCGAGAGCTCGACCGCGGCCGATCTGGAACGCCGCTTCGGCGGGTTGCGGCGCCTCTACGGTGATGCCGGCTACACACGCATCCGCGCGGCGCGGGTGGCCATCGTCGGCCTCGGCGGGGTGGGCTCCTGGGCCTGCGAGGCGCTGGCGCGCAGCGGTGTGGCCGCACTCACGCTGATCGACCTGGACCAGGTCGCCGAGTCCAACATCAACCGCCAAGTGCAGGCATTGGGCGCAACGCTGGGCCAGGCCAAGGCGCTGGCCTTGCGCGACCGGGTTGCCGACATTCACCCGGGCTGCGAAGTGTTCGCCGTCGAAGAGTTCGTCGACGAAACCAACTGGCCCGGGCTGCTGAGGCACGCCGTCGATGTGCTGATCGACGCCTGCGACCAGGCGCGCGCGAAGCTGGCCCTGGCGAGTTGGGCCTTGCAGACAGGCACACCGCTCGTGGTCGTTGGTGCGGCGGGCGGCAAGCGCAGGCCGCAAGAGGTGCAGGTGAACGACCTGGCGCTCGTCACGCACGACCCGCTGCTGGCCTCGTTGCGTCAACGGCTGCGCAAGCAGCACGGCGCCGCGCGCGACGGGCCGATGGGGGTGAGATGCGTCTTCTCGCTTGAGCCGGTTGCCGCACCGGTTGACGCTTGTGAAACCGGCGACCGCGATGGCGGCTTGAACTGCCACGGCTACGGCTCCAGCGTCAGCGTCACCGCCACATTCGGCATGGTGGCGGCCAGCGAGGCGATAGAATTTGTGCTCAGCGGCGAGGGCAAGAATGCCCTGCGAAGCTCGATATAATGGAAGGCTTGCCGGGTTGTTAGCTCAGTTGGTAGAGCAGCGGACTTTTAATCCGTAGGTCGTGGGTTCGAGCCCCGCACAACCCACCAAACACTGTGGATTGCGGCGCAACCGCTGCCAGGCAACAAGAAGTCGGCAAAGGTCAGCGAAAGGTCAGCGAAAGGCAGCGAAAGGTCAGCGAAAGGTCAGCGAAATAGCGGGGGCTCTTAGCTCAGTTGGTAGAGCAGCGGACTCTTAATCCGTAGGTCGAGTGTTCGAGTCACTCAGGGCCCACCAAAATGCACGAGGGTTAGCGGGGTAGTCGCCGCTAACCCTTCGTCATTTCTGGTGCGGCTGGTGCCAGTCTGGTGCCCGTTTTTGGCTTGATGCACGACGGTTGTTGCCGCTTTGATCGATGTTCCCGAATATCTCGCGAACATCGATCTCGCATTCAAGTCACGTCGGCGTCGCTCGGGTCTTTCAGGTTGCTGCTGATTCGCAGACGCTTCATCTTCTCCCACAGCGGCTTGCGGCTGATGCCCAGCAGATCAGCCGTCTTCGAAACGCTGCCACGGGTACGGCCCAGAGTACGCTCAATTTGCGAGCGCTCAATGTCCTCGATCATGGCTTGAAGCGAGACGAAAACGCCGCTGTCTGGGTCCGGCCGCTCAACTGATTTCGGCTGAGCAGGTAGATCGAGAATGCCCTCATCACTGAGCACCACAGCCTGCTCCAGGCACGAGCGCAACTCGCGCGCGTTGCCCTTCCATGTGCGGCCGAGCACCTTACGCATAACGCTTCGGAGACTGCAATCGGCCGGCCTTGTTTTGTCGCCGCCGAGCTCATTCGGCATCCGCACCTGTGCCGATGCCGTGATCTTCACCGACGCATTGAAGCGTGCCGGTGCTGAACCCACCCGCGAGGGCGTGGTTGCCGCCCTGGAAGGCATGAAGGGATACGCACCGACATCGATCCGCCGGTGACCGACGGGCCTACCCGACCCCGCAGAGTGGCTCGGGCCGACGGCTCAATGAATGTGCATGCCACCGCTCACGTCCAACACCGCGCCAGTGATGTACGCGGATTGGTCCGAGGCCAGGAACAGGCAGGCATTGGCGATGTCGGCGGGTAAAGCCAGGCGGCCCAGTGGTATGCCATCGGCCACGCGGCGCTTGCCCACGTCGTCGATCTTGCCGACCAGCAGATCGGTATCGACCATGCCCGGGGCAATGGCGTTGGCACGGATGCCGTCGGGCGCGAGTTCACGCGCCATCGCCTTGGCCAGCGTCTGGATCGCCCCCTTGGCCGCCGAGTAGTGCGGCCCGCCGAGGATGCCACCGCCGCGCTGCGCAGCCACCGAGCCCATGCACACGATGGCGCCGCGCTGGCGCGACCGCATGTGCGGCACGACAGCGCGCGACATGTTGTAGGCGCCGCGCACGCTGACGTCCATCACGAGGTCGAAGTCGGCCTGTGTGCTGTCCATCAGACGGTGCGACTGGCTGACGCCGGCGTTGTTGACGAGGATGTCGATGCGGCCGAAGGCGTCCAGCACCTGTTGAACCGCCAACTTGCAGGCGGCCTCGTCGCGCACATCGCAGGCGTGGCCCAGATGCTGCGGGCCGATCGCGCGCGCAGCCTGCTCGGCCGCCGCCGCATCGATGTCCAGGATCACGACGCGAGCGCCTTCGTCGGCAAAGCGTTTGGCGGTGGCCCAGCCGATGCCACGCAGCGACGCGCCCCCGGTGACGATGGCGACCTGATCTTTCAGTTGCATGGCGAATGTCCGGAATGGCGAAGGAAAAAATGGGGAGGGAAAGAATGCGCGTTCACAGGCCGCTTTTACGGGCCACGTTCACAGGCCGCATCTACAGCCCACGAGCGCCGGAGGCGAGGAAGCCGCCATCCACCGGCAGGACCACGCCCGAGATGTAGGACGCGTCTTCCGACACCAGGTACATCACCGCCGAGGCGATCTCGGCGGTGGTGCCGTAGCGGTTCATCGGGATGGCCTTGGAGTATTCCTGGCGGAACGCTTCGGTGTGCAGCGCCTGCGTCATCGGCGTATCGACGGGGCCCGGCGCCACGGCGTTGGCGGTGATGCCGTGCTCGGCCAGTTCCACCGCCATCTGGCGCGTCAGGGCGATCACCGCGCCCTTGGACGTGCCGTAGGCCGTGCGCCCGCTGCCCACCGCGCGAATGCCAGCCACCGATGCGATGTTGACGATGCGACCCCAGCGCTGGCGCACCATCAGCCGTGCCGCGGCCTGCGCGCACAACAGCGTGCCGGTGACGTTGATGTTCATCGTGGCGACGAAGTTGTCGAGCGGGAAGTCCAGGAACGGGAAGACCTTGGCGATGCCGGCGCAGTTGACCAGAATGTCGCAGCGGCCAAAGTTGCGATCGACGTGCTCGAAGGTCTGGGCGACGGACTCGGGCCGGCCGACGTCCAGTGCCAGCGCAAGGGCATGGCCGCCGGCCTCGCGCAGGCGCAGGGCGGTGGCTTCAGCGGCCTCGACATCAAGGTCGGCCACCAGCACCTGGTGCCCGGCCGCGGCCAGGCGCTCGCAGACCTCGGCGCCGATGCCCTTGGCGCCGCCGGTGACCAGCGCGACGCGGCGTTCGGAATCAGGATGTGTCTGCATGTGCGTTGAGGAAGAGGGAATCATAGGAAGCCGATCGAGATCCACGGCACCAGCGCGACCACCAGCAAGCCGACGAAGAGTGCCGCCAGGTAGCCCACGATCGGCCGGATGCCCTCGTCTGGATTGACGCGGCCGATCGCGCAGGCCGCGTAATAGCCGACGCCGAAAGGCGGCGCGAACAGGCCGATGCCCATCGCCAGGATCACCACCATCGCGTAGTGAACCTCGTGGATGCCGACGGCCTTGGCGATCGGGAACAACAGCGGCCCGAACAGCACGATCGCCGGAATGCCTTCGAGCACGCTGCCCAGCACGATGAAGGCCACGATCGAGACCGCCATGAAGCTGGCCGCGCCGCCGGGCATGGCACGCATCGCCTCGCTCAGTGCGCGCGAGAAGCCCGACTGCGTCAACCCCCAGGCCATGGCCGTGGCAGCGCCGATGATCAGCAGGATCGAGCCCGACAGGCTGGCAGTGTCAACCAGCATCGGATAGACGCGCTTCCAGTCGAACTGGCGGTAGATCAGCAATCCGGCCACGACGCCATAGGCGATGCCGATGGTCGAGACCTCGGTGGCGGTGGCCACGCCTTCGACCACCGCAGCGCGGATGATGAAGGGCAGCGCAAGCGCCGGCACGGCGATGAGGAAGGCGCGCCCGACCTGGCGGCCGCTGGCGCGCTTGACGCCGCTCAAGTCTTCATTGCGGTAGCGCACCCACACCACCGCCATCAGCGTGACCGCCAGCACCAGGCCCGGCAACAGGCCGCCGGTGAAGAGCGCAGCGATCGACACGCCGGTGACTGAGCCGATCGTGATCAGGACAATGCTCGGCGGGATGGTCTCGGTCTGCGCACCGGTGGCCGCCAGCAACGCGACCAGGTCGCCTTCCTTCGCACCGCGCTTCACCATCTCGGGAAACAGCACCGGCGCCACGGCGGCCATGTCGGCGGCCTTGGACCCGGAGATGCCCGAGACGAGGTACATCGCCCCAAGCAGAACGTAGTGCAGGCCACCGCGCACGTGGCCGAGCAGGCTGGCCAGGAAGCCCACCATGGCGCGCGCCATGCCGGTCATCTCGATCAGCTGGCCGAGAAACACGAACAGCGGCACCGACAGCAGGATCAGGTGGCTCACACCTTCGTCCATGCGGCCGACGACGATCAGCACCGGCGTGTGGGTGGTCAGCATCACGTAACCCAGCGTGGCCAGCCCGAACGCGAACGCGATCGGCACACCCGCGAACACCGCCGCCGCGACGACGACGACGAAAAACACCACCAGATTGAAGTTGCCCAACTGCCGCCACACCGGTTGCAGCAGTGTCATCAACACGATCAGGCCGACGGTCAGCGCCAGCGCCAGCGCCACCTGCCGTGGTCGGCCCACCTGCACCAGCCGCATCAGCGCGAACAACGCCATCGCGCCGAAGCCCACCGCCATCGCCGCCACCCGCCACGAGTTCTTGATTTCGAGCGCCGGGGTCAGCATCACCGCTTCTTCGACCGCGTACTCCCAGGCATGCGGCAGGATCAACACCAGAAAAGCCAGCGCCGCGGCGGTGGCCAGCACGTCGAGGAAGGCGCGCGTCGCCGGCTGCAGCTTGCTGACGACGGCCGTCATGCGCATGTGGTCGCCGCGTTCGAAGGCGATTGCCGAACC
>JANNDW010000445.1:0-2158 GCA_031378125.1 Methylibium sp. | reverse complement strand
AAGCTGGTGTCGCGGCGCAGGATCTTCGGAAAGTAGGTGACCTTGGTTTCGGTTTGCAGGTTCACCTTCACGTTGATGCGCGCCAGATTGGCCGCCACCGCCTGGCAGATCTGGCCGTCATTGACGTAGCGGTCGTTCGGGCAGTTCATGCCGATCTCAAAGCCGTTCGGATAGCCGGCATCGGCCATCAGCTTCTTGGCCGCCTCCACATCGAGGGGCAGGCGCTTGTTGATCTCGGCCGGGAAGCCGTTGATGCCCGGGCCGATCATCAGTGCGGCGGGCGTCGCGGCACCGCGCATGACCCGGGTCTTGAGGGTCTCGGTGTCGATGGCCTGGTAGAACGCCTGGCGCACTTTCCGGTCCTTGAACGGGTTCTTGCCCTTGACGCTGGAAAACAGCAGCTCGTCGCGCTTTTGATCCATGCCCAGGAAGATCGTGCGCAGCTCGGGGCCCTGCATCACCGTGAGGTTGGGCGTGGCCTTCAGGCGCTCGATGTCCTGCAGCGGCACCGGCTCCATCAAATCGATTTCGCCCGACAGCAGCGCGGCGACGCGGGTGGCCTCGTTGGCGATGGGCGTGAACACGACCTCGGTGACATTGCCCTCGACCTTGCCCCAGTAGGTTCCGTTCTTGACCAGCATCGTGCGGGTCGACGGCTGGCGCTCCTTCAACCGGTACGGGCCCGTGCCGTTGGCCTTGAAACTGGCCGTGTTCTCGATGCCCTTGCGGCGGTCAACCGGCACCAGCGCCTTGTTGTCCTCGCACCATTTTTTGCTCATCATGAAAACGTTGGTGATCACGTCGGGCAGGATCGGGAACGGCGTCAAGGTTTCGATCTCGACCGCGTGGTCGCCGATCTTGCGCACCTCCTTGAACGACGACGTGTAGCTCTTCATGTCCGAGCCTTCGCTGGAGGCGCGCTTGAACGAAAACACCACGTCGTCGGCGGTGAATGGCGTGCCGTCGTGAAAGCTCACGCCCTTGCGCAGCTCGAACCGCCACACGGTGGGCGCGGTCTGCTTCCATTGGGTGGACAGGGCCGGTATGACGCCCAGCTTCCGGTCCCGGCCCACCAGCGGCTCGTAGACATTGCTGGTGAAGGTCAGCTGCAACGCCTCGTTGAGCGAATGCGGGTCCATCGACTGGGCGTCGCCCTGGTTGGCCACGCGCAGCGTCACCGCCTGGCTCAAGGTGCAGGCGAATGCCAGAGCGACGCCCAGAACAGCGTGTTTGAAGCTCATCATCATCTCCCGGTGATCTTGTGTTCCTGATTTCTCTTGTTCAAGGCTTCACCAGCGGCATGGCCTGTTCGGCCAGCGAGGCGAACAGGGCCGCCCCCAGCGGCAAAATTTCGTCATTGAAGTCGTAACGCGTGCTGTGCAGAAAGCAGCCGCCTTCGCCGCCCTGGCCCAGCCGCAGATAGGCGCCCGGCTTGGTTTGCAGCATGAAGGAAAAGTCCTCCGCGCCCATGCTCGGGGGCAGGTCGCGGATCACGTGCTCCTCGCCGACGAGCGTTGCCGCCACGTCGGCGGCGAACATCGCCTGCGTGGGTGTATTGATGGTGGCAGGGTAGGAACGGCGATAGTCGAGCGTGGCCGTGGCGCCGAACCCGACGGCGACCGATTCGACCAGCCGGCCCAGCCGCTCCTCCAGCATGTCCTGCACGTCACGGCGGAAGGTGCGAACCGTGCCCATCAGGCGGGCCTGGCGCGGTATCACGCTGTAGGCGCCCAGGTCGCCGGCCTGCATCGCGCACAGGCTCACCACCGCGTTGTCGAGCGGATTGACGTTGCGCGACACCAGGCTTTGGGCGGCGGTGATGATGTGCGCCGCCACCAGCACCGGGTCGATGGTCATGTAGGGGTGCGCGCCATGCCCACCGCGGCCGTTGATGACGATCTCGATGCGATCGGCCGCGGCCATCATCGCCCCGGGGTTGACGCCGACCATGCCCGGCGCGAGGCTGGGCCAGTTGTGCATGGCGTAGACGGCGTCAACCGAAAAGCGGTCGAACAGACCGTCGTCGATCATCGCCTTGGCGCCGGCAAAGCCTTCTTCGCCGGGCTGGAAGATCAATACCGCCGTGCCATCGAACTGCCGGGTTGCGGCCAGCGCCTTGGCGGCGCCGATCAGCATGGTGGTGTGGCCGTCGTGGCCG
>JANNDW010000438.1:0-9603 GCA_031378125.1 Methylibium sp. | reverse complement strand
CTCGGTCCAAGCGCTTGAGGGCGCCGGGCCTCGGATGGGTCAGCGCGTTGCCGCGGCGTCGTCGTCCGGCCTGCTGATCCGCCGGGCCTCGAAGTAGAAGCGCTTTTCGTGGGCCTCACCCATCGAGAACGTCTTTCGGGGCAAGGGGCCTTCGTGCACCACCCTGCGCAGCAGGTCGCTCTTGCTCACCGCCGCGAGGTGAATGCCGACGCTGCCGTCGATCATTGCAAGGCGTTCAAGAACCTCATCGCCGTGCACGTAGTCGACCTGGGTGGCGCCACCGCGCTCGATCAAGCCGTCGATGAACGGCTGGACCGTGCCGACCGCCAGCGTCGATGGCGGGTCGGCAATCGTGATCACGCTGAAGCGTGCGCCGGGCCCGATCAGGCCCACGGCGTGAACGGAGCCGGCCGTGGTTTGCACACGCTCGCGCATCGCGTCTGCCGAGGGCACGTCCGTGCACGCCAAGCGGCTGCCGAACGACTCGGCCAGCCCCTGGCGAACGTCGACAGAAACACCAAACAGCAGGCGGTGAATGGGTGAGAACGCCAGCGCAGGATCGTGGATGTTCTCCACCTCGACCAGCGCGTAACGGCTGGGATGGTCCTTGCCCACCGAGCCTTTGACGCTGTCCCAGATCGACTTGGCGGTGGCCAGCGAGTGGTTGCCGTCACCGACGGCGAAGAGCATCACTGGGGTGTTGACCGGAACACCGTAACGCGCCGCAAACGCCTGTGGGCTGGCCAGCGCCTGCAGCGCCTGGACCGCACGCTCGCTCTGGGCCGCGTCGACGGCATGGCCGCAGACCCGGCCGCCGCCGAGCATCAGCTCGGTGTCGTAGAGCTTTTCCATCGTCTGGAGAGAGGCGGCCATGGGTTCGATCACCGTGTGCAGCGGGTCGTCGATCAGCACCAGGATGTGCGGCAACTCCAGTTCGGCGCCGCGTCGCACCGCGATGCGCGGGGCCAGGCGCGCCACGATCGTGCCCTCGGTCGGGCGGATCAGGCTGGCCGATCCGCGGCTGAAATCGTAGTGCTCCAGATCGAGCTCGAGCATCAGGCCGCGGCGGGTTCTTTGGTCTACGGTTCGCTCGACGTAGATGGCGCCTTCGCGTTCGCGGAGCAGCCCGTCGGCAAGGTAGCGCCGCATCGTTTGCTGGATCTGGCGAATGCGCGCGGGGGCATCCACCGATTCAAGGTGGGCCTCGGGGAAGATCAGCCGCAGGCTCGATGGCGCGTCACCGACTTCATGCGCCACCTTGTGCCAGTACTCTGGCTCGGAGGTGTACTGATCGCAGGCGACGACCGCCCACTTTTTCAGGTCGATGTCAGGCCGCGGCAGGCAAATCCGCGGCAGCCGAAAGCCAGTGTGAGCGCCCATGATTTGGTCAAGCCCGCCGAACCTTCACTGTGTAATTCCCCATCCCGTTCGCCCGGTTGTAGTGCCGCACCTGCGCGTAGTACAGCCCGGGAATCAGGTCGGCGCGGATCAGCGCATTGGCGTCCACGCCGCTGTCGTCATCTTCGGCGATCACCGCCGTAGGGCTGTTCGGGCCGAACAGCTTCATCACCACGTCGGTCGGCCCGCGGGTGTCGACGATGTGCGTGCCGCCGCTGGCCACGCTGAACTTGAACAGGTCTTCCTCACCCGCCTTGCCGATGGCCGCTGCCGTTCGCCGGGTCGCGCCGACCTTGATCTCGACGGCGTCCAGCACCGTCGGCGCGGTCTTCGGGTAGGCCCTGGCACTGGCGATGTAGGCCTTGTCGGTGGTCGAGAGCACTTCGTTGGCATGCGTGCCCACACCACTCTTGACCCAGCTGCCGGGAAAGAAGTACAGCATGATCGAGTCGGGGTCGAACGCCGTGCCGTTGACCTGGTCGACGCTGTACTTGTTCAGCACGTTGTGGCGAATCTTCGCCTCGTCCCAGTGGTTGGGCGGGCCGGACAGGTCGCGCAGGACCACGGCTTCGTTCCATTCAATGCCGCCGGCCGGGTTCTGGTGTTCGTGCGCCATGCCGATGGCGTGGCCGAACTCGTGGCCCGCCGTGCCGCCGTCCATGAAGCCCAGGTTCATCGTCGGCTGGTCGAGCGGGATGCCGCGGTTGTCGGTGCCGACGTAAGACCAGGCGCCGTTGTTCGCATCAAAGGCCACGCGAATCTCGGCGTCGGGCGCGCCGGTGAAGTCGAACCTCAGGTTGGCAAACTGCGTCCACCACAGCGCCTGCTCGCGGGCCTTGGCCTGTTGCGCCGTGGTGCCGCCGATGAAGCGCACCCGCAGCGTGCTGCCGTTCATCCACAGCTTGCCGATGGGCATGATGGCACGCGTGCTGCCGCCACGCCGCACGGTGGATTGGAACTTCATCAGGTCCGCGGGAAGCGGGCGTTGGATGCAGACGTGTGGGCGGGTGGCCATGACAATCCTCCTGGTGCTGCGGGTGGTCGTTGCGGGGTCGGTTCCGTTGCGGAAGTTGCGGGCATTTGACCCTCACTTCCCCTGCTCAGGGTAGCTCGCCGCTTTCGCCCTGTCACCACCGCGCGCCCGTAAGATTGGTGGCGATTGTGCAACCCAACGACGCATGGCACCCATCTCGCCGTCGATTCCCATCTGGCGAAAGTTGTCCAAGCTTTGTCGAAAATCCGCGCAGATCGGCTCTGAGATTTGGTTCGTCAGGAGGCCCATGGCCTGGGTCACTTCGTCGCGTTCCTTCTTGAGGGCCTCCACGCGCGCCTCAGGCCACCCCGCACGCTGGCCGATGCCCGTGCCAATGGCTTGCTCGAGCATCGTGTCCGACTTCTCAGTCAGCACTTCGGCTATGGCGCTGCAGGTCTGGCGGCGGTTGCCGTCGAGCACCGCCTCGGACTTGCAAAATTGCGTGATGGCCTGGTACCCGGGCAAGACCCAGCTCGCCTGAACGCTGACGACAGAGCCAACGAGTGCAAGGGATCCCTCGAGCAAGGCCTCGTCGGCCGGTGCGTGATCGATCACCAGCTTGAGTGTGTCGCCCCAGCCAACGTGGCTGCGGCGCGCCTGGCCGATGCGGTGCATGGCCTCGCGCACGGTCGCGTCGTCGTTGCGCTGGCGGGCTTGCGCGGCGACAAAGTTCCACGGGACAGCGTTGTCGGCGTCGAGCCGCGCCCATTGCTCGGCGGAAATCAGCTGGCATGCGCCGACGCGCTCAGCCTTGTAAACGCCGCAGGCATGAAACGCGAGCGCATAGATGCGCGGGTCCGGGTTGCCGGCTGCCATGCGCGCCAGTTCGTCGAAGGCGGCCTGTGCGCCAGCATCGGGCTTGGACATCCATGATGCCCCCGCTGTCGCTGCGGCTGCGAGCAGGCAGTCTTTGCTCTCGCACGGCAACACGCCGACCTCCTTCTGAATCCGTTCGAGATCGGCGATCAAAGGCTTGAGCAGCAGCGCAGTGGCCTTGGCGAGCGGGTCGGCGCTGGTGGACATTGCGGCCAGGGTCCGATGAGCCACTCCCTTCACCCGCGCTGCGCGCAGGGCATTTGCTTCTTCGGTGGGTGGCACGCCCCAAGCGCCTTCACGGGCGGCGGCGGCGCCACAATTTCCGGCCGCAGTGACGCGCCCCGACGCGGCCACGCGAGGCAGCGAAGGCGCGGGCAGCGGCACCGAAGCCCATTGCGTCTGCTGCGCGCCCGAGTCTGTCGACCGGACCTGCCGATTGCGCGCGACGGGATTCCAGTGCCACGCAAGCAGGGCGGCTCCAACCACCACGCACACCGGCGCGGCGATTCGCCACGCCCGTGGCCGATGTGCACGTTCAGCGTGGGTGCGTTCGGTATCCATTCGTGTCGGTCGACAGCTCAGGCGGCTCGAAGAGCGTGGTCGACCTACCGCCCCGCCGTCACCAGCGCCTCGCGCACCGCCGCCACCTGGCGGCGCGACACGGCCAGCCATTCATCCACCGGGGCGATGCACACGGCCCAGCTTTCGCCGCCGTCTTCGTCGCCCTCGCCGGGCATCACGCGGCGCTGCAGCGCGCGCACGGCCGAACGGGCGACCAGCGCATTGCGGTGCACGCGCAAAAAACGCTCGCCGAGCCGTTCCTGCAGGTCGGACAGAGATTCATCGAGCACGTGGCTGCGATCGGCGGTGCGCAGCGTCACGTACTTCAGTTCGGCCTTCAGGTAGAGCACCTCGGCCAGCGGCACGCGCACAACACGGCCACGGTCGCTGACGACGATGGCGGGCGGTTCTTCGACAGGCGCTGGAGCGGCCGCCGGTGTGTGCGCGATGCGCTGGGCCACGCGCTGCAACGCGGCTTGCAAGCGTTCGCGCCGGACCGGCTTGGTGAGGTAGTCCACCGCGTCCAGGTCGAAGGCCCTCAACGCATGCTGGGCGTGCGCGGTGACGAACACCACGGCCGGTGAATCGGGCCGGCCGCGCAGCTCGGCGGCCAGTTGCGTGCCGTCGCGCCCGGGCATCGCAATGTCGAGCAGCACCACGTCGCACGAGTGCGCGGCCAGCCACACCTGCGCCTGCGCCACGCCGGCGGCCTCGCCGACCACGCTGGCCTTGGGCGCCAGGCATTCGTTCACCAAGCCGCGCAGCCGAAAGCGGGCCAGCTCCTCATCGTCGACCAACAGAACCCGCAAGCTCATTGGACCCCCTTGGCGCTTCGGGCCGTCGCCCCAAGGGGGAGTGAGCACCTTCGGAGCGGCCGTGCGGTGCTCATTGACGCTCCCCGCACAGTGCGCCGAAGCCCATCACAGCGGCACCACGATTTGCACCCGGAACGTGCCGCCTTCCTGGCGGGTCTCGAAACTCGCCGCCACGTCGTGCATCAGCCGCAGCCGTTCGCGCACGTTGTGCAGCGCCATGCCGTTGCCGGGGCGCGATCCGCCCGCCGCAACGGTGTTGACGATCGAGATCACCGCGCGGCCAAGCTTCACCCGCGTGCGCACGCGGATGGCGCCACCCTCGGCGGCCGGCTCCACGCCGTGGCGCACCGCGTTCTCCACCAGCGGCTGCAGCAGCAGCGGCGGCACGCGCGCGGCGCCGGCAGCGCTGTCAAGCTCCCACACCACTTTCAAGCGGTCGCCAAAACGAATTTGCTCGATGGCGAGGTAGCGGCGCGCCAGTTCCACTTCTTCGTCCAGCGTCACGGCGCTGCCGGTGTCGCTGAGCGCCACGCGGAACAGCTCGGCCAGGTCTTCGAGCAGGCCTTCGGCACGCGCCGGGTCCAGCCGCACCAGCGTCAGCGCGGTGTTGAGCGTGTTGAACAAAAAATGGGGCCGGATGCGCGACTGCAGCTCGGCCAGGCGCGCGCTGGTTTCGGCCGGAACGCTGGCCTGGGCGCGCATGTGCAGCCATTGAAACATCACCGCCGCCAAGCCCGCACCGGCCAGCGTGGCGGCCAGCCAATGGCCTTTGACCGTTTCGTCGGGCATCGGAAACCAGGCCAACAATCCGCCGCACAAACCGCTGATGGCGCCCAGGCCCGTCGCCGCCAGCCACTGCCCCGCCAATGGCAGCGCTCCGAGCGGGCGCTTGAGCCCACACGCCACCAGCAGCCACAGCAGCACGGCCGGCAAGGCCAGCGCCGATCCGGCCGCCAGCAGCCCGATCCAGGCCTTGGCGCTGGCGGCCACGAACATCACGCCGATGGCCACCACCGCATGCACCAGCAGCAAGGCGCGCAACACCACGCCGACGTGGCAGACATCGAACACCGAGCCGGCGCCCGCACGCTGCGCCAGCACCGGGCCGGGCGCATCGAGCAGCGTCGGGCCGAAGCCGGTGGAGGACAGCTCGGACGGGCGCGTTGCCGCAACGGCTTGGCGGGTGTCGATGGGGGGCGGTCGGTTCATGGGGCGGGGCGGGTGCGCTGCGATATGGCGTATGGCGTATGGCGTATGGCGGCTCGATAGAATCACACTGGCTGCGCAACCTGCGCATTGTCGCCAACTCCCGCCCTGTCGCGGCCCGTTGGGCCCGTTTTGGCCTCTGCGTTTTGTGCGCCCGAAATCACAACCCCATGTCCAGCAACCCACTCGACAAGAAGTCCCAGGCCTGGTCGGCGCTGTTTTCAGAGCCGATGAGCGAGCTGGTCAAGCGCTACACCGCCAGCGTGTCGTTCGACCAGCGGCTGTGGCGGGCCGACATTGCCGGCAGCCTGGCGCATGCCGAGATGTTGGCGGCGCAAGGCATCATCAGCGCCGACGACCACGCCGCCATTCAACGCGGCCTGGCGCAGATCGCCGCCGATATCGAAGCCGGCCAGTTCGACTGGAAGCTGGAGCTGGAAGACGTGCACCTCAACATCGAAGCCCGGTTGACGCAACTGGTGGGCGACGCCGGCAAGCGGCTGCACACCGGCCGCTCGCGCAACGACCAGGTGGCCACCGACCTGCGTTTGTGGCTGCGTGACGAGACCACGGCCATCGCCGGCCTGCTGGCCGAACTGCAGCGTGCGCTGGTCGAAATGGCGGATGCGAATGCCGGCGTCATCCTGCCCGGCTTCACCCATTTGCAGGTGGCTCAGCCGGTGAGCTTTGGCCACCACCTGCTGGCTTATGTGGAGATGTTTTCGCGCGACGCCGAGCGCATGGCCGAGGTGCGAACCCGCACCAACCGGCTGCCGCTGGGCGCTGCCGCGCTGGCCGGAACCAGCTACCCGCTGGACCGCGAACGTGTGGCTCGAACGCTGGGCATGGTCGACGCCAACGGCAACGCCAGCGTGTGCCAGAACAGCCTGGACGCGGTGAGCGACCGCGACTTCGCGATCGAATTCACGGCGGCCGCCGCGCTGTGCATGGTGCACTTCTCGCGCCTGAGCGAAGAGCTGGTGCTGTGGATGAGCCAGAACTTCGGCTTCATCGACCTGGCCGACCGCTTTTGCACCGGCAGTTCCATCATGCCGCAGAAAAAAAACCCCGACGTGCCCGAACTCGCACGCGGCAAGACCGGCCGCGTGGTCGGCCACCTGATGGGCCTGATCACCTTGATGAAGGGCCAGCCGCTGGCCTACAACAAAGACAACCAGGAAGACAAGGAGCCGCTGTTCGACACCGTGGACACGCTGAAGGACACGCTGCGCATCTTCATCGAGATGGTCGCCGGCATCACCGTGAAGCCCGCGGCGATGGAGCAAGCCGCGCTGCGCGGCCATGCCACCGCGACCGACCTGGCCGACTACCTGGTGAACAAGGGCTTGCCGTTCCGCGACGCGCACGAGGTGGTGGCGCATGCGGTAAAACTGGCTATCGCCAAAGGCGCAAGCCTCAGCGACTTGCCGCTTGACACCCTGAAGACCTTCAGCCCCCGGATCGATGAAGACGTCTACCCCGTGCTCACATTGCAAGGCTCTCTGAACGCGCGCAATGGGCTGGGCGGCACGGCGCCGGAGCAGGTGCGCGTGCAGGTGGCGCGGCACCGCGCAAGGCTGGGCTGAACCGGGCCGACCCCGCGCGCGGCGCAACCCGCGCGCTGTTGGGACGGCCATCGGCAGCCGCATAAACTCGATCATTGTGTTGCGGGGTTTCTTCTTGCGCGTCCTCAAGCTCGTACTACTTTGGGTTGTGCTGCCACTGTCGGCGCTCGCGCTGCTGGTGGCATGTGCCCCCACGGCCGCGCTCAACGCCATCGCATCGCGCGAAGGGCCGACGTCGCTGGATGGTGTTTCCTACGGCCCGCTGCCGCGCCACAAGCTCGACATCTACCGCCCAACCGCGTCCGCACCGGCGGCGGGCTGGCCGGTGGTGGTGTTCTTCTACGGTGGCTCGTGGAACAGCGGCGAGCGGGCCGGCTACAAGTTCGTCGGCACGGCGCTGGCCTCGCGCGGTGTGCTTACGTTGGTGGCCGACTACCGGCTCTACCCCGAGGTGCGCTATCCCGACTTCCTGAGCGACTGCGCGCTCGCCGCGGCCTATGGCCTTCGCGAAGCGGCTCGCCTGGGCGGCGACCCCGCAAGCGTGTTCGTCATGGGCCACAGCGCGGGGGGCTACAACGCCGCGATGCTGGCGCTGGACGCACGCTGGCTGAAGGGCGCCGGCCATGCGCCCACTGAACTGGCCGGCTGGATCGGCCTGGCCGGCGCCTACGACTTCCTGCCGATGAGCAACCCCAACACGCGGCCGGTGTTCTTCCACCCCAACTACCCGCCCGGCTCGCAGCCGGTGGACTATGCCGCCAAGGACTCGCCACGCGCCTTCCTGGGTGCCGCGCTTTCCGACAGCCTGATCGACCCGCAGCGCAACACCGTGGGCCTGGCCACCCGGTTGCAAACCGCGGGTGCGCCAGTGCAGATGAAGCTGTACGAGCGCGTCAACCATGTCACGCTGGCGGCAGCGCTCGCCTGGCCGCTGCGCTGGCTGGCGCCGGTGCTGGACGACGTGGTGGCCTTCATCGAATCCACGCCCGCGCGCCCCGCCCGCTGAAATTGCACCACCCACACCGCATGCCATGGCCACCATTCGCCGCTGTCAAGAGGCCGACTGGCCAGCCGTCTGGCCCTTTCTGCAGGCCACCTTCAAGGCCGGGGACAGCTACGCCTTCTCCCCGTTGAGCACGGAGGCCGAAATCCACCGGGCCTGGATCGAACTCCCCAGCGCAACCTATGTCGCCTGTGAACCCGGCGGGCGCGTGCTGGGAAGCTACTTCATCAAGCCCAACCAGCCCGGGCTCGGCTCCCATGTCTGCAACTGCGGCTATGTGGTCGCGGCGGCGGCCCAAGGGCAAGGCATCGCGTCGGCCATGTGTGAGCATTCGCAGGCCGAAGCCGTGGCCATGGGCTTTCTTGCGATGCAGTTCAACCTGGTTGTCGCCACCAACGAGCCTGCGATTCGTCTGTGGCGCAAGCTCGGCTTTTCCGTGGTCGGCACCCTTCCGCGCGCGTTTCGGCACCCATCCCTGGGGTTCGTCGATGCGCTGGTCATGTTCAAGCAGCTCGCAAGCTGACCCCACCGGCGAGCCAGCTTGCGCCATGTGGGCCGTGCAAGCTCAAGTTCGCTGAGGCGCCGCGCGACGCAGCCAATGGCGTTGGCCCGCTGGCCGCTGACCGTGTGGCAATCAAGCATGGCCGCATCCAGAGACCGGCCGATGCCGTAAGTCCGTCATCCAGGCTGCGGTAAATTGCCATGCTGGCCCTCACCCCTCAGACCCCGATGTCCGCCACCAAGCAACAGATTCGGTTCGCGCGCGGCCACGACGGCGTGCGGCTCGCCTATGCCTCCACCGGTGCGGGCGCGACGCTGATCAAGGCCGCGACCTGGCTGTCGCACCTGGAATACGACTGGGAAAGCCCGGTCTGGAGCCACCTGCTGAACGACCTCTCGGCGCAATGCACCCTGGTGCGCTACGACGAACGCGGCTGTGGCTTGTCGGACTGGGCGGTCGACGACCTGTCGTTCGACAGCTGGGTGCGCGACCTGGAAACCGTGGCCGACGCGATCGGCGCCGAGCGCTTTGCGCTGCTCGGCATTTCACAGGGCGCGCCGATCGCCATCGCCTACGCGGTGCGCCACCCCGAGCGCGTGACGCACCTGGTGCTGCACAGCGGTTATGCGCGCGGGCGCCTGGTGCGCAGCAACACACCGCAGCAGCGCGAAGAGGCTGAAACGATGATCAAGCTGGCCGAGCTG